>NZ_JBQTJC010000202.1:0-8271 GCF_052387495.1 Sphingosinicella sp. | reverse complement strand
GCGAAGCTGTTGGAGAGGCTGCGCGCCACCGTGATCGCCGGGTTGGCGAAGCTGGTCGACGAGGTGAACCAATAAGCCGCGCTGATATAGAGCGCGACGCTCGCCGGGATCCAGTGCGGCCGGTGGCGGAGCGTGCCGAGGATGGTCAGGATCAGGCCGAAAGTGGCGATCGCCTCGCCCGCCCACTGGCCGAGCCCGGCCCGCGCCTTCACCGAAAGCTGCAAGGTCGGCAGCTCGAACATCAGATGCGCCGCCCAGGCGCCGAGGATGCCGAAGGTGAGCTGGGCGAGCACATAGCCGCCTGCCTCCGGCCAGCGAAGCTCGCGCCTCAGGGCCACGACGAGCGTCACCGCCGGGTTCATGTGCGCGCCCGAGATCGGGCCGAGCATCGCGATCAGCACGAACAGGATCGCGCCGGTGGCGAGCGTGTTGGCGAGCAGGGCGATCGCCTCGTTCCCGCCCGCCAGATTCTCGGCCATGATCCCGGAGCCGATCACCGTCGCGAACAGGAAGAAGGCGCCGATCCCCTCCGCCGCCAGCCGCCGCCCGAGCGGCGCGGGCTCAGCCACGGCCGGGCTCCGCGCCGCCTGGCCGGCTCATTGCGCCGGCGCGCAGCATTTCGCCGGCGCGGCGTTCGGCGAGGCCGCGGCGGCGAGGACATCGAACGAGGGGCTGTCGCCGTAGACGGTCGCCTCCCCGGTGGTGTGGAAGGCTTCCCAGATCACGCCGTCCGGGTCGGTGACCCAGCTTTTCTCGGATTTGGCGTAGCAACAGGTGGTCGCGCCCTCCTCGAGCACGGGCCGCCCGGCCGTTTTGAGCCGGGTATAGACCTCGGCCAGCTCGTCGCCGTCCTCGGCCTGGATGCCCAGATGCTCGATCCCCTTGCGGGCGTGCATTCCCGCCGAGATCGCGAAATTGACCCGGGGATCGTCGAGCATCCACTTGGCGTAATCGTCCTTGATCACGCTCGGCTCCGCGCCGAACAGGGTGGAATAGAAGCCGATCGACTGGTCGAGGTCGTTGACCCCGACATGGACGTGGAGGCGCTTCATGCGGTTTTCCTTTCTTGAGCGGGGAGTTCGGAACAGTCGGCGTCGGAGTCGCAGGCGGCGCCGGCGCAGCAATTTTCCATGAGGTAGCCGACCAATGCGTTCATCGCTCCATAGTCGGCCGAGTAGATGATCGACCGATGCGCGCGCCGCTGCCGGATCAGGCCGGCGCGGCTGAGCTGGGCGAGGTGGAAGGAGAGCGACGAATTGGGAATGCCGAGCGCCGTCGCGATCGCCCCCGCAGCCATGCCGTCCTCGCCCGCCTGGACGAGCAGCCGGAACAGCGCCAGCCGGTGCTCCTGCGCCAGCGCGCCCAGGGCGGCGATGGCGCTGTCCGAATCGAATCGGTTCATCGTTTCCATGAAACTCGAAATGTGACGACGCGACGCGATTGTCAATCCTGAATTCGAAATATCTCGAAATAAGGATCGCGCGCTCAAATCGCCCTTTTTTGAACCGCCGCTTTGACCGCCCGTTGTCCGTGCCTATGTGGGGCGCTTGCATCAGGAGGCCTGGACCGATGGCGGACGAGGAACGCGCACCCAAGAAGCTGCAGGTCGCCACCATGCGCCCCGACGACAGCGGCCGCGGCATCGCCCGGCTACCGCGCGCGATCATGACCGAGCTGGGTCTCGCCGACGGCGACGTGATCGAGCTGGTCGGCAAGCGCCCGACGCCGGCGCGCGCGGTCGGGCCCTATCCGGAGGACGAGGGGCTCAATATCATCCGCCTCGACGGCCTCCAGCGCGCCAATGCCGAGATCGGCTCGGGCGATTTCATCGAGGTCCGCAAGGCCGATGCCAAGCCCGCGACCCGCGTCGTCTTCGCCCCGGCGCAGAAGAATCTCCGCCTGCACGGCTCCGCCCACGCGCTCAAGCGCAGCTTCGGGATGAAGCCGATCACCGCCGGCGACGTCGTCGCCACCACCGGCCAGCAGCAGATGCCGCCCGGCGACATTCCGCCCGAGCTCAGGAAGATGCTCACCGCCCCCGCCTATGCGCTGCAGGAGATCCGGCTCGTCGTCGTCTCGACCGCGCCCAAGGGGATCGTCCTGATCGACGCCAATACCGAGGTCGAGCTCAAGCCCGAATATACCGAGGCCAAGGAGAAGCGCCGCGCCGATGTCACCTATGACGATATCGGCGGCATCGGGACGACGATCGACCAGCTGCGCGAAATGGTCGAGCTGCCTCTGCGCTACCCCGAGATTTTCGAGCGGCTCGGCGTCGATCCGCCCAAGGGCGTGCTGCTGCACGGCCCGCCCGGCACCGGCAAGACGCGCCTCGCCCGCGCCGTCGCCAACGAGAGCGACGCCAGCTTCTTCCATGTCGCCGGCCCCGAGATCATGGGCTCGGCCTATGGCGAGAGCGAGAAGCGCCTGCGCGACCTGTTCGAGCAAGCCGGCCACAACGCCCCCTCGATCATCTTCATCGATGAGATCGATTCGATCGCTCCCAAGCGCGGCCAGGTCCAGGGCGAGACCGAAAAAAGGCTGGTCGCCCAGCTCCTGAGCCTGCTCGACGGGCTCGAGCCGCGGCAGAACGTCGTCGTCATCGCCGCGACCAACCGGCCCGAGGCGATCGACGAGGCGCTGCGCCGCCCGGGCCGCTTCGACCGCGAGATCGTGATTGGCGTGCCGGACGAGGGCGGGCGGCGCGAGATCCTCGGCATCCACACCCGCGGCATGCCGCTGCAGGAGGATGTCGATCTCAATGAACTGGCCAAGCAGACCTACGGCTTCGTCGGCGCCGATCTCGCCGCTCTGACCCGCGAGGCGGCGATCGAATCGGTGCGACGGATCATGCCCGAGCTGAACCTCGAGGACGGCATCATCCCGCCCGACGTGCTCGACCGGCTTTCGGTCACCCGCAAGGATTTCGAGGAAGCGCTGAAGCGCGTCCAGCCCTCGGCGATGCGCGAGGTGATGGTGCAGAAGCCCGATGTCGGCTGGGACGATGTCGGCGGCGTCGACGCGGCGCGCGAGCGGCTGCGCGAAGGCGTCGAGCTACCCCTGAAGCATCCGGACGCCTTCCGCCGGCTCGGCATCCGACCGGCCAAGGGCTTCCTGCTCTACGGGCCGCCGGGGACGGGCAAAACCTTGCTCGCCAAGGCCACCGCGCGCGAGGCGGAGGCCAATTTCATCGCCACCAAATCGTCCGACCTGCTCTCCAAATGGTATGGCGAGAGCGAGCAGCAGATCGCCCGGCTGTTCGCCCGCGCCCGCCAGGTCGCCCCGACCGTGATCTTCATCGACGAGATCGACAGCCTCGTCCCCGCCCGCGGCGCCGGCTGGGGCGAGCCGCAGGTCACCGAGCGCGTCGTCAACACCATCCTCGCCGAAATGGACGGCCTCGAAGAGCTGCAATCCGTGGTGGTGATCGGCGCCTCGAACCGGCCGAACCTGATCGATCCGGCCTTGCTCCGGCCCGGCCGGTTCGACGAGCTGATCTACGTGCCGGTCCCGGACGAAGCCGGCCGGCGGCACATTCTGGGCATTCACACCAAGGGGATGCCGCTCGCCTCGGACGTGGATCTGGACGCATTGGCCGATCGGACGGCGCGCTTCACCGGCGCGGACCTTGAGGACCTCGTCCGCCGCGCCGGCCTGTTCGCGCTGCGCGGCTCGATCGAGGCGACGACGGTGACGATGGACCAGTTCGAGCGGGCGCTGAAGGAAACCCGCGCCTCGGTCACGCCCGAAATGGAGGCCGACTACGAGCGCATCCGCGAGAGCCTGATGCAGGAGGCGCGCAGCGTCGGCGGGATCGGCTTCATCTCGCCGGGCATGCTCACTCCGCGCGGGACGAAGGAATGAACCGCCAGGCGGTCCAGCCGGCGAGGGCGAGCATCAGGGCGGCGGTGACGAGGAAGGGCAGAGCGAGGCCGTAGCCATAGGCCCAGACTCCCGCCGCCGGGCCCGCGACGAAGGCGATGCCCGCGACCGAGGTGACCTGCCCCGCCACCTCGTTCTGCTCGTCCGGCCCGACCGCGAGCGAGGCGCCGGCGGTGAAGCCGGGCCGGAACAGCCCGAAGCCGAGCGAGGCCAAAGCGAAGCCGATGGTGAGCGTATAGACGCCCTGGCCGAGCCCGGTCATTGCCGAGCCCGCGGCGGCCACAACCGAGCCCCAGACGACGAGCTGCCGCGGCGACAGCGCCAGCTGTGGGATCAGCCACCATTGCGCGAAGAGCGAGGCCGCCGCGCCGGCCATAAGCACGATCGCGATCCATTGCTGGGCATGGTCGAGCGGCAGCATTAGCCGGTCGATCACGAGGAAGCCGATCACGCCGAGGACGATGGCATGGCCGTGGCCGCCGACCGTGCCGATCAGATGCCAGGGCAGGACGCGCGGATCGCGCCACGACAAGGCGACGCGCACGGCTTCGTCCGGCGCGGCCTGCCCGCCGCCCCCGCCGATCGCGGGATAGGCGACGATCGTCCCGCGCGCGTCGCGCCTCGGCGTGTCGTCGGGCAGCTTCAGGACGATCAGCACGAGCACCACCGCGGCGATCAGCGCGAAGGCGAAGAGCGGCGCCGACAGGCCGAGCGGCGGGAAGATGAAAAGCGGCGCGATCGCCGGGCCGATGATCGTGCCGAGGCCGAAGGAGGAGGCGATCGCGGCGAGCGCGTTGGTCCGCGCCTCGCCCTCGGTCCGCGCCGCGACATAGGCCTGGACGGCGGGCGGCGAGGCCGAGCCGAAGGCGCCGTAAAAGGTCCGCCCGAGCATGAAGATGGTGAAGACCAGCGCCGAGCCCATCAGCCCGAGCAGGCCGGCGGCGAGCGCGCCGCCGCAGATCAGCATCGAGACGATGAAGCCGTAGAGGCCGAGCCGCATCAGCGCGCGGCGGCCCCGGCGGTCGGCGCGGCGCGCCCAGACCGGCGCCAGCGCCACCCAGATCACCGCCGAAAGGCTGAACGCGACCGCCACCCAGATGTCGGCGACGGCGAGCTCGCGCCCGATCGCGGGGAGCAGCGACTGCATCGCCGTATTGCCCGCCGCGGCGACCAGCATCACCGAGTAGAGCAGGGCGAATCGCCCGCGCGAGAGGCCGTAGCCGTTCATCCGGCGGGGCGTTCGGCCCACCCCGGGAATTTCCTTCCCTTCGGCGCCGCCCCTTGCGCCTTGCCAAGCGGGTCCCGATTTGCCAACGCGTCACCTTCCCGTAATTTTCTGGGCAACAGCATGTCGGCATCCTGGGACGAGGCACGTAGAGAAAGCCGTGTCGCGCGCAACGCGAGCGGCGGCCCGCTCTGGCATTTCCTGCGCGGCTTCATCAAGCACCCCGTGATGGTCGGCTCGATCATCCCTTCGTCGAAGGCGACGATCGACAAGATGCTCGGGCCCGTCGATTGGGCGAACTGCAAGCTGTTCGTCGAATACGGCCCCGGGGTCGGCACCTTCACCGAGCATGTCCTCGAGCGGATGGCGCCGGACGCGACCCTGATCGCGATCGACACCAACCCGGATTTCACCCGCTATCTCCGGCAGAAGTTCAGCGACAGCCGGCTCTTCCCGGTCACCGGCTCGGCCGCCGACGTGCGGCAGATCATCGCCGATTGCGGCTTCGATCATGCCGATTACATCCTCTCAGGCCTGCCCTTCTCGACGTTGCCGCCGGGCATCGGCCCGAAGATCGCCGAGGAAACCGCCGCCGCGCTCCGCCCGGGCGGCGCCTTCCTGGTCTATCAATTCTCGCCCAAGGTGCGCGATTTCATGGCGCCCCATTTCGAGCGGATCGACCGCGGCCTCGAATGGGTCAACATCCCGCCCTGCCAACTCTTCTGGGGCTGGAAGGACGAAGATTAAGGTCCCAGCCGGCGGCCGAAATTGAGCCGCCGCGCGAGATTGTAATCCGCCGTCGCCATCACGAAGAAGCCGAACGCCCAGCGCAGCCGGTTGAGCCAGGTCATGTTCGCCCGGTGGTCCTCGACCGTGATCCGCCGGCTGTGGGCGATCTCATGCTCGACGAAGGCGCGCATCCGCGCCGCGAATTCCACGTCCTCGACGCGCAGCATCATCTCGAGATTGAGATAGAGGCTCCTGAGGTCGAAATTGGCCGAGCCGATATGGACGGCGTCGTCGATGATGATCAGCTTCGTGTGAAGCTTGGTTGGCTGATATTCGTAGACCTCGACGCCGCGCTTCAGCACCCGCCAATAGGAGAAGCGCGCCGCCCACATCGTCGTCCTGAGGTCAGACTTGCCCGAGGTGACGAGGCGGGCCCGGCCGCGGCGGGCGACGGCATAGATCCGGCGCAGCATCGACAGGCTCGGCACGAAATAGGCCATCACCATGTCGACCGAGCGGGCGTGGAGCATGTCGCGCTTGACCGAGCGCGCCCAGGGGCTGAGCCGCCGCGTGGGGCCGCCGAACAGCCAGTGCAGGGTCTCATAGCGCACGCTGTGCCGGCTGAGCATGCGCCGCAGGTCGCGGATCGAGGAATCATCGCTCTCCGCCCAGGCGAAGAGGGCGTCGAAATAGTCGACGAGGCAGCCGACGCTCGATCCTTCGACCTCGATGCCGAGATCGCGCCAGGCGCCGGATTCGATCGTCCCGAAATACTCGTCGCCGATGTTGAAGCCGCCGACGATCGCCCGCTGTCCGTCGGCGAGCGCGAGCTTCTGGTGATTGCGCAACAAATAGCGCCGTCCCCAGCGCGGCACGAAGCGGCAGAAGCGCGCGCCCGCGTCGCTCAAGGGCTTGAAGAAGGCCGGCGTCGCCGCCGAGGCGCCGAAGCCGTCGAGCAGCATCGAGACCTTGACCCCGCGCTCCGCCGCCGCGACCAGGGCATCTCGCACCTGCCGCCCGGTCTCGTCGTTGAGCCAGATATAATAGAGGATGCGGAGCGATTCCCTGGCGCCGTCGATCAGCGCGATCAGCCCGGCCAGCCGCTCCGGCCCGTCGCTGAGCACGGTCAGCCGGTTGCCGGCCACCTCAATCGGTTCGATCCTGAAGTCGCCCATCCCGGGCTCGGCCTAGCCCGATCCGCGCGGGCGCGAAAGCATGTCTAGTTCGGGTCGGCCTCCGGCCCGAGGAAGCGGGCCCGCACTGCCGCGCGGTCGATCGGGGCGCTCGGCAATTCGAACCCGGCGGCCGCGACCGGCGCCGTGTCGACGCTGTCGAGCCGCCACATGAAGCCGAAGCGGATCACCGTGCCGCGCGCGAACAGGCCGGTCATCTCCGCGCCGAGCCCCGGCGTGCTCTCCATCGACGCGGTGAGGAGCGGGCTCAATAAAGTCGCCATCGCCCGCCCGACCGGGGCCAGCTCGGGATCCTGGCTGATCACGAAGTCGATCGTGTCGGCGGAGTCGGGGGCGCCGACCCGGAAGATCGTACCGGTCCGCCCGGCGACGGTCTCGGTGCCTCGCTCTGCGACCCCCGGCACGGGATCGCGCGCGCCCGGCAGCCGCGGCACGGCGGTCAGCAGCTCGCGCATCAGGGCGACGAAATCCTCCTGCCGGGTGACGAAGGTGCCGCGCGGGTCGGTGAGGATCATGTAGGCGACGCCGTCCCGCATGACATAGACGCCGTCGGTGACGACAATCCGGCTGTCGCCATTATCGCGGACCTGGACCGTGATCGGCGGGCCGCTCTCCTGCGCGAAGCGCGCGGTGATGTCCGCCCGAGCGGGCGCCGCGGTCGACAAGGCGGCCAGCGCCGCGATCCATCCCCAACGCATGAATTGCTCCCCATCCGGTCAGACGATCCTCCTAGCGCCGCCGCACGTGGCGGTCACCCGGCTTTGGCGATAGGAGCGGGCCATGGCCGTCACCCGCCTCAGCCTCGCCGATTTCCGCTCCTATGCCGACGCCCTCGTCGCGCCGGGGTCGGGGCTGGTCGTGCTCACCGGCGAGAATGGCGCGGGCAAGACCAATTTGCTCGAAGCGGTGTCTTTGCTCTCGCCCGGCCGCGGCCTGCGCGGGGCGAGCCTCGCGGAGATGGCGCGGTGCGATGGCGGCGGCGGCTTCGCGGTGGCGGCGCGGCTCGATCAGATCGAGATCGGCACCGGCACGACGGCGCAGGCGCCTGAGCGGCGGCAGGTGCGGATCAACGGCGCGCCGGCCGCGGCCAATTCGCTCGCCGAATGGCTGTCGGTGCTCTGGCTCACCCCGGCGATGGACAGGCTGTTAGTAGAAAGCGCCTCGGGCCGCCGCCGCTTCCTCGACCGGATCGTGCTCGCGCTCAACCCCGGCCATGCCGGGCACAGCTCGCGCTATGAGGCC
>NZ_JBQTJC010000201.1:0-1629 GCF_052387495.1 Sphingosinicella sp. | reverse complement strand
GGGGGCCGCCGGGGGGCCCCGCCACACACAACCGCGGGCGGGTGGGGGTTTGCGTAAAACGCGACGGGGGGCGGGCGGACGCGCGCCCCCCCGCCGCCCCCGACGGTGACTCAGTAGGTGACCGAATACCCGCGGCCGCTCATGCACGAGGCGAACGCCGCGTTGTACGCGTCCGTCGCCTTCGAATACTTGTAGCCTCCGCCGGTCGCCGCACCACCCACCGCGCCGACTCCTGCGCCGATCCCGGCGCTCTTGCCGACATCACCGCCCGTCGCGGCTCCGATGGCCGCGCCCGCCGCCGCTCCGGCGAGCGCTCCGCCAGCGGCGCCGACGCCGGCGCCTTTGGCGGTCTCGGTTCCGCGGCTCGTCTGATCCGCCGCGAGCCGTTCGCAGGCCGCCGTATCCGCCGCTTGCTGCGAGGCGGTCTGCCCGCGGGCCGCCGTCACGTACGGGCCGCCGCCCGCCGTCCGAGAGCCCGCTGTCGCGCATCCCGCGACGATCATCGCGGAGAGAACGATCACACCCAGGTGCTTCATCGCTCGGTACCTCCCGGTATCCCGGGTCCCTGAATGTTGCAGCCGGGATGCCAGCGAGCGTCACCCGGGGCGGCGGTCAGCCCAGGGGCGCGCGGTCTCCAGCTGGGCCGCCAGCCGGAACAGCGTGGCCTCGTCGCCGAAGCGCCCGATGAAGTGCGCGCCCACCGGAAGGCCCGCGGAATTCCACGTCAACGGCACCGACATCGCGGGCTGCCCGGTGGCGTTCGCCAGCGGCGTGAACGGCACGTATTCGGCGGCGCGCAGGAAGCCCGCGAGGGGGTTGTCGGGGGTCGCGTCGAAGGTGCCGAGCGGCGGCGGCGGCTCGGCGACCACGGGCGTCAGCAGGACGTCCCAGTCCTGCATGAACATCGCGACGGCCCGGCCGATCATCTGAAGCCCCTGCACGGCCGCGAGGTAGTCCGGGCCACTGCGCTGACGGCCGGCCTCCGCGAGCGCCCACGTCAGCGGCTCGACAGTCTCCGGCGTCACGGTGCGGCCGGTGGCGCGCGCCATCGCATCGACCGTCCACGCGACGCCGGTCGTCCAGACGGTGACGAAGCAGTCCGTGATCATCTCGCCGGAGACGGGCAGCGTCGCCTCGTCCACCCGGTGGCCCAGCGATGCGCAGAGCTCGGCGGCGTCGCGCACCGCGGTCACGCAGTCCGCATGGATCGCGCTGCCCGTCGGCGCCGCGGTGACGGCGGCGATGCGGAGGCGGCCCGGCGGCGCGCCGACTTCCTCCCGGAACGTGCCGGCCGGCGGGGGCGCCCAGTAGGGCGCGCCGAGGTCGGGGCCGGCCGTCGCATCGAGCAGCGCCGCGCTGTCGCGCACCGAGCGGGTGACCGCGTGCTCCACGACGAGGCCGTTCATGAGGTCGCCGAGGAACGGGCCGAGCGGATTGCGCGCGCGCGTGGGCTTCAGGCCGAAGACGCCGCAGCAGCTCGCCGGGATGCGGATCGAGCCGCCGCCGTCGTTCGCGTGCGCGAGGGGGACCACGCGCGCGGCGACGGCGGCGGCCGATAAGCCCCTCGAGCCGCCGGGGGAGCGCCGCGCAAAACCAGGGTTGCGCGCCCGGCCCAACAGCCGCGGCGCC
>NZ_JBQTJC010000200.1:0-26849 GCF_052387495.1 Sphingosinicella sp. | reverse complement strand
CCTCGACAAGACGGGTCAGCGACGTGGCCTTTCCTTCGACAAGCTTTCGCTGCACCATGTGCCTCACGCTCTTTAGCGTGTCGCTTGCGCGGGCGATGGCGGCTTCAGCCGCTTGTAAAGCCGCGTGCACTTCCGCAGGTGCGTCTTTGACGAGCTTCTTACTCAGCCGCTGACTTGTCCGAATGTAATTCATGGCCGCGGTGAGCGGCTGGCTCAGCTCATGAGCCAGCGCCGAAGCCATCGCGCCCATCGCCGCGACGCGGGAAAGATAAGTCACCTCGCCCTCGAGCTGCTTGAGCCTTGCCTGAGCTTCCTTCTGCGCAGTGATGTCGATCAGGAGTGCCAGCGATCCAGTAAGCTCGCCCTCATCGAACAGCGGGGTTGTATGGTATAGGAACTGGAAGCGCGATCCGTCCGGCCGTTCGCCGGTCAGTTCACCGCCGCGGATCGACGTCTTCGTGTGGAGCGAAGTCGCTACTGCGGATTCTTCCGGAGCCACCTCGACGCCGTTCTCGTCATAGATTTTCCACATGGCGCACCAGGTGTCCCTCCCGATCAGCGGCGTGCGCCCGGCGAGGCGCAAACATGCCTCGTTGAAGTAGTTGATCTTACCATCCACTCCGATCGTGAAGATTGCCTCCGGAACCTGGTCAAGAATGTAATTCCTGGTTTCGATGAGAAGCTGCTGATCCGCCATTGAGAGCTCAGTCTGCATCGAACCGTTACCTCCTCGCTAGGAACCGTATTGCATCTGAGGCTTGGTTAATAGGGGGTCCGATTAGGGCTAGATACTGCTTGAGGCCCGGCGACGTGCCAATCCCCAGGCCACTTCGGTGCCGTTGCAGCCTTTGCTACGACACATTCCGTTCGGCTCAGATGTCCGCTTTCCACCCATTGCGGACGCGCGACCTGAGCATCGGCACCGAGGCTGATTGACTCGCGTCATTCGCTCCGCCATGCCCGCGCCGTCCCTAGGACGCGCGGGAGAGTCCCTCCTTCGCCCGGATCGTCTCCGGGCGATGGCGGGCGCCGAAGGAGCAACCGCCCCCGGAATCTCTCAGGCAAACGGACCGCGCGGACTGGACGCTCTGGAAAGCGCCTGCCTCGCCCTTCGGGCATCGGGGGTGGGCCACCGAAGGGGTAACCCTCCGTCGCCCTTGCGGGCTATGGCGGGGAAAGCTCTCAGGTCCCGGCGACAGAGGGGGTATTGGAACCTTTCCGGCCGCTCGTGCGGTCGGTCCGATACTTGAAGCCGGAGCACGGGCATGAGCGACGATCAGGCAGACCCGCTTCCCCTCGACGGCTGGCACCGCCGGCTGGGCGCGCGCATGGTCCCCTTCGCGGGCTATAAGATGCCGATCCAATATGAGGGGATCATCGCCGAGCATAAGTGGACTCGGGCGAGCGCCGGGCTGTTCGACGTGAGCCACATGGGCCAGCTGCTTATCGGCGGGCCGGAGGCGGAGAAGGGGCTGGAGGCGCTGCTTCCCGCCGACCTCGCCATCCTCAAGGATTCGAAGCCCAAATATTCGCTGCTGCTGACCGGGGACGGCGGCATCATCGACGACCTGATGGTGACGCGGCGCGGCGAGCATTTCTACATGGTCGTCAACGGCGCCACCAAGGCGGGCGACATCGAGCATATGGAGGCGAAGCTGCCGCGCGGGGCGGTGCTCGACCATATGCGCGAGCAGGCGCTGCTGGCGCTGCAGGGGCCGAAGGCGGTGGACGCGCTCGCGCGGCTGGCGCCCGGGGTCACGGAGCTGACCTTCATGACCGCCGCGGCGTTCGAGCTCGACGGCATTCCGGCCTGGATCAGCCGCTCGGGCTATACCGGCGAGGACGGGTTCGAGATTTCGGTGCCGGCGCGCGCCGTGGAGGCGCTCGCGAACGCCCTGCTCGACCAGCCGGAGGTGCGTCCCATAGGGCTCGGCGCGCGCGATTCGCTGCGGCTCGAGGCGGGGCTGCCACTCTACGGCCACGATCTCGATTTCACGACGACGCCGGTCGAAGCCGACCTCGTCTTCGCGCTCTCGAAGCGGCGGCGCGCGGAAGGTGGCTTTCCGGGCTGGCACCGGATCGCCAAGGAGCTCGCCGACGGCCCGATCCGCAAGCGCGTCGGCCTGTTCGTCGAGGGGCGCCAGCCGGTCCGCGAGGGCGCGATGATGGTCGACGCCGAGGGCAACGAGGTCGGCAAGGTCACCTCGGGCGGCTTCTCGCCCAGCCTCGAGCGGCCGATCGCGATGGCCTATGTGCCGACCGCTTATGCCGTGCCGGGGACCGAAGTGACGCTCGCCCAGCGCGGCAAGCTCTTCCCGGCGAAGGTCGCGGCGATGCCCTTCGTCCCCCACAATTATCGTCGCAAGGGAGCCCAGTGATGAGCGTCTATTACACCAGGGAGCATGAGTGGGTGCGGATCGAGGGCGATCACGCCATTGTCGGCATCACCGACTTCGCGCAGGGCCAGTTGGGCGACATCGTCTTCGTCGAGGTGCCCGAGGCGGGCAAGAGCGTCACCAAGGGCGGCGAGGCCGCGGTGGTCGAATCGGTCAAGGCAGCGAGCGACGTCTACGCGCCGGTGAGCGGGACGGTGACCGAGGGCAATCAGGCGCTGGCCGACCAGCCGGACCTGGTGAACAGCGATCCGGAAGGGGAGGGCTGGTTCTTCAAGCTCACCCTCTCGGACAATCACGAGGTCAGCGAGCTGATGAACGGCGAGCAGTACAAAGACTATTGCGAGAGCCTGTGAGCAGCACACGCAAATGGTGAACGTCACCTCTCAATGGTCGGCGGGCGACTATGCCAAAGCGGGCGCCTTCGTGCCGGCCTTGGGGGAGGCGGCGCTGCAATTGCTCGCGCCGCAGCCGGGCGAGCTGATCCTCGACGTCGGCTGCGGCGACGGCGTGCTGACCGAGCGGATCGCAGCGGCGGGCGCGCGGGCGATCGGGATCGACAGTTCGGAGACGATGGTCGAGGCGGCGCGGGCGCGGGGCGTGGACGCCTTCGTCGCCGACGCCGAGGCGCTGGACATCGAGGGGCAGACCGCGCGCTTCGGCCAGTTCGACGCGGCTTTCTCGAACGCGGCCTTGCACTGGATGACAGACGCCGACGCGGTGGCGACGGGCATCTTCGCCTCGCTTCGCGCCGGCGGCCGCTTCGCCGGGGAGATGGGCGGGGCGGGCAATCTCGCCACCCTGCGCGCGGCGCTCCGCGAGGAGCTGACCGGGCGTGGCTATCCGATGCCGGAGCGGGACCCGGCCTGGTATCCCGACGTCGAGGAATTCACCCGCCTCTATTGCGTCGCCGGCTTCAGCGAGGTCCGCGCCGAATTGATCGCGCGGCCGACGCCGCTCGCCGAGGGCGTGACCGCCTGGGTCAAGACCTTCCGCGCCGGCTTGCTCGACGTGGCGATGGTGCCCGAATGGGAGCGCGACGAGATCGGCGCGGCGGTCGAGGCGCGGGTCGCTCCGGCGCTGCGCCGGCCAGACGGGATCATCGCCGCCGATTATGTCCGCCTGCGCTTCTCGATGGTGAAGCCGGACTGAGCCTGGAGACCTGAATGCGTTACCTACCATTGTCCGAGTCCGACCGGACGCAGATGCTCGCGGCGATCGGGGCCAAGTCGATCGACGATCTGTTCGTCGACGTGCCCGCGGCGGCGCGGCTCGATGGCACGATCCACGGCCTCCCCGATCACGCTTCCGAGCTCAGCGTCGAGCGGCAGCTGGGCGCGATGGCGCGGATGAACGTGGCGGCGGGGGACGGGCCCTTCTTCATCGGCTGCGGCGCCTATCGCCACCACATCCCGGCGAGCGTCGATCATCTCATTCAGCGCGGCGAGTTTTTGACCAGCTACACGCCCTATCAGCCCGAGATCGCGCAGGGCACGCTCCAGGTCCTGTTCGAGTTCCAGACGCAGGTCGCGCGGCTGTTCGGCTGCGACGTCGCCAATGCGAGCATGTACGACGGCTCGACCGCCTGCTGGGAGGCGATCGCGATGGCGCGGCGGGTGACGCGGCGGGGCAAGGCTTTGCTCTCGAGCGGGCTTCATCCGCATTACGTCTCGGTCGCGCGGACGATGGCGAAGTTCACCGGGGACGTGCTCGACGTACGTGCGCCGAGCCTGAGCGGAGAAACCGACGCAGCGGAGCTGCTCGACCGGATCGACGGCGAGACAAGCTGCGTCGTCGTCCAGTATCCGGACATACTCGGCCGGATCGGTGACATGTCGGCGCTCGCCGAACGCGCGCACGAGAAAGGCGCGCTCCTGATCGCGGTGGTGACCGAGCCGGTCGCGCTTGGGCTGCTCAAGAGTCCGGGCGAGATGGGCGCGGACATCGTCGTCGGCGAGGGCCAGTCGCTCGGCGTGGGCCTCCAGTTCGGCGGGCCCTATTGCGGCCTCTTCGCCTGCCAGGAGAAGTTCGTCCGGCAGATGCCCGGGCGGCTCGCCGGCATGACCCAGGACGCGGAAGGCAAGCGCGGCTTCGTGCTGACCCTGTCGACCCGCGAGCAGCATATCCGCCGCGAGAAGGCGACCTCGAACATCTGCACCAGCTCGGTGCTCTGCGCGCTCGCTTTCACCATGCATCTGACTTTGCTCGGCGAGGCGGGCCTGCGGAAGCTGGCCGAGGCGAGTCATGACCGCGCCTGCTATGCGGCGGAGAAGCTGACCTGGCTGCCCGGCGGCGCGCGGCGGCTCAATCGAACCTTCTTCAACGAGTTCACCATCGTGCTCGGGCAGGAAGCGCGGCCGGTGGTGCGCGAGCTCGCCCAGCGCGGCATTCTCGCCGGCGTCTCGCTGGGGCGCCTCTATCCGGACGCGCCGGAGCTGGCGAACGGGCTGGTCCTCGCCTTCACCGAGACCGCGACGCGCGAGGATATCGACGCGCTGGACGCGGCGCTGCGGGAGGTGCTGGCATGAGCGCGAATCCCGGCGGCTGGCGGCCGCAGACCCCGGAAGTGTCGGAGACGAAGGCGGAGACCTTCACCGGAAACCGCGCGCTGATGCTCGAGGAGCCGCTGATCTTCGAGATGGGCCGGGAGGACGGCTGCGGCGTCGACCTGCAGCCCGCCTACCTGGCCAGCGCGGTCTCGTCGCACCATGAGGGCGAGCTGGACGAGGTCTACCATGGCTTGCTGCCGCTTCGGCGAGAGGCGCCGATCGGGCTGCCCGGCCTCTCCGAACCGGAGATGGTGCGGCACTATACGCGCCTCAGCCGGCAGAATTATGCGATCGACCTCGGCCTCTTCCCGCTCGGCTCGTGCACGATGAAGCACAATCCGCGGCTCAACGAGAAGGTCGCGCGGATGCCGGGCTTCGCCGATATCCACCCGCTCCAGCCGGTCGACACGGTGCAGGGCGCGCTGAAGGTGATCGACGAGCTCGCCGGCTGGCTGGTCAAGCTCACCGGGATGCACAGCGTCGCGATGAGCCCGAAGGCGGGGGCGCACGGCGAACTCTGCGGCCTGCTCGCGATCCGCTCGGCGCTCGAGGCGCGGGGGGACCCGCGCGCGGTGGTGCTGGTGCCGGAGAGCGCGCACGGCACCAATCCCGCGACCGCGGCCTTCGCCGGCTACCGGGTCGAGGATATTCCGGCCACGGCCGCGGGCCGGGTGGACCTGGAGGCGCTGAAGGCGCGGCTCGGGCCGGACGTCGCGGCGGTGATGATCACCAATCCCAATACCTGCGGCCTGTTCGAGCCGGACATGATCGCGATCTCCGAGGCGGTGCACGCGGCGGGGGCCTTCGTCTATTGCGACGGCGCCAATTTCAACGCGATCGTCGGCCGCGTCCGCCCCGGCGACCTCGGCATCGACGCGATGCACATCAACCTCCACAAGACCTTCTCCACCCCGCATGGCGGCGGCGGGCCGGGCTCGGGGCCGGTGGTCTTCTCCGAAGCCTTGAGCCCGTTCGCGCCATTGCCCTTCGTCGAAAAGCGGGGCGATCAATACGCGCTGGTCGAGGAGGAGACCGCGGGCGAGCATCATGGGTCGAGCTTCGGGCGGATGACCGCCTTCCACGGCCAGATGGGGATGTTCACCCGCGCGCTGTCCTACATCCTCAGTCACGGCGCGGACGGCCTCAGGCAGGTCGCGGAGGACGCGGTGCTCAACGCGAATTACGTGCTGCGCGCGCTGGACGGCGTGCTCGACGCGCCGTTCGCGGCGAGCGGGCCGTGCATGCACGAGGCCCTGTTCAGCGACAAGGGCTTCGCCGGCGGCCTCACCACGCTCGATCTCGCCAAGGCGCTGATCGATGAGGGCTATCATCCGATGACGATGTATTTCCCGCTCGTCGTCCACGGCGCGATGCTGGTCGAGCCGACCGAGACCGAGAGCAAGGCGGGGCTGGACCAGTTCATCAGCGCGCTGAAGAGCGTCGCCGAGCGGGCCAAGGCGGGCGACCAGAGCCTCAAGGCCGCCCCGGTCCACGCCCCCCGCCGCCGCCTCGACGAGACGCTCGCGGCGAGGAAGCCGATATTGGTCTATAAGGAGCTGGGAGCCGCCGAAGCGGCGGAGTAGCGGCCGGAGGGGAAGGGCATGACAAGCCGGCTCGACAATTTCACCGACGCGGCCTTCGCCTTCGCCGTAACCTTGCTGGTGATTGGCGGGAGCGAGGCGCCGAGCGACTATGCGATGCTCTCGGCGGCGGTTGCCGAGGTCCCCGCCTTCGCGATCGGCTTCGCGATCATTGCGATGTTCTGGTTCGCCCATGTCCGCTGGCGCGGCTTTCGCGGCGAGGGCGACTGGCTGTCGGTGCTGCTCAGCGTGCTGCTCGTCTTCCTGGTGCTGATTTACGTGCAGCCGCTCCGCGCGATGGCGCGCTCGTTCAGCAGCTTCCTCGGCGGCGGCGGCACGCCCTTCGTCGGCGACCTCGGCGACCTCTTCTTCATCTACGGGCTCGGCTTCGTTGCGATGGCGGCGACGACCGCTGCTTTGTTCCGCGAGGCGCGGCGCAATCCGGAACTCGACGCCGGGAACCGTCATGCGGCGCAGGGCGAGACTCGGATCTGGCTGATCCTGGTCGCCACCGGGCTTGTCTCGGTCCTCCTGAGCCGGTTCGAGGCGACCGAGAATTTCGCGCCGCTCGCTTATGCGACCTTGCCGGCAACGATCGGCTTGTTCGTGTGGCGCTGGTTCCGCGAGGCGCGGTTCGCGGCGGTGGCCGGGACGGAGGAGTGACCGCCTCGGAGGCCGACGCGCGTCGTTCGGCGCCGCATGTCGCGCGCAATGCGGGTCCGATCGCGGAGGTGCTGCGCAGCGTGCTGCCCGAGCGCGGGCTGGCGCTCGAAGTGGCGAGCGGGACGGGGGAGCATATCCTCCATTTCGCGCGCGAATTCCCGGAATTGCTCTGGCAGCCGAGTGATCCCGAGCCGGCGTCGCTGCGCTCGATCGAGGCGTGGCGAACCGGGGCGGGCGTCGCCAATCTGCTCCCCGCCGTCGCGCTTGACGCGCGGGCGGCGGAGTGGCCGGTCGGGGCGGCCGACGCAGTTCTCTGCATCAACATGATCCATATCAGCCCCTGGGCGGCGACCGTCGGACTGATGCGCGGCGCCGGGCGGCTGCTGGCAAGCGGGGCGCCGCTCTATCTTTACGGCCCCTATCGTCAGGCCGGGGTCGAGACCGCGCCCAGCAACGAGGCGTTCGACGCGAGTCTCAGGGCGCGCGACCCGGAATGGGGACTGCGCGAGCTGGAGGCGGTGGTCGCCGAGGCGGAAAAGCACGGCTTCCGGCTGGAGACGGTGGTCCCGATGCCGGCGAACAACATTTCCGTTGTGCTCCGGAAGGAGTGAACCCTCTCCCCGGCGGGGAGAGGGGGGTTGGGTTTCAATTCCGGTTGGGTAAGGTCGGCGTGTCGCCGCCTTTGGGCCTGTCGCTGCCGTGGACGCGGGTGACAGCGTCACCTTCGTCGCCGCCGCTGCCGATCTCATGCTCTTCCTCGGCGCGCGAGGCGATGTCGCGGGCGAGATTGCCGCCGGAGACGCCGCTCTGACCGGGCGCATCCTCGGCGCGGTCGATAATCTCGCTGTCGTCGGGGCGGGTCTTGTCCATGGCGATTCTCCTTCACCCGCATCAATGAGCGGCGGAAGGCGCCGTTCCCTCCGCCACACCATGGCCAGCGAGGCGCAGGATGAGCAGGGTCCAGAACAGGCCGAAGCTCCAGCCGGCGATGACGTCGCTCGGCCAGTGGACTCCGAGCATCACCCGGCTGATTCCGACCGCCAGCGCCAGCCAGACCGCGCCCCAGACCGCGAAGGCCCGCATCCGCTCCGAGCGCGGCAGGAGCAAGGCGAGGCCGAGCCAGACCAAGGTCGCATTGGCGGCATGGCCGCTCGGGAAGGCGAGCGTCTCGACCGCGACGAGCGGCTCGTTCGCGTCTGGCCGCAGCCGCTCGGTCCATTCCTTCTGTAGCTCGACCAGCAGGCGGCCCGAGAGGGGGAGCGCGGCCAGCAGCAGCGCGCTCCGCCACTCGCGGCGCCAGAGCAGCCAGGCGGCGCCAGCGGCGGTGGCGGCGATCAGGACGGGAAAGCCGCCCAGCTCGGTCAGCCAGCGCGCTACCTCGGTGACCGTAGGATCGCGCCCCGCATAAGCGACGAGGAGCAGGCCGCGATCGAACTCCATCCCGCCGAAGAGCAGCATCGCCGCCCAGGCGAGCGCGAGGCCGACGAGCGCCAGATACATCAGCCGGTCTTGGTCGCTGTCCAGCGGTGGCGCGGATTGGTCGAGACGATGCGATCCCCCTCGATCCGGCCCTCGAATTCGCGCCGCCGCCCGCCGAGATGGGTGACGAAGCGGATGACGTCGCCCGCGATCCGCCCCTGCGCAATCCGCCCGCTCTCGCCGCCGGCGCCGGTCAGCGTGCCGCCGACCAGCTGGAAGCTTTGGTCGAGCTGGAGCGTGCCGCCGCCGCCGTTCGAGTTCAGCCGCCACGTCCCTTCGGCCCGGGCCGGGACGATCCACATATAGATGCTCGCGGTGCCGACCTGCTGGCGCTGGTCGTAGCGCCAGTCGCCCATGTCGAAATCGTGGCTGACGACGCGCGTGCCGGGCCGCATCTCGGCGAGGATGCGCGGGCGCAGCCTCGCGTTGATCTCGCGCGAGAGATAGAGCGTCAGCACGTCGGCGCCGCTTATCGGGGTGCGGAACAGGTCCTGCTGGCGGAAGCTGACCCGGTGCGCGACTCCGGCCGCCTGGGCGTTGGCGTTCGATTCGCGGATGCGGATCGGATCGATGTCGACGCCAAAGCCCTGCGCGCCATGGCTGCGCGCCGCCGCGATCAGGATGCGGCCGTCGCCCGAGCCGAGGTCGACGACCACGTCGTTCGGACGCACTTGGGCCATGGCGAGCATCGCGTCGACCACCTCGTAGTCGCTGACGACATAGGGCGCGTCGAGCCGCGGCCGCGCCTTGACAAAATCGGCCGGGTTGAATTCGGCGGGGAGCTGCTGGGCGGGCTCGGGCGCGCCGGGACGCAGCAGCAGCCAGGCGACGAGGAGGACGAGGCCGATTCCGGCCCCGGTCAGCAGCGCGCGCAGGAAGGAACGGGACCTCATTGGCGACTCGAACGCATCATGGCGGCCCTCTTTCCCTGTCTTTCCTTGAATGTCACCACACCCTAAGTCCGGGATGGGAGGGCGATGGTGTGACCACAAGCGAAATGACCGAAGGAGCGGCGGCGGGGGCGGCGATGACCCCGCTCCATCCGGACCAGAAGAAGGTGCTGCGCATCCGCACCCTGCTCGCCTTGCCGGTGCTGCTCGTGCCGGCCTTCGTCCTCGACGCCGGGCCGCTGCGCGAGACGGCCGTGCCCTTCGGGCTGGTCCTAGGCCTGGCCGCCTTGCTCGGGCTGCTCGCCCTCGTCGCGCTGCCGCTGCGGCGTTACCGCGCCTGGTCCTATCGCGAGGAGGAGGATGAACTCCACATCCGCCACGTCCTGTTCTTCCGGATGCTCACCGTCGTTCCCTTCGGCCGAGTCCAGCATATCGACGTCGCGCAGGGGCCGATCGAGCGGCGCTACGGCCTCGGCACCTTGATCCTCCACCCCGCCGGCACGCGCGGCGCCGCGGTGCCGCTGCCCGGCCTGCCGCACGAGGAAGCGGGGCGGATGCGCGATCGGATCCGCGCCAAGATCCGCCAGGATCTGGTGTGAGCGAGACCGGCGACGCGCCGCGCCGGCTGCATCCGGCGACGCTGGCGGTCCGCTGGCTGAAGGTCATCCCGCAGGCCGCGGCCGGCATCGTCGCGGCGGGGATCGGCATCGCGAACAGCGGGCGAGGGCTGTGGCCGATCCTGCTGATGGTGGGAATCGCCTCGGTTGTCGCGCTCTTGTTCGTGCTGCTCGCCTGGTGGCGTTTCACCTACACGATCGCCGCGGGCGAGATCGTGATCGAACGCGGTATCCTCCACCGCCAGCGCCGGGTGATCCCGTTCGACCGGATCCAGGACATCGCGATCGAGCAGCCTCTGCTCGCGCGGCTGTTCGGCACTGCCCGGGTCAGGATCGAGACCGGCGGCTCGGCCAAGGACGAGGGCAATCTCGACATGATCGCGCTCGGCGACGCCCATGCGCTGAGGGACAGGGTGCGGCGGGGCGCTGCCCTCGCGGCGACGGATGAGGCGGAGACGGGCGAGCCGATGCCCGCTCTGGCCGAGGAGCGCGTCCTCTTCGCGATGGCCTTTCCGCGGCTGCTGCTCGCCGGCCTGTTCAACTTCTCGCTGATCTTCCTCGCCGCGATCATGGCCGTGCTGCAATATCTGGAGCAGTTCAACCTCGTCGACCTGGAGGATCTGGCCACGTCCCGGCGCGCGGACGAGGCGGCGGCGTTCCTGACGATCCAGACCAGCCTGACGCTGGCGGCGCTGATCCTGCTGCTCGGCCTCGTCGCCGGGGTGGTGCGGACGGTGATGCGCGATTTCGGCTTCCGCCTGACCCGTGCCCCGGCGGGCTTCCGCCGGCGACGCGGACTGTTCACCTTGTCCGAGGTGGTGATCCCGCTCCGCCGCACCCAGGCGGCGCTGATCGAGAGCGGGCCGATCGCGCGGCTGTTCGGCTGGCATTCGCTGTCCTTCCAAACGCTCGGCGCGGACCGGAAGGAGGGTGGGGTGCAGGTCGCGGCGCCGTTCGCGCGCATGGCGGAAGTGCTGCCGATCCTTGCCGAGGCGGGCTTCCCGGCCCCGCCCGAGCGCGCGGCCTTTCACCGGATGCCGCGGCGGGGACTGATCAGGCGGGCGGCGCCCTGGCTGGTGCTGGCGGGGATCGCCGCGGCCGCGGCCTTCGCGATCGAGCCCTGGGCCGGGGCGGGCGCCGCCGCGATGACCCTGTTCGCGGTCGGCGCGGTGCTGCGCTGGCGCAAGCATGGCTGGGCGCTCGGCGAACGGGCTTTGTTCGTCTCCGGCGGGCTGCTCAAGCGGCGAATCTGGGTGGTGCCGTTCGAGAAGACGCAGACACTCTGGGTGACGCGCGGGCCGGTGCAACGACCGCTGAAGCTTGCGAGCCTGCTCGTCGACACGGCGGGCGGCTCGCCGCTCAATGCACCGGAGATTATCGATCTCGAGGCCGACGAGGCCGAGACGCTCCAGGCGCGCTTGCTCGCGCTCTTCTATCCCGCGCGGGCGCGTGTGCGGTTGCAACAGGGGTGAAACGGCGCCGCCATAAGCGCGTGCGGATGCGCTCCTCCGAGTCCGGTTTCGAGTCATGGCGGCGTTCCGCCGAACACGGCTTCACGCTCGTCGAGTTGATGGTGGTGATCGTGATCATCGCGCTCGCGGCGACGGCGGTCGCGCTCGCCATTCCCGAGCCGGGCGGCAGCGTGCAGGCCGAGGCCGAGCGCTTCGCCGCCCGCGCCAAGGCGGCGCGCGACAATGCGATCGTCGAATCGCGCCCGGCGATGCTGCAGGCGGGACCGGGCGGCTACGACATCGCCCGCCGTTCGGGCGGCGCCTGGCAGCCGCCGGTCCATTACGACTGGGGCGAGGGCACCGAGGTCGCCGGCGGCAGCACCCGCTTCGATACGACCGGGCTCGCCGAGCCGCTGACCGTGACCTTGCGCCGCGGCGGCCGTGCCGCCTCGGTCGAGATTCGCGGCGACGGGACGGTCCATGTCCGGCGGTAGGCCTCACGAACAAGGCTTCACGCTGAGTGAGATGCTGGTCGCGCTGGCGATCTTCAGCTTGGCGGCGCTCGCCCTACTCCGTCTCGGCGGCGCGACCGCGGCGAACAGCGCGCGGCTGAACGAGCAGGCGATCGCCCAGCTCGTCGCCGGCAATATCGCGGTCGAGACGCTGACCGATCCGGGCCCACCCGCCTTCGGCAGCGAGACCGGCCAGGCGGTCAATGCCGGGCGGCGCTGGGCGTGGACGCGCAATGTGATGCGCTCGCCCGAGGCGCGCATCCAGCAGATCGAGATTTCGGTGACCGACATGGGCGGGGGCCCGGGGCGCGCCCGGCTGACGATCTTTCGGCGGGCAGGCGAATGAGGCGGAACGGCTTCACGCTCGTCGAGATGCTGGTCGCGCTGGCGATCTTCGGGATGATCACGGCGGCGGGGGTCGGCCTGCTCTCGGTCAGCGCACGCACCCAAGCGACTTCGGATCGGCTGCTCGCCGAATTGGGCGAGCTCCGCCGCGTCGACGCCCTGCTCACCGCCGCTCTCGCCCAGGCCGCGCCGCGCCGGTACCGCGACCGCGACGGGCGCCCGACCCGCGCCTTCACCGGACGGGGCGGCGACGAGCCGATGCTGCTGATGTTCGTCCGGCGCGGCTGGGACCGGGGCGCCGTGGGCGACGCCGCGGTGCAAAGGGTCGGCTATCGCCTCGAGGGCGGACGGCTCGAGCGGCTCGCCTTCGCCCAGGTCGACGGCGGCAATGACGGCATTGCGATGACCCTGCTGGACGATGTGCGCGCGCTCCGCCTGCGCTACCGCGACGATCGCGGCACCTGGCGCGAGGTGTGGGACGAGAGCGACCCGCTGCGGCTCCCGGTCGCTGTCGAGCTGATCACCGATTCCGAGCGGCACGGCATGGTCCGCCAGCTCTTCGTCGTCGGGACCGGGCGGTGAGGCGGCCCGTCCCGCCGGGCGAGCGCGGCGCGGCTTTGCTCGCGGTGCTGCTGCTGGTCGTGGTGACCGGGGCGCTCGCGGCGGCGGCGATCGAGAAATGGCGGCTGTCGCGCGCGATCGCGACCAATGTCGTCGCGCTCGAACAGGCGCGCGCCCACGCGCAGGGCGTCGAGCAGCTCGTTATCCTGACCATCGACGACATGATCGCCCGCCAGCCGGAGCGAACCACCAACGCCGGCGGCTGGAACGGGGCGGTGCGGCGCATTCCGATGCCCGGCGGCGCGCTCGCCGAGGCGCGGATCAGCGACGGTCGCAATTGCGTCAGCCTGTACAGCGTCGCCGAGGGCGATCCGCGCACCCGGCTGACCCGGCGCAATACCGGCGTGGCGCAGTTCACGGGGCTGATGATCGCGCTGGAGGTGCCCGAGGCGGAGGCGCGGCGGATCGCCGAGGCCGCCGCCGACTGGGTCGACAGCGACGCCCGGGCCGGGCCGCTCGGCGCCGAGGACGGCGCCTTCCAGGGCGGCGATGCGCCCTACCGCACCGCCAACACTCTGTTCGCCGATATCGGCGAGGCCCAGTCGCTGGCCGGGATGACGCCCGAAACCTATGCCCGCCTGCGGCCGTGGCTTTGCGTGATGCCGAGCACCGAATTGTCGCCGATCAACGTCAACACCCTGCTCCCCGAGCAGGCGCCGCTGCTGGCGATGCTCGCGCCCGGCCAGATCGATCGCCAGCGCGCGGCGCGGATCATCGCGGCGCGGCCGGCGGGCGGCTGGGACAATCTGGTCGATTTCTGGCGCACCGAATCGCTGAGCGAGCTGGCGATTCCCCTGGACGCCCAGCTCCAGCCGCAGATCCGCACCCGCTGGTTCGCGCTCGACCTGCGCGTCACCCTGCTGGACAGCGAATATAGCGAGAGCGTGCTGATCGACGCCCGCATCCAGCCCTCGCGCGTCGCGCTCAGGCGTTGGACGAACTAGCCGCGCGCGTCGAGCCGGCGGCCGAGCGCCACGAAGAGGTAGATGAGCGGCGGCACCATCACGATCGAAAGCACCACCTTGGCGAGCATCTGGCCGAGCAAAAGCTCGCCGATCGGGAAAACGCCGTAGAAGGCGATCGAAATGAACAGGAACGTGTCGACGATCTGCGAGAGCACGCTCGCCACTCCCGCGCGCAGCCAGAGCAGCCGGCCGCCCTCGCGCTTCAGCTTGGAGAAGATCAGGACGTTGAGGATCTGGGAAGTGCCGTAGGCGACGATGCCGCCGATCCAGATGCGCGGCGTCGCGCCCATCATCAGCTCGAAGGCGGCGAGCCGCTCGGGCGCCATCTCCTCGGAGGCCGGCACGTTGAGCACGAGCATCGTCAGGAAGATCGAGAAAATCAGCGGCACGAAGCCGACCAGCACCAGCTTGTTCGCGGTCGCGCGCCCGAACAATTCGGCGGTCGCGCTCGAGGTGATGACGAGGAAGAGGAAGGCGAAGATGCCCGCCTCGACCGCGAGCGGCCCCAATGCGACCTGTTTGTTGCCCAGCACGCCGGCGATGCAGACCATGCCGCCGTAGAAGATCGCGAACCAGAAGAGGGAGCGGGGATAGACGGGCGCGGCCGCCGCTTCGGGTGCTGTGCTCATTGGGGATGCGTAACCGCTTTGCGGCGATGCAAAAAGAGGCTTTCCGTTGCCGCGCGATCTCGTATCAAGCGGCGGTGAGCGGGACCCGTCTGGACGTGCTGGCGATCGGCGATGCCGTGGTGGACGTGATCGCCACCGCGACCGACGATTTCCTTGCGGCAGAGGGGCTCACGAAGGGCTCAATGCAGGTGCTCGACGCCGACGGCGCGACCCGGCTCTACGCGCAGATGCGCCAGGCCCGCGAGACCAGCGGCGGCTCGGCGGCGAATACGATGGCCGGGGTGGCAGCGCTGGGCGGTCGCGCCGGCTTCGTCGGCCAGGTCGCCGACGATCAATTGGGCGAGATTTTCACCCACGACATCCGGGCGCTCGGCGTCGAGTTCCTCACCCCGCCGAAAAGTGGCGGCGAGCCGACCGGGCGCTGTCTGATCCTCGTCACGCCGGACGCCCAGCGCACGATGAACACCTTCCGCGGCGCCGCGCACGAGCTTTCGGCGGACGCGCTCGACGCGGACCAGATCCGGGACGCGGCGATCCTCTATCTCGAAGCCTATCTCTGGCGCTCGGCGGGCCCCCGCGCGGCGATGGAGGAGGCGATGCGGATCGCCCACGCGGCGGGGCGCAAGGTCGCCTTCACCCTCTCCGACATCGCCTGCATCAAGCCGCACCGCGCGGAGATGATCGCGATGCTCGAGGCGGGCGCCATCGACCTGCTCTTCGCTAACGAGAACGAGATTCGCGAGCTGGCCGACACGCCTGACCGCGACGCGGCGATCGCCGCGATACAGGCGAAGGTGCCGCTGCTCGTCGCCACCTGCGGGGCCGAGGGCGCGCTCGCGGTTGAGAACGGCCGGGCGGTCCGCACCCCGATCGCCCGCATCGGCAAGGGCATCGTCGACACGACCGGCGCCGGCGACCTCTTCGCCGCCGGCTTCCTCGTCGGCCAGGCGGAAGGGCGGGGGCTGGAGGAATCGCTCCGCATGGGCTCGATCGCCGCGGCAGAAGTGATCTCCCACTTCGGCGCCCGCCCCGAGGCGGACCTCAAGGCGCTGGTCGCCGCGGCATGAGACGCCTTGCCGTCTATTGCGGCTCGTCGATGGGCGCGGACCCCGCTTTTGCCGACACCGCGCGGGCGCTGGGGCGGGGAATGGCGGCGCGGGGGATCGGGCTCGTCTACGGCGGCGGCCGGCTCGGGCTGATGGGCGTGGTCGCCGACGCGGTGCTCGAGGCGGGCGGCGAGGCCTATGGCGTGATCCCGCAGGCTTTGGTCGACCTCGAGGTCGCCCATACCGGCCTCACCGAGCTTCACCTCGTCGCCAACATGCACGAGCGCAAGGCGCTGATGACCGATCTCACCGACGCCTTCGTCGCGATCCCCGGCGGGATCGGCACGCTCGACGAACTGTTCGAGGCGTGGAGCTGGAACGCATTGGGCTATCACGCCAAGCCGTTCGCGCTCTTGAACGTCCACGGCTTCTGGGACGGGATGATCGGCTTCCTCGATCATGTCACCGCCTCGGGCTTCATGTCCCCGGCGCGGCGCGCGCAGTTGCTTGTCGCGGAGGATATCGAGGGCGTGATCGAAATGCTGGACTTGGCGATCGGGGCGGCGGAAAGAAAGATGGTCTGGTAGGGCCAGGCTTCGGGGGGAGTGGGATGAACTTTCTGATCGGCTTCGTCGGCGTCGCGTTGATCCTGTCCATCGCGGTAGCCTTCTCGTCGAACCGCAGGTGGATTCGCCTCCGCGTCGTCGGCGCCGCTTTCGCGCTCCAGGCTCTTTTCGCTGTGCTGACGCTTTACAGACCAGCCGGGCACGAGACAGTGAGCTGTCGCTACTTCAACGTATTCAACGGTATCGCCTTCCAAGACTACTTTCGGTCAAGCGGGCACGAAGCAATCACGTGCATGTCGACGGGGGTCTCGAACCTGCTCGGCTATGCCTCGGCGGGCACCGCCTTCATCTTCGGCCCGCTCGCCGCGCCCGAGGTCGGCGGCAACAGCTTCGCGATCGCGGCGCTCCCCGTGATCATCTTCTTCGCCAGCCTTATTTCAATCCTATACTATCTCGGCATCATGCAGCTGATCATCAAATGGGTCGGCGGCGGGATCCGGCTGATCACCGGCATCACCCGCGTCGAATCTTTGGGCTCGGCCGCGAACATCTTCGTCGGCCAGTCGGAAAGCCCGCTGGTGATCAAGCCCTATCTCGCCAATCTCACGCCCGCGCAGCTCTTCTGCATCATGACCGTCGGCATGGCGGGCGTCGCCGGCACCATCCTCGGCGCCTATGCGATCATGATCGGCGAGCATCTCCTGCCCTACCTCCTCGCGGCCAGCTTCATGTCGGCGCCGGGCGGCATCCTCATGGCGAAGATCATCATGCCCGACGATCCGCAGGCGCGCGATCTTGAGCCGGAGCCGGTCGACGAAGGCGAGCATGGCGAGGAGAAGCCGGCTAACATCATCATGGCGGCGGCGATGGGCGCGCAGACCGGCGTCAAGCTCGCGGTGGCCGTGGCGGCGATGGTGCTCGCCTTCGTCGCCCTTGTCGCGCTCGCCAACGGCCTGCTCGGCGGTGTCGGCGGTTGGTTCGGCTATCCCGATCTGTCGTTCCAGCAGATCGTCGGCTGGATCTTCCAGCCGGTCATGTACCTGATCGGCGTGCCGTGGAACGAGGCGGGGGCCGCCGGCGGCCTGTTCGGCACCAAAGTCGTGCTCAACGAGTTCGTCGCCTTCAGCCAGCTTTCGGCGGCGGGCCTTTCGCCGGCGACGGTCGCGATCGTCACCTTCGCGCTCTGCGGCTTCGCCAATTTCAGCTCGATCGCGATCCAGATGGCGGTGACCGGCGGCCTCGCCCCCAATCAGCGGCCGATGATCGCCCGGCTCGGCCTCAAGGCCCTGCTCGCCGGCTCGCTCTCCAACCTGATGAGCGCCGCCCTTGCCGGGCTCATCCTGGGCGCGACCGCGGCGGGCTGACGAGTCGCATTGGCTTCGCCCCGGCGAAGCGCTATTTCGCGGCCATGGACACGCTCGCCCCGACCAAGGCCGTCGCCTCCGTCTCGCTCACCGACGCGGACCGCGATCCCCAAGGCTTCTCGCAGGAATTGGGCCGCTCGTTCGAGCGCTACGGCTTCGCCATCGTCGCCGATCACGGCATTCCCGACGCGCTCATCCAGCGCGCCGAGGAGAAGGCCAAGGCGTTCTTCGCTTTGCCGGACGAGGTGAAGCGCCGCTATCATCTCGCCGGGAAGGGCGGGGCGCGCGGCTATACGCCGTTCGGGATCGAGACCGCCAAGGGCGCGACCCATTACGATCTCAAGGAATTCTGGCACGTCGCCCGTGAGCTGCCGCCGGGGCACAAATATGAGGATTCGATGCCGCCCAACGTCTGGCCGGCGGAGATCGAATCGTTCCGGGCGACCTTCCTCGAGCTGTTCGCCGCCTTCGACCGGACCGGGGCCAAGCTGCTTGAGGCGATCGCCCGCTATCTCGGCCTGCCGCACGATTATTTCGTCGACACCGTGAAGGACGGCAATTCGATCCTCCGCCTGCTCCATTATCCGCCGATTCCCGGCGACGGCCCGAACGTCCGCGCCGGCGCGCACGAGGATATCAACACGATCACCTTGCTGCTCGGCGCCGAGGAAGCGGGGCTGCAATTGCTCGACCGCGACGGCGACTGGGTGCCGGTGACGCCCAGGCCCGGCGAGCTCGCCGTCAATATCGGCGACATGCTGCAGCGGCTGACCAACAACGTGATGCGCTCGACCACCCACCGGGTGGTCAACCCGCCGCCCGAGCGGCGCGGGGTCTCGCGCTACTCGATGCCCTTCTTCCTCCACTTCCGCTCGGATTTCCTGATCGAGACGCTCCCCAATTGCATCTCGGCCGAGCGGCCGAACCTTTATCCCGAGCCGATCACCGCAGACGACTATCTTCAGGAGCGGCTGAGGGAGATCAAGCTGGTCTAGCTGGCGGCCGCTGCCTCGTCCGGCAGAAACAACAACCCAATCCGCATCGTCGCCCAATAGGCGAATGCGGCTCCGACACCCGACAACGTGAAGATCAGCGGTATCAGCGCGGGCTGGTCACGCAATTCAGGTCCCTGCGCGATGGTGGCGACAACGTGCGGCCATGGCAGCGCGACATAGCAGAGCAAGCCGGCGATCGCGCCCGTCGCAGCCCAGGCCCAGGCGCGGCGCGCCTGTGGACGCGAATCGCCGACGCACCAGAGGGTGAAACCCGCGAGGACGGTCGGGATGATGAGCCATTTCAAACCCAGCACGACGCCCCCGCCGGACAGGAAGAAGCCAAAGATCAGCCCAGCAGGTCCGGCGGCCGCGGCGGCGAACAGCAACGTCCCGAGAACGCCGGCGATCGCGCCGGATGCCGCTCCGGCGGCCAAGTGGATGAGGACGAGCGCGACACTGAACCTCACCCCGCATCCTTCAGGCTGGCCGGGCCGAAGCCGAGCGGGATCAGCTCCGAGATGCGGCTGACGATCGCTTCGGTACCGTCGCCGTTGGCCGAGGTGATTTCGAGATCGCGGCCCGAGACGTGGGCGGCTTCGAGGATCGCCTGGCGGCAACCGCCGCAGGGGGTGACGGGGGCGTTGCCGGCGAGCGCGCCATCGGGCCCGACATGACCGCCGGCGACCGCGACGCGGGCGATCTTGTCGAGTCCGAACGCTTGCTGGGCGGCGGTGAGCGCGGCGATCTCGGCGCAGATGCCGAGCCGGTAGCAGGCATTTTCCATGTTCGCTCCGACCACGATCTCGCCATCCACGGACTCGATCGCGCAGCCGACGCTGAACCGCGAATAAGGCGCGTAGGCGGCGAGCGCGGCGGTGCGCGCGCGGGCGATCAGGGCATCGGAGGAGGCCGCGTTGGCGGGGCGATTCGAGTCGTTCATGGCGGCGATCTTATGGGCCGTGCCGGCTTCTGGGTAGCGGCGGCGGCGAGGACTTCGCCCAATTTCGGCGGATCGGCCTCAAGCCTTTGGTTTTAAAGGCAGACGGTCGCCGCATGTGGGCGGCGCGCCACAGTCGGATCGATTCGTTGTGCGGCGCAATAGGAGTCTTGATGTTGTCACCGAATCGCCCTTAGATGCCGGGCAATCGATTGCGGCGGGAGCGTGCTTTTGGAGTCGCGCCGCAACCGGGGGGTCAAGGGCTTTCCGCCCGATAATTGGGGATCACAACAGATGAGAATTTTTCCGCTCCTGTGCGCGACGACCGCGCTGGCCTTGCCCGTTGCCGCTTATGCGCAGAACATCACCTCGAGCGTCGAGGGCCAGGTCACCACGGCGGACGGGACGCCGGTCGCCAATGCGACCGTGGAGGTCACCGACACGCGCACCGGCGCGGTCCGCACGCTGAGCACCGATTCGGAAGGCCGCTTCGCGGCGCGCGGCCTCACCGTCGGCGGTCCCTATAGCGTGACCGCCAACGCCTCGGGCTATCAGGGCCAGACCGTCGAAGGGCTGATCACCTCGATTCAGGGCGCGACCACGCTCACCTTCGCGCTCGACGCCGCGGCAGCCGCGGGCGACGAGCAGGCGATCGTCGTCACCGCGACGCGCACGAACGTGCAGCTCCGCGCGATCGGCCCGGGCACCGCCTTCGGCGAGGCCGTGCTGGAAAACGCGCCGAGCTTCAACCGCGACGTTCGCGACGTGATTCGCATCGATCCGCGCGTCAGCCTCGACCGCGAGGACGCCGCCACCGGCGGTTCCGGCGCCGACCGCATCTCCTGCCTGGGCGGCAACGACCGCGGCAACAGCTTCACGGTCGACGGCATCAGCCAGGGCGATATTTACGGTCTCAACGACACCGGCTTCTCGTCGCGCAGCTCGACTCCGCTCCCCTATGCGGCGGTGCGCGAGACCCAGGTCCAGTTCGCGCCGTTCGACGTCGATTACGGCCAGTTCACCGGCTGCGCGATCAACGTCGTCACCCGCTCGGGCTCCAACCAGTTTCACGGCGGCGCCTTCTTCGAATATTCGAACAACAGCCTGCGCGGCGATTTGGCCGGCGGCCGCATTGTCGGCCCGATCGAGGCCGACAAGCGCTGGGGCGTCTCGCTGGGCGGACCGATCATTCCCGACCGCTTGTTCTTCTTCGGCGCCTATGAGCATCAGGAGGCCGGCTCGTCGCAGGACGACGGCCCGGTCGGCGGCGGCTTCGCCAATGAGGTGAGGGGCGTCACCCAGACGCAGTTCGACCAGTTCACCGAGATACTGAACCGGGTCTACGGCATCGACACCGGCGGCGTCGTCCGCAGCCGGCCGTTCACCAACGACCGCTGGTTCGCTCGGTTGGACTGGCAGATCAACGAAGATCACCGCCTCGAGCTCACCTATCAGCGGCTCGAGGAATCGACGCTGCGCTCGGACGACTTTTTCACCGGCAACAGTCCCAACGTCGTCGGCCTCAACACCTTTTATCTCAGCGGCACCGAGTCGAACTATTATGCGGCCCGTCTCTACTCGCAGTGGACCGACCGCTTCACCACCGAGCTGCGCTATTCGCGCTCCGACATCCAGGATCTCCAGGATCCGTTCGGCGGCGGCGAGGCGCAGTCAGCCAATCCGATCCCGCGCATTCTCGTCGGCATCGACAATCCTGCCGGCACGCCGGATGCGACCGTCCTCGCCGGCCCGGGCAACTCGCGCTCGGCGAACGATCTCCGCACGCGGCTGGAGCAGTATCGCGCCGTCGCCAATCTCGAGGCCGGCGACCACCAGTTCAAGGTCGGCTTCGAATGGAATCGCGCGAACATCTTCAACCTGTTCGTGCAGAACGCGACCGGCACGCTCGTCTTCCGCAACTTCACCGATCTCGAGGCGGGCCTGCTCTCGCCGGGTTTCGGCAACAACCAGACGTCCACTTTCCCCAACAACGTCATCGCCGGCAACACCGAAGGCGCCTTCGGCAACTTCTCGCGCACCGGGGACGTCAACGACGCGGCGGCGCGGTTCACCCGCAGCATCTATTCGGCCTTCATCCAGGACGAGTGGCGGGTGTCCGACCAGCTCAACATCGTCGCGGGCCTGCGGCTCGACTGGTTCTCGGGCGGGCGGCCGGACCTCAATCCGGTCTTCCAGCAGCGCTACGGCTTCGGCAACGACACCGGCTTCAACGCGCTCGACCCGATCCTGCTGCCGCGCGTCGCCTTCACTTACGAATTCAACGATTTCGCCGTCTTCTCCCGCGCCCAGCTGCGCGGCGGCGTCGGCATCTTCTCGGGCGGCGATCCGTTGGTCTGGTTCGGCAACGCCTTCCAGAACAACGGCTTCGGCTTCGCAACCGGCAGCACGCAATCGGCCAATTGCGGCCTGGCGCCCGGTCAGCAGCTCGACGTCGTCGCCGGCGGCGCCTTCACTGGCGTGCCAACCTGCATCCGGCAGGACGGCATCGACCAGGCCGCGCGCGGTCTAGGCGATGCCCAGTCGATCGATCCCGATATCCGAATGCCGAGCGTGATCCGTGCCAGTCTCGGCTTCCAGTCGCTGCTCAACTTCACCGACTCCGGCTTCTTCAGCGGCTGGCGGCTCAACCTCGACTATATCTACAGCCGCTACCAGGACCCATTCACGATCGTCGACCTGTCGCAGACGCCCAATCCGGCCCTGGGCCTCAACGGCTTCACCGTCGACGGCCGGCCGATCTACCGGGCGATCGACCCTAACGTCGCCGGCTGCACGGCGGAACTCGTCGATATCACGCCGACTCCGGTGTATCAGAACGTCAATGCGGTCTGCTTCAACACCGGCCGCGACGACGAACTGATGCTGACCAATTCCGACGGCTATTCCAGTCACAATGCGTCGATCATCCTGTCGAGGAATTTCGACGGCGGCATCTTCACGCCGGGCGGCTCGACTTTCGTCACGATGGGCTACGCCTATACGAACTCGCAGGACCGGCGGAACCTGTTCAACTCGACGGCGGGGTCGAACTACGATCTCACCGCCGCCTTCGACCGGCAGAATCCGGACGCCTCGCGCGGCTTTTACGAAAGCCGGCACAACATCACCTTCTCGACCAGCTTCCGCGAGCAATTCTTCGAGGATCTGGACACACGCCTCAACATCACCTTCGTCGCGCGCTCGGGTCGGCCTTACAGCCTGACCTTCGGCGGCGGCGGCGTGTTCAACGACAGCGCGTCGGGGAACAACAACGCCCTGCTCTACATCCCGACGGGGCCGACCGATCCGAACATCTCGCCAACGTCCAACGCTGCGGCGGTGACCGATCTGGTCGCATTCGCCAACTCGCTCGGCTGCGCGCGCGACTATATCGGTCGGTCGATCGATCGGAACACCTGCACCAACGACTGGTATTTCGATCTTGATCTCAGCATCTCGCAGGAGCTGCCGGGGCCGGGCCGCCTGTTCGGCATCGGTGGGGTACGGGATACGATCCGGCTCTACGCGATGTTCGACAATTTCCTGAACTTCCTCGACAGCGACTGGAACGTTCAGCGCCGCCGCAACTTCGCGGGGCTTCAGGACGTCGCGTCGCTCGGCGGCGTCGATGCGCAGGGCCGCTACATCATCACCGGCTTCAACGGCGTAACCGACTTCAACAACGACAATTTCGTCAACGTGTCGTCGTCCGTGTGGCGGATCAAGGTCGGCATCTCCTACGACTTCTGAGGAGAAGTCTCGACACGAAAATGGGCCGGCCGCGATCGTCGCGGCCGGCCTTTTCTTTGACGAAAGTCGATCGGCAACGCCTTTGGCGGAACGGCGCCACCCTTATCGGAAGGGCGGCTCGTCGAAGGCGCGCAGCTTGCGCGAATGGAGCTTCGCCCCCTCTCGCTTCAGGATGCGCAGCGTCTCGATGCCGATCATCAGATGCTGGCTGATCGCCCGCTCGTAAAAGGCGTTGGCCTGGCCGGGCAGCTTGATCTCGCCGTGCAAGGGTTTGTCGGAGACGCAGAGCAGGGTGCCGTAGGGGACGCGGAAGCGGTAGCCCTGCGCCGCGACGGTCGCCGATTCCATGTCGATCGCGACCGCGCGCGACTGGTTGAAGCGCAGCGCCGAGAGGGTGAAGCGCAATTCCCAATTGCGGTCGTCGGTGGTGACGACGGTGCCGGTGCGGAGGCGATGCTTCAGCTCCCGCGGGTCCTCGCCGGTGACCTCGATCGCGGCGGCGACGAGCGCCTGCTGAATCTCGGCGATGGCCGGGATCGGCACCTCGACGGGGAGTACGTCGTCCATGACGTGATCGTCGCGCAGATAGGCGTGGGCGAGGACATAGTCGCCGATCGTCTGGCTGGGGCGGAGCCCGCCGCAATGGCCGATCATCAACCACACTTCGGGCCGAAGCACCGCGAGATGGTCGCAGATCGTCTTGGCGTTGGAGGGGCCGACGCCGATATTGACCAAAGTGATGCCCTCGCCGCGCGGGGCGATGAGATGATAGGCCGGCATCTGGTGCCGCCGCCAGCCGCCCTCGGTGACCTGAAGCACCGCGTCGGGCGTGTCCTTGGTGACATGGACCCCGCCCGCCGCCGAGAGCGCCTCATAGGGGCTGTCGGGCTTCTGCAGCTCCTCGACCGCCCAGCGGACGAACTCGTCGACGTAGCGGACATAATTGGTGAAGAGCAGATAGCGCTGGGTGTGCTCGGGCGGCGTCCCGGTATAGTGGCGCAGGCGGGCGAGGCTGAAATCGACCCGGGGCCCGTCGAACAGCGAAAGGGGGCGTGACGCGTCGGGCGGCTGGACCCATTCGCCGTCGGAAATCTCATCGCCGATATTGGCGAGCTCGGTGGTCGGGAACCACAAGGCGACCTCGGCCTGCTGCTCGCGGTCGAGCCTCAGATCGTCGGTCGCGTCGAGCACGTAGGGATAGGGGATTTCGCTCGCGGAGCGGCCGACCGAGACGTCCACCTCATAGTCGCCGAGCAGATAGGTGAGCTGCTCGGTCAGATATTTGCGGAACAGGAACGGGCGGGAGATGCTGGTCGCATAGCGGCCCGGGGTGTTGAGCCGGCCGAAAGCGCGCGCCGGCAGGCCGATCTGGGTGCCCATCCGGTAATCGATGCGAAGCTCCGGATAGGCGAACAGACCGTCGAGACGCTCGGCCGGATTGGGCCGCTCGCCGGTCTTGAGGAAACGCGCCAGCGCGCTCCTCAGATTGGCGACCGATTCATCGTAGATCGCGCAAAGCTGGTCGATCAGCGCCGGTATGTCTTCGATGCGCGTGGCCAAATCCGCTGCCCCCAAAACTCGTTTTCATATCCCTTCGCCGAAGCGGCGGCCTTGTCAAATCGACACCGGTTTTCGCCCGCTCCGGAAAAAGCGACAGATTTACGGTTAACGCGAGACTAACCATGTGGGAGGCACGCATGGCACAGCGGCAGTTTCGCTACCGCACGACGGTTTTGACCGGCCCCTGGCGGGGCTCGTTCGATCAGGCCGTGGAGGATGCCGCGCGCGCCGGCCAGATCCTGTTCGAACAGGACAAGCAAAGCGACTTTCGCTGGGTGGTGCCGGGACAGATCGAGCAGAAAGGCGGGGCCGAGGTCCGCGTAAGCCGCCGGATCTAGGCTCGGGTTTCCGCCCCTGAGGGCGAGCCGTTGCGCCGCCGCGCAAATCCGATAGTCATGGCGCATGGCCGTCGCCACCGACTATGCCGTCGCCGCCGCGCCGCGCCGCTTCCGCCTCGCAGGGCAGCTCTACGTCCAGGTCCTGGTCGCGATCGTGCTGGGGGCGCTGGTCGGCCACTTCTGGCCGAACGTCGGCGAGGCGCTGAAGCCGCTCGGCGACGGCTTCATCAAATTGGTCAAGATGATCATCGCGCCGGTGATCTTCCTCACCCTCGTCACCGGTATCGCCGGCATGGCGGAGATGCGCAGCGTCGGGCGGGTCGCGGGCAAGGCCTTCGCCTATTTTCTCTTCTTCTCGACGCTGGCGCTGATCGTCGGCCTGATCGTCGCCAACGTCGTGCGGCCGGGGGAGGGGATGAACGTCGATCCCGCCCGGCTCGATGCGAGCGCGATCGCGAGCTATAGCGAGCGAGCGCACGAGACCAGCGTCACCGGCTTCCTGCTCGACATCATCCCCACCACGATGGTCTCGGCGCTGACCGAGGGCTCGATCCTCCAGACCCTGTTCGTCGCGATCCTGTTCGGCATCGCCTTGTCGCTGGTCGGCAAGCCCGCCGCGCCCGTGCTCGACATGCTCGAGCGGCTCAGCCTCGTCGTCTTCCGGCTCGTCGGGTTGCTGATGCGCGCGGCGCCGATCGGCGCGTTCGGCGCGATCGCCTTCACGATCGGCGCCTACGGGATCGGGACTCTCGCCAATCTCGGCGCCCTGGTCGCGACCTTCTATCTGACCTCGCTGATCTTCGTCCTCGTCGTGCTCGGCACGGTCGCGCGGCTGAGCGGCTTCTCGATCCTCGCCCTGATCCGCTATCTCAAGGCCGAGCTGCTGCTCGTCCTCGGCACCTCCTCGTCGGAGGCGGCCTTGCCAAGCCTGATCGAGAAGATGGAGCGGGCCGGCTGCGCCAAATCGGTCGTCGGGCTGGTCGTGCCGACCGGCTATTCGTTCAACCTCGACGGCACCAACATCTATATGACGCTCGCGGCCCTGTTCATCGCCCAGGCGACCGGGATCGAGCTGACGCTCTGGGACCAGATCGCACTGCTGCTGGTGGCGATGGTGAGCTCGAAGGGCGCCGCCGGCGTGACCGGGGCGGGATTCATCACTTTGGCCGCGACGCTTTCGATCGTCCCCACCGTGCCGCTCGCCGGCATGGCCCTGATCCTCGGCATCGACCGCTTCATGAGCGAATGCCGCAGCCTCACCAACTTCATCGGCAACGCCGTCGCGACCATCGTCGTCGCCCGCTGGGACGGCGCGCTCGACCGGGAGAAGCTCGCCAATGCTCTTTCGCGCCCGCCAAAAGGCCTCGCCGAGCCGCCCGATGAAGGCGAGCTGGCAGAGGACTGAAAAATAAGCGGAGGCGCCGCAAGCGCTGGTGACCCCTACGGGACTCGAACCCGTGTTTTCGCCGTGAGAGGACTAAGGTGTGAACTGACGTGGACGTCTGTGGACGTACATGGACATTGAAAATAAAAGAGATTCGTGAAATTCTATCCTGGCGCGTCCGTCCCCATTCAGGTAGGTATATTGGGGAAAACGTC
>NZ_JBQTJC010000199.1:0-2908 GCF_052387495.1 Sphingosinicella sp. | reverse complement strand
GGCACGGCGACGGCGTCGCGCCGCATCAGCCGTCCGGCCGATTCCTCCGGGTAGGACAGAGCTTCCTCGATCGCGGCGCGGTCGTCGGGGTCGAGCGCGCGCAGCACGGCGCGCTGCTCCTCCTCCTCCATGTCCTCGATGATCGCGACCGCGTCGTCCGTCTCGAGCTCGCCGGCGATCTCGGCCACTTCGTGAGGCTCGAGCGAGTCGATCAGCTCCTCGCGGACATGCTCGTTCATCTCGGCGAGCACGTCGCCGTCGAGCAGGTCGGCGAGCGCGGCGGCGAGCGCGCGGCGGTCGTCATGATCGACCAGCTCGAACAGGTCGGCGACGTCGGCCGGGTGGAGCGGCTCGACCAGCGCCCGCGCGCCCTCGGCGTCGCCGGCGTCGACCCGCTCGATCACCGCGCGGACGAATTCGGGCTTCAGCCGGTCGTCCGCGTCGAGCCGGGTGTCGGGCGCCGCCGCAGCCGCGGCCGCCTCGTCCGGGGTTTCGAGGTCGCTCTCGCTCATCTCGCTTTCCCCTGCCGAAGGTTATGGACCCGGGGGGCTTCCTAGGCCGGAGCGCTTGCCCTGTCGAGAAGGCGGGTGGCGCGGCGCGCTTCAGCGCATTAAGCACGGCCTTCGATCCCCATTCCGTTCGTCCTGAGCCTGTCGAAGGACATTCCTTCCCCCTTGCTGCACAAGAGAGGGAAGGACTTCGACAAGCTCAGTCCGAACGGGTCAATGCAATCAGGAGAAGCGGAAAAATGGCCGACGAGAGCAACCTGGTCTTCACCCTCGACACCGGCGACGGCGGCGGCGACGTCGTCATCAAATTGCGCCCCGATCTCGCCCCCGGCCACGTCGCGCGCATCCGCGAGCTGGCCGAGGAAGGCTTTTACGACGGCGTCGTCTTCCACCGTGTCATCGCCGGCTTCATGGCGCAGGGCGGCGATCCTTCGGGCACCGGCGGCGGCGGCTCGGACAAGCCGGATCTCAAGGCCGAGTTCAGCCGCGAGCCCCACGTCCGCGGCACCGCCTCGATGGCGCGCACCAACGATCCCAACAGCGCCAACAGCCAGTTCTTCATCTGCCTCGACGATTGCGGCTTCCTCGACGGCCAGTACACCGTGTGGGGCGAGGTCGTCGAAGGCATGGAGCATATCGACGCCCTCCCCAAAGGCGAGCCCCCCCGCGCCCCCGGCAAGATCGTCAAGGCAACGGTCAGGGACTGACCGCCCAAATCCTCCCCGAGATTTCTCGGGGAGGGGGACCATGCGCAGCATGGTGGAGGGGCCCCTCCACCGCACTTCGTGCGGTCCCCCTCCCCACGAAATCGTGGGGAGGATAAGGTGGGAATAAATAGGGACAGTCCCTCTTTTTCAGAGGAGTCAGCCATGCCCCACCCGATCACCCTGATCACCGGCGCCTCCGCCGGCCTCGGCGTCGAGTTCGCCGCGCAATGCGCCGCGCGCGGCGAGGAGCTGGTCCTCGTCGCCCGCCGCAAGGAGCGGCTCGACGCGCTGGCGAAGACACTCCCCACCAAGGCTCACGTCTTCCCCCTCGACCTCGCGCAGCCGGACGCCGCCGCCAGCTTGGTCAACGCCGTCGAGGCGGAAGGGCTCAGCGTCGCCACCCTGATCAACAATGCCGGCTTCGGCCTCGCCGGCAAGTTCGCCGCGCTCCCCCTCGCCCGCCAGAGCGAGATGATCGAGCTGAACGTCCGCGCGCTGGTCGAGCTCTGCCGCCTCGTCCTTCCGCCGATGCGGGAGCGCGGGGCCGGCGCGATCCTCAACGTCGCCTCGACCGCGGCCTTCCAGCCGGGGCCGAACATGGCGGTCTATTATGCCAGCAAGGCCTTCGTGCTGAGCTTCAGCGAGGCGCTGCACCACGAAATGAAGGGCAGCGGCATCAAAATCTCCTGCCTCTGCCCGGGCCCGACCGAGAGCGAGTTCAGCCAGGTCTCGGGCTCGAAAAGCCCCGCGCTCGAGCGCATCAAGGTCCCCGCCGCCCCCGTCGTCCGCGCCGGGCTCGCGGGGCTGGACAGGAACAAGGCGGTGGTCGTCCCGGGTCTGCCCAACAAGCTGACGAGTCAGGCCAGCCGCTTCCTGCCGAGGGCGACGATGCGAAGGCTGGTGGGGCGGATTAAGGTGTGAAGGCGATTTAGCGCCCAGATTGCTTACGGACGGGGTGGCACATTCTAGCACCCCTCCCTCCTCAGTTGCTTCCGCAAAAATATAACAAAAAACTTTCCTACAGCGTACCCTTTATGTTCTAAACTGCCGGATGGACCGGCACCCCGATTCGCTGGCGGCCGCGACCGCCTCTCCCGCCGCCCCCGCGCCCGCGCTTTTGCCGGGCTGCGCCTCCCCATCTTCGGAGGCCGCCGCCCGCCCGCGCCGGTTTTCGGGGCGGTATGACCCCCCTCGAACCATGTGACATTCGTGCCAGTCGTGTCAGTCGCGCCACTCATGCCAGTCGCTCCCGCCGCCGCGTTCCGGAGGGTACCGGCGCCACCCATGGCGACTGCGAACATTGGGACCATTCGCGGGCGGTTGCGGTGTCGGCCTTCTCTCGTTCCCCGGCGGTGGCCGGGGTCCAGGCCGGCCGGAAGGCCGGATTCCGGCGCTGGCGCGCTGTCGGAAGCTGACAAAGGCGACACGATGGCCCAGGTGAAGCGGTCAAGCTCGTCAGCTTCCGCGCCGTGGGTCGCCCACCGCCGGAAAATGCTGGCCCTGTCGGCCCGGGAAAATGCTCTTCCGCGCGGGAGGTCCTTTTTTCCGCCCATGGAAGCCGAAACTCTGAAACTTCCGTCCGGCCTGCGCCACATCGAAGGGCGTCTCGCGCGGCGCCCCGAAAGCCGGGGCCCCGCGGCCGGCGGGCCCCGCCCCCACCGCCCACGGGCGGGGGGCGGGGGGGTGGGCGCC
>NZ_JBQTJC010000198.1:0-10779 GCF_052387495.1 Sphingosinicella sp. | reverse complement strand
GCTGCACCGGCGGATCGCCGAGCGGCACGAGCATCTGTCGGACGACTACCGGCTGGAGGTCAGCTCGCCCGGCATCGACCGGCCGCTCACCCGGCGCCGGGACTATGAGGATTGGAAGGGCCACGAGGCCCGGCTGACGCTTTCCGGCGAGACGGGTTCGCGGCGTCAATATCGCGGTGTGCTGCTCGGTGCGGCGGGCGAGGACGTGCTGATCGATGTGCCGGGGCAGGGCGAGACCCGCTTGCCGCTCGCCGGGATCGATTCCGCCAAGCTCGTGCTCACCGATAAGCTGATCGCTGCCACCCAACCGCTCTCCCCCGAGGGCGCGGAAGAATTCGAAGAACTCACAGAGGAACAGGACTGAACATCATGGCCACCGAAGCTCCCAGCGCAACCCCGTCCGCTCCGGGCGCCGTTTCCGCCAACCGGGCCGAGCTGATCGCGATCGCCGATGCGGTCGCGCGCGAGAAACTGATCGACCGGATGATCGTCATCGAGGCGATGGAGGACGCGATCCAGCGCTCCGCCCGCGCCCGCTACGGCGCCGAGAACGACATCCGCGCCAAGCTCGATCCGACGACCGGCGATCTTCGCCTGTGGCGGGTCGTCGAGGTGGTCGAGGAGGTCGACGATTATTTCAAGCAGGTGAACCTGGAGGACGCGCAGAAGCTCCAGAAGGACGCGAAGCTGGGCGATTTTATCGTTGACCCTCTTCCTCCCATAGAGTTCGGCCGCATCGCCGCCCAGGCCGCCAAGCAGGTCATCTTCCAGAAGGTCCGCGACGCCGAGCGCGAGCGCCAATATGAGGAGTTCAAGGAGCGCGGCGGCGAGATCATCACCGGCGTCGTCAAGCGGGTCGAGTTCGGCCACGTCGTCGTCGATCTCGGCCGCGCCGAGGGAGTTATCCGGCGCGATGCGCAGATCCCGCGCGAATTGCTCCGCGTCGGCGACCGGGTCCGCTCGATCATCCTGCGCGTGATCCGCGAGAATCGGGGACCGCAAATCTTCCTCTCCCGCGCCCACCCCGACTTCATGAAGAAGCTGTTCGCCCTGGAGGTGCCTGAGATTTACGACGGCATTATCGAGATCAAGGCCGCCGCCCGCGATCCGGGCAGCCGGGCCAAGATCGGCGTGATCAGTCATGACAGCTCGATCGATCCGGTCGGCGCCTGCGTCGGCATGAAGGGCAGTCGCGTCCAGGCGGTCGTTCAGGAGCTGCAGGGCGAGAAGATCGACATCATCCCGTGGAGCGAGGACCTCGCCACCTTCGTCGTCAACGCGCTGCAGCCGGCGACGGTCGCCCGCGTCGTCATCGACGAGGAGGAGGATCGGATCGAGGTGGTGGTGCCCGACGATCAGCTCAGCCTGGCGATCGGCCGGCGCGGCCAGAACGTGCGCCTCGCCAGCCAGCTCACCGCCAAGGGCATCGACATCATGACCGAGGCGGATTCGTCCGAGAAGCGCCAGCGCGAGTTCGTCGAGCGCTCCACCATGTTCCAGGAGGAGCTGGACGTGGACGAGACGCTCGCCCAGCTGCTCGTCGCCGAGGGCTTCGGCGCGCTGGAAGAGGTCGCCTATGTCGAGGCCGAGGAGCTTTCGGGCATCGAGGGCTTCGACGAGGAGCTCGCCGCCGAGCTGCAGAACCGCGCCGCCGAGGCGCTGGAGCGGCGCGAGGCCGCGGCCCGCGACGAGCGCCGGGCACTGGGCGTCGAAGACGCGCTCGCCGAAATGCCCTATCTGACCGAGCAGATGCTGGTCACTCTGGGCAAGGCCAATATCCGCACCCTCGACGATCTCGCCGATCTCGCCACCGACGAGCTGATCGCGCGCAAGCGGGTCGAGCCGCGGCGGCGCCCGGAGGCGGTGGCGAAACGTCCCGAGGACAAGGGGGGCGTGCTCGGCGACTATGGCCTTTCGGAAGAGCAGGGCAACGAGATCATCATGGCCGCCCGGGCGCACTGGTTCGAGGACGAGGACAGCGGTGCCGTGGATGGGGAGGACGCGGTTGCGGACCCCTCCCAATGAGTCGCTAGCCGGCAAGAAAGGCCATACGCCCGAGCGCAGGTGCATCCTGAGCGGCGCCCATGCCGCGCGGGACGACCTCATCCGCCTCGCGCTCGGTCCCGGCGGGGATGTTGCCCCGGATGTTCGCGCCCGCGCCCCCGGCCGCGGCGCCTGGCTCGGCGTCGACCGCGCCACGCTCGAAACGGCGCAGGCGAAGGGCAAGTTGCGGGGCGCGCTCGCCCGCGCATTCAAGACCAATGCGGTCTCGGCTCCCGACGACCTCGGCGAGCGGATCGAGGCGGCCTTGCGCCAGGCCGCGCTCGACCGGCTCGGGCTGGAGGCGCGCGCGGGCAACCTCGTCACCGGCTCGGAGCGGATCGAGACGGCGGCGCGCAAGGGCGAGGTCCATGCCCTGCTCCACGCCGCCGACGCGTCGGAAGAGGGCAATCGCAAGCTCGCCCAGGCCTGGCGGGTCGGGCTGGAGGAAGAGGGCAGCGGCCGCCAGGGACTGGTTTTGCCGGCGCCAAGAGCCATATTGTCATTGGCGCTGGGCCGCGAAAATGTGGTACATGTGGCCATCGTGGACCGGGCCGCCGCGGCGCGCGTCCTCCACGCGATCGGGCGGTGGCGCGCTTTTATCGGACGAGATGCTGGGTTAGAGGCCGCCTCGGCGCCATCGCCGGGCGCCTCGGCTGTGAGTGACTAGAAGGAATTTGCGTGAGCGAGACGACTGACAAGCCGAAACTGGGCGTGCGCGCGCCGCTGGGCATCAAGCGCACGGTGGAAGTGGGCAAGGTGAAGCAAAGCTTCAGCCATGGCCGCTCGAACACCGTCGTGGTCGAGACCAAGAAGCGCCGGATCCTCGGCCGCCCCGGCGAGGCCGAGGCGCCGAAGCCGGAGGCCGCGCCGCCGCCGGCGCCCGCCGCGCGCGCGCCCGAGCCGGCCCCGGCGCCCAAGCCCGCCGCGCGCCCGCTCGACGATGCCGCGACCCGCAAGGAGCGTCAGACGCAGCTGCTGCGCGAGGCCGAGGACGCCCGCCTCGCCGCGCTCGAGGAGGCGCGGCGCCGCGAGGACAAGCAGGCCAAGGCCGCGACCGAGGACGAGAAGCGCCGCGCCGAGGACAATCGCCGCGCCGAGGAAGAGGCGCGCGAGAAGGCCGAAGAAGACGCCCGCAAGGCCGCCGAAGAAGCCGCGCGCCCGGCCGAGGAGCCCGCCGCCGAAGCGCCTGTCGCCGAAGAGGCCGAGGAGGGGCGCCGCGCCGGTCACGCCCGTCCCGCGCCGAGGGGCTTCCAGCCGGTCAAGCGGCCGGAGCCGGCGCGCCCCACGCGGGGCCGCGACGAGCGCCGCCAGTCCGGCAAGCTCACCGTCACCCGCGCCCTCGACGAGGGCGGCGACGCCCGCGCCCGCAGCCTCGCCGCGCTGAAGCGGTCGCGCGAGAAGGAGCGCCGCGCCCATATGGAGGCCGGCCCGTCGGCCAAGCAGGTCCGCGACGTCGTCGTCCCGGACGCGATCACCGTCGGCGAGCTCGCCAACCGGATGGCGGAGCGCGCCGCCGACCTGGTCAAGTCCCTGTTCAAAATGGGCATGCCGGTCACCGTCAACGAAGTGATCGACCAGGACACGGCGGAGCTGCTCGTCACCGAGTTCGGCCACAACATTCAGCGGGTCAGTGAGAGCGATATCGACATCCAGTCGGAAGAGGATGTCGACGCGGCCGAGACGCTGCAGCCGCGCCCGCCCGTGGTCACGATCATGGGCCATGTCGATCACGGCAAGACCAGCCTGCTCGACGCGATCCGCGGCGCCAATGTCGTGGCCGGCGAATCCGGCGGCATCACCCAGCACATCGGCGCCTATCAGGTAAGCCTGCCGGACAAGTCGAAGATCACCTTCCTCGATACGCCGGGCCACGAGGCCTTCACCGAGATGCGCGCGCGCGGCGCCAACGTCACCGACATCGTCATCCTGGTGGTCGCGGCCGACGACGGCCTGAAGCCGCAGACGATCGAGGCGATCAATCATACCAAGGCGGCCGGCGTGCCGATGATCGTGGCGATCAACAAGATCGACAAGCCCGGTGCCAATGCGCAGAAGGTGCGCGAGGAATTGCTCCAGCACGAGATCGTCGTCGAGGACATGGGCGGCGAGGTCCAGGACGTCGAGGTTTCAGCGCTGAAGAAGACCAATCTCGACAAGTTGCTCGAGGCGATTCATCTCCAGGCCGAACTGCTCGAGCTCAAGGCCAATCCCGATCGCGCCGCCGAAGGCGCGGTGGTCGAGGCCAGGCTCGACAAGGGCCGCGGTCCGCTCGCCACCGTGCTCATTCAGCGTGGAACGCTGAAGGTCGGGGACATCTTCGTCGCGGGGCCGATCTCCGGCAAGGTCCGGGCGATGATCGACGATCATGGCCGCCAGGTGAAGCAGGCGGGACCGAGCCTTCCGGTCGAGGTGCTCGGCCTGGGCGGCGTGCCGAGCGCGGGCGACGTGCTCAGCGTCGTCGAGAACGAGGCCCGCGCCCGCGAGGTCGCCGCCTATCGCCAGAGCGTGATCGACACCAAGCGCACGACGAACGCGCCGGCGAGCTTCGACACGATGTTCTCCGCGCTGAAGGAGAAGCAGGCGGTCGAATTCCCGCTGGTGATCAAGGGCGACGTGCAGGGCTCGGTCGAGGCGATCGTCCAGGCGGTCAACAAGATCTCGAACGAGGACATCCGCGCCCGCGTGCTCCACGCCGGCGTCGGCGGCATCACCGAAAGCGACGTCACCCTGGCCGGCGCCTCGGGGGCACCGATCATCGGCTTCAACGTCCGCGCCAACGCCAAGGCGCGCGAGATCGCCGAGCGCCAGGGCGTCGCCATGCAATATTACGACGTGATCTACGACCTGACCGACGCGGTAAAGGCGGCGATGGCGGGCGAACTCGGCCCGCTTATGATCGAGAATGTGGTCGGCCGCGCCGAGGTCCGCGAGGTCTTCTCCGCCGGCAAGCACGGCAAGGCGGCGGGCCTGCTCGTCACCGAAGGCTATATCCGCAAGGCCCTGAAGGCGCGGATCATGCGCGACGACGTGATCATCTACAACGGCTCGATCGCGTCGCTGCGGCGGTTCAAGGACGATGTGCCGGAGGTCCGCGCGGGCCTCGAATGCGGCGTCACCTTCGAAAGCCACACCGACATCAAGGCCGGCGACACCCTCGAAACCTACGAGGTCGAGGAGCGCGAGCGGACGCTCTAGCATGGAGCGTCCGCCGCCCTCGGTGTTCGACCGGTTCGAGCTGCCGCCGGCTTCGAAGCTGCTCGGCTGGACCTTGCGCGAGGTCGATACCGAAGCAGGGACGATCGAGATCGGCTTCACCGCCGACGAGCGCTTCGTCAATCCGGCCGGCACCGTCCAGGGCGGCTTCCTCGCCGCGATGCTCGACGACACGCAGGGCCCGGCTCTGTTCGCGATGACCGACGGAGAGGTCTACGCGCCGACGATCGACTTCACCGTCTCCTTCGTGAAGGCGGCACGGCCCGGCCGGTTCGTCGGCAAGGGCCGGGTCGTGAATCTGGGCAGGACGGTCGTCTTCACCGAGGCGGAATTGTTCGACGAGGCGGGCGAGCTGGTCGCGCGCGCCACCTTCAGCTCGCGCGCGATGCGGGGCGAGGTGGCGGGAGGGCGCGGCTGATGCGCCAGCCCGAGACGCCCGAAGGCCGCTCGGTCCGGCTGCTGCGCGTCGGCGAGCAGGTGCGCCATGCGCTCAGCGAAATCTTGATGCGCGGCGGCGTCCACGACCCGACCCTGGCCAGCCACAGCGTCTCGGTCACCGAGGTCAGGATGTCGCCCGATTTGCGCCACGCCACCGTGTTCGTGATCCCGCTGCTCGGCGCCAATGCGCAAGCGGTGCTGAAGGCGCTGCGCACCAACACCGCCTATCTGCAAAGCGAGGTCGCGCGCCGCGTGAACACCAAATATGCGGCCAAGCTCAAATTCCTCCTGGACGAGAGCTTCGACGAGGGCAGCCATATCGATACGCTCTTGCGCTCGCCCGCCGTGTCGCGCGATCTTGCGCGGGATGAAGACTAGGTTCGCGGTCGCCGCTGCCCTGTTGCTCGCCGCCCCGGCTGCGGGTCAGCCGGTCGAATTGCCCCCGGTCAGCTATCCCGAGCTGCCGATCCGCGCGAACGACGCGGCGGGCTTCGTCCCGGCCGGCTGGGAAATGCTCGTGCGCAGGCAGGGAGATTTGAACGGCGACGGCGCCCGCGATCTCGTGCTGCTGCTCAAGATGCGCGACCCCGCCAATATCGTCGGAATTCCGATGGGCCACGAAAGCCGGCGACTCGATACCAATCCGCACCTGCTCCTCGTGGCCTTCGCCGAACGCGGCGGCTATCGGCGCGCGGCGGTGAATCGGGGCCTGTTCCCCAGGCCGACCGTGCCGGCGACCGGCGACATGCCGCCGGGCGAGGAGACAATCCGCCTCGAGCGCGGCGGCCTCGTCGTCTGGTTCGAGCATCTGCGCGGCTGGTCGAGCCATCGCTTTCGCTGGCAGGACGGCGCGATGCGCCTGATCGGCTATGACGACAGCGGCGTCTCCGGCGGCTGCATGACGGGCACCAGCATCAACTATCTCACCGGCCGTGCCCGGCTCACGGCGGGCTATATCGACCAGGATCGCAACCGCACCGTGTGGCGCCGCCTGAACCACCGCCACCGGCCCTCGCTCGACGAGATCGAACTGGACGAATTCTTCCCCGAGGAGGCAATTGCCGGAGAGCCACTGTGGTGTGAGGCCCCAGCCGGTGGCTGACCTGGATATCGGTACCCTCGGGCGACCGCTCGTTGGCGCAGGGGTAAGCGGCGAGCCGTTCGAGGAACGGCATCGCGACGCCTTGCGCGCCGCCTGCGCCGAGGATTCCGACATCTGGCGGATCTATGCGACCAATTACGGGCCGGAGGATTTCGACCGCAATATCGGTCTCCTGAGCGGCCATCGGCGGAACCGGACCTTCGTCCTGTTCGAGGGCGACGAACTGGTCGGCATGTCGAGCTTCCTCGGCATCGACGAAGGACGGCAGGTGCTTGAGATCGGCAGCACCTATTACCGCCCCGCCTTCCGCGGCACCGGCTTTAACCGCCGCGCCAAGGACATGATGCTGAAGCGCGCCTTCGGCTGCGGGTTGCGGCGGGTCGAGTTCCGCGTCGATGCGCGCAACGCCCGCAGCCAGGCGGCGCTTGAGAAGCTCGGCGCGGTGCGCGAAGGCGTGCTGCGCGCCGACCGGATCACCTGGACCGGCCATGTCCGCGACACCGTCCTCTTCTCGATCCTCGCCGGGGAATGGCCGCGGGATTAGCCGCTGGCGGCGGACAGACGCGGCGCTAAGATGCGGCCATGGCCAAGCTCTATTTCTACTACGCCTCGATGAACGCCGGGAAATCGACGACCCTGCTCCAGGCCGATTTCAACTATCGCGAGCGGGGGATGGAGACGATGCTCTACACCGCCGCGATCGACGACCGGGTCGCGGCCGGCGTGATCGCCTCGCGGATCGGGCTGCAGATCGGCGGCAATCTCTTTGGATCGGAGACCGACATCCGCGCCGAGGTCGAGGACGAGCTGAAGAAGCGCAAGCTCCACTGCATCCTGCTCGACGAGGCGCAGTTCCTGACCCGGGCGCAGGTCGTCCAGCTCGCCTCGATCTGCGACGAGCTCGACATTCCGGTGCTCGCCTACGGCCTCAGGACCGATTTCCAGGCGAATCTCTTCGAAGGGAGCGCTCATCTGCTCGCGCTCGCCGACACCTTGGTCGAGCTCAAGGCGGTTTGCGACTGCGGCCGCAAGGCGACGATGAACCTGCGCGTCGATGAAGACGGCCGGGCGGTCGCCAAGGGCGCCTCGATCGAGATCGGCGGCAACGACCGCTATATCTCGCTCTGCCGCCGCCATTTCATGGCCCGTCTCGCCGAGGCCGACGGCGAGCAATTGCGGCTTTCGATCGCCCGCGCCGAACGGCGCATTGAACCTGAAAAGCCGCTCCCCATATCCTGATCGGGTTCGGGGAGGTTTTTCATGGTCAGTCCGCTGTTCACCGCCCTCGCGATGATCGCCGCGGGACAGGTCCAGATCCCGCCCGCAGCGTCGCAGCCGGCGCTGTCCCCCGAGACCCGTCCCGCCAAGGCTGACAGGACCGAGCGGCGCCGCTAAGCGCGGCCGGTGCACGGCTGGCTCATTATCGACAAGCCCGTAGGGATCGGCTCGACCCAGGTCGTCGGCGCGGTCAAGCGCGCGCTGCGCGAAGGCGGCTATCCCAAGGTGAAGGTCGGCCATGGCGGGACACTCGATCCCTTGGCCAGCGGGGTGCTTCCGATCGCTCATGGCGAGGCGACCAAGCTGTCGGGGCGAATGCTCGACGCCGACAAGGCCTATAAGTTCACGATTTCATTCGGCGCGGAGACCGACACACTCGACGCGGAAGGGACGGTCATCGCGACCTCGGAGACACGCCCGACGCGCGCGGAAATCGAGGCGGTGCTGCCGCGCTTCACCGGGGCGATCGCGCAGGTGCCGCCGGCCTATTCGGCGCTGAAGATCGACGGCAAGCCCGCTTATGCCCGCGTCCGCGCCGGCGAGAGGGTCGAGATGAAGGCGCGCGAGGTGACGATCCATGGTCTGGATCTGGTTGCGTGCGAGAAGGACACCGCGACCTTCTCCGCCCGCGTCTCCAAGGGCACCTATATCCGCAGCCTCGCGCGGGACATCGCCCGGGCGCTCGATACGGTCGGCCACGTCGCCATGTTGCGGCGGACCAAGGCGGGCCCCTTCACTCTGGATTCGGCGATTTCGCTGGACAAATTGGCCGCAGCCGCTAAGGGCCGCAGCCTTGAAAGACACCTCCTGCCGCTGGCGGCGGGGCTGGACGACATCCCGGCTCTACCCGTCACCCCCGATCAGGCAGGGGCGCTCCGCCAGGGGCGCAAGTTGATCGGGATCGCCGCACAGCCGGGGCTCCACCTTGCGACCGACCAAGACGTACCGGTCGCGCTCGTGGAGCTTTCAGGAGGTGAGCTCCGGGTGCTGCGCGGCTTCAACCTGTGACCGATGAAGGAGTGAAACGATGTCGGTAACCGCCGAGCGCAAGCAGAAGATCATCAAGGACAACGCCCAGAACAAGGGCGACACGGGCAGCCCCGAGGTGCAGGTCGCGATCCTCACCGAGCGGATCGCCAATTTGACCGAGCATTTCAAGACCCACGCCAAGGACAATCACTCCCGGCGCGGCCTCCTGATGCTCGTCAACAAGCGCCGCGCGCTGCTCGATTATCTCAAGCGCGAGGACGAGGGCCGCTACAGCGCGCTGATCGCCAAGCTCGGGCTTCGCAAGTAAAGTTTCAGGAGCGGCCCCACAAGCGGGCCGCTTCGCATATCGGGCGCCCGCAATCCGGCGGCGCCTGGGACGGACCATAAGGGTCCGGAAAAAGCCGGGCAAACCGCCCGCGACAAGAGGCCCCCGCCGCATATGGCCGCGGGTTTCGGTAAGGAAAACAGATGTTCAACATGAAGAAAGTAGAGATCGAGTGGGGCGGCAAGACCCTCACGCTCGAAACGGGCCGCGTTGCCCGCCAGGCCGACGGCGCGGTGCTCGCGACCTACGGCGAGACCGTCGTCCTCTGCGCGGTGACCGCCGCGCGCTCGGTGAAGGAAGGGCAGGACTTCTTCCCGCTCACCGTCCACTATCAGGAGAAATTCTCGGCCGCCGGGCGCATCCCGGGCGGCTTCTTCAAGCGCGAGCGCGGCGCCACCGAGAAGGAGACTCTCACGAGCCGCCTGATCGATCGGCCGATCCGGCCGCTGTTCCCGGAGGGGTTCCTCAACGAGATCAACGTGATCGCGCAGGTGCTCTCCTATGACGGCGAGACCGAGAGCGACATCCTCGCGATGATCGCGGCCTCGGCGGCGCTGACCATCTCCGGCGTCCCCTTCATGGGCCCGATCGCCGCAGCGCGCGTCGGCTACAAGGACGGCGAATATCAGCTCAACCCGAGCATGGACGAGGTCCGCGAAGGCGCGCTCGACCTCGTCGTCGCCGGCACCCACGACGCGGTGATGATGGTCGAATCCGAGGCCAGGGAGCTGTCGGAAGAGGTCATGCTCGGCGCCGTCATGTTCGCCCACCGCGAGTGCCAGAAGGTGATCGAGGCGATCATCGGCCTCGCCGAGAAGGCCGCCAAGGACCCCTGGGAGCTCGCCCCCGCCGCCGACGTCTCGGCCGCGAAGCAGCGGCTCAAGGACCTGATCGGCAAGGACCTCGAGGCGGCCTACAAGCTGACCAACAAGTCCGAGCGCCAGAACGCGATCAACGAGGCCCGCGCCAAGGCCCGCGAGGCCCTCGCCGACCTCAAGGACAGCGATCCGGCCGAATATCTCCTCACCCTCAAGCTGGTGAAGAAGCTCGAGGCGGAGATCGTCCGCACCGCGATCCTCAAGGACGGCAAGCGCATCGACGGCCGCGACACCAAGACGGTCCGCCCGATCGAGGCGATCGTCGGCTTCCTGCCCCGCACCCACGGCTCGGCCCTCTTCACGCGCGGCGAGACCCAGGCGATCTGCACCACCACCTTGGGCACCAAGGACAGCGAGCAGATGATCGATGGCCTCACCGGCCTCAGCTACGAGCGCTTCATGCTCCACTACAACTTCCCGCCTTATTCGGTCGGCGAAGTGGGCCGCTTCGGCGCCCCGGGGCGGCGCGAGGTCGGCCACGGCAAGCTGGCGTGGCGGGCGCTCAAGGGCGT
>NZ_JBQTJC010000197.1:0-7126 GCF_052387495.1 Sphingosinicella sp. | reverse complement strand
TGATGGTGAGCGCGACCGACATGCTCACCCTCTATGTCGGCCTCGAGCTGCAGAGCCTCGCAGCCTACGTCCTCGCCAGCTTCCAGCGCACCGACGCGCGCTCGGCCGAGGCGGGCCTCAAATATTTCGTGCTCGGCGCGCTGGCGAGCGGCATCCTGCTCTACGGGATCTCTTTGCTCTACGGCTTCACCGGTACGACCGGCTTCGAAGGAATCGCCGCGGCCTTCGCGGAGGGCGGCGTCTCGATGGGCGAGCTCTTCGGCCTCGTCTTCGTCTTCGCCGGCCTCGCCTTCAAGATCAGCGCCGTGCCCTTCCACATGTGGACGCCGGATGTCTACGAAGGCGCGCCGACCCCGGTCACCGCCTTCTTCGCCTCGGCGCCCAAGGTTGCGGCGATGGCGCTGCTTGTCCGAGTCGCGGTCGACGCGATGGGTCCGGCGACCGACGCCTGGCAGCAGATCGTGATCTTCGCGGCTTTGGCCTCGACAATCCTCGGCGGCGTCGCCGCGATCGGCCAGCGCAACATCAAGCGCCTGCTCGCCTACAGCTCGATCAACAATGTCGGCTTCGCCCTGGTCGGCCTCGCCGCCGGCACGCCGCAGGGCGTCGCCGCGGTGCTCTTCTACATGACGGTCTATATCGTCATGACCCTGGGCGCCTTCCTCGTCGTGCTGAGGATGCGCGACGCGAACGATCAGCCGGTCGAGACCATCGCCAGCCTCGCCGGCTTGTCGCGCAGCCGGCCGTGGCTCGCCGCGGGCATGGCGATGTTCATGTTCAGCCTCGCCGGCATCCCGCCGCTCTTCGGCTTCTGGCCGAAGTTCCTGGTCTTCCAGGCGGCGGTGCAGGCCGATCTTACCTGGCTCGCGGCGGTGGCGATCGCGACCTCGGTGATCGGCGCCTTCTATTACATCATGATCGTCAAGCTGATGTATTTCGACGAGCCCGCGCCGGTCTTTGCCGAGACCCGTGAGCCGGTCGGCGCCGGCCTGATACTCGCCTCGGCCCTGTTCGTCTCGCCCTTGGGCTATCTCGCCATTCCCGTGCTGAGCCAGGCCACCCTGGTCGCGGCGCTCTCGCTCTTTTGATCCGCACCGTCGCCGAAACCGGATCGACCAACGACGATGTCGCGGCGCTTGCGCGCGACGGCGCGGCAGAGGGCATTTGGTTGCGTGCCGACTGGCAGACCGGCGGCAAGGGGCGGCAGGGAAGGGCGTGGCAATCGCCGCCCGGGAATCTCTACGCCAGCACGCTGGTCCGTCTCCAGCCCGACGATCCGCCCGCGCCGACGCTGGCGCTGGTCGCGGCGGTGGCGCTGCACGAGGTCGTGGCGATCTACGCGCCCTCGGCGCAGATCAAATGGCCGAACGATTTGCTCTTCGACGGCGCCAAACTCGCCGGCGTGCTGCTCGAGCGGCAAGGCGAGGCGGTGGTCATCGGCTTCGGCGTCAATCTCACGCACCATCCAAGCGACCTCGGCCGTCCCGCCACCAGCCTGGCCGCGCTCGCCGGCATGGCGCCGGAGCCTGGCCCGTTTCTCGAAGTCCTCGCCGAAGCCTTCGCCCGCTGGCTTGCCCGCTGGCGGAGCGAGGGCTTGCCGCCGGTCCGCGCCCGCTGGCTCGCCGCCGCCCATCCGCTCGGCACCCCGCTCGCCACCGCCGACGCCGAAGGCCTGTTCGACGGCCTCGACGAGAGCGGCGCGCTCCGCCTGCGCTTGGCGGGCGGCGGATTGCGCGTCATACACGCCGGCGACGTGTTCCTGATCTGAAGGGCTCGCGATGCTGCTCGCCGCCGATGCCGGCAATACCAACGTCGTCTTCGCCTTGGTCGAGGAGGGCGCGATCCGCGCGCGCTGGCGGATCGCGACCGATCCGCGGCGGACCGCGGACGAATATGCGGTGTGGCTGCACCAATTGCTCGAGTTGGAGGGCTTTTCGCGTGGCGACGTGACCGCCGTCATCGTCGGCACCGTCGTTCCCCGGGCACTCCACAATCTGAAGGTGCTGGCGAGCAAATATTTCGGGGTGGAGGCGCTGATCGCCGGCGAGCCGCCGGCCGGATGGGGGATCGAATTGGACGTCGCCGATCCCGCCACGGTCGGGGCCGACCGCGCGCTCAATGCGATCGCAGCGCATGCGCTCTACGAAGGCGACCTCATCGTCGTCGACTTCGGAACCGCGACCACCTTCGACGCGGTCGATTATAGCGGCGCTTACAAAGGCGGGATCATCGCGCCCGGCATCAACCTCTCATTGGATGCGCTGGTCGCCGCGGCGGCCAAGCTGCCGCGGGTCGCGATCGAGGCGCCGGACGATGTCAGCGTGATCGGCCGCACCACCGAGGCGCAGATGCATATCGGCATCTATTGGGGCTATATCGCGATGATGGAGGGCCTGATCGCGCGGATGAAGGCCGAGATCGGGCGTCCGGTGAAGGTGATTGCCACCGGCGGCCTCGCCACCTTGTTCGACAAGCGCACCGACCTGTTCGACGCGATCGAGGGCGATCTCACCATCCAGGGCCTCGCGATGCTGTTTGCGCGGAGCCAACGCCCCGCCTAGGCGTCATTGCGAGGAGCGGAGCGACGCGGCAATCCAGACTGGATTGCTTCGCTCCGCTCGCAATGACGAAAGAAAACGGAACGAATGAAACCCGGCAAAGAACTCCTCTTCCTCGCGCTCGGCGGATCGGGCGAGATCGGCATGAACGTCAATCTCTACGGCTGCGAGGGCAAGTGGATCATGGTCGATCTCGGCATGACCTTCGCCGATCCGGCCTATCCCGGCGGCGAGCTGGTCCTCCCCGATCTCGCCTTCATCGAAGCGCGCAAGCAGGACCTGATCGGCATCGTCCTCACCCATGGCCATGAGGACCATATCGGCGCGATCCCCTATCTCGCCCACGATCTCGGCGTGCCGCTTTACGCGACGCCGTTCACCGCCGGCCTGATCGCCGGCAAGCTCGAGGAGGAGGGGCTGACCGGCAAGGTAAGGCTCAATACGGTCGAGATGGCGGGCGATTTCCGGCTCGGCCCGTTCGGCTTTCGCTACGTCCCGCTTGCCCATTCGATCCCCGAGGGCAACGCGCTGCTGATCGACACGCCCTATGGCCGGGTCTTCCACACCGGCGACTGGAAGCTGGACGACAGCCCCCAGCTCGGCGATCCTTCAACCGAGGCGGAACTGCGCGCGATCGGCGACGCGGGCGTGCTCGCCTTGGTGTGCGACTCCACCAACGTCTTCAACGAGGCGTCTTCGGGTTCGGAACTCGGCGTTCGCCACGGGCTGGACGAGATCGTCCAGGAGGCCGACGCCCGAGTCCTCGTCACCACCTTCGCCTCCAACGCGGCCCGGCTGAAGACGCTCGGCCATGTCGCGCAGGACACCGGGCGCCAGGTCTGCGTCGCCGGCCGCTCGCTCGACCGCATCCTCGGCGTCGCCAAGAGCGTCGGCTATCTGACCGATTTCCCGCCGACGATCGATTTCGACACGGCCATGCGCCTGCCGCGCCGCGAGGTGATGATCATCGCCACGGGCGGGCAGGGCGAGCCGCGCGCCGCACTCTCGCGGATCGCCTTCGGCGAGCACAAGCTGGCGCTCGACCGGGGCGACCTCGTCATCTTCTCCTCGACCCAGATCCCCGGCAACGAGATCGCGATCGGCCGCATCCAGAACCAGCTCGCCGCGCAGGGGATCGAGATGATCACCAACCGCCAGGCGCCGGTCCACGTCTCCGGCCATCCCGGCCGGCCCGAGCTCGCCGCGATGTACGACTGGATCCGGCCCGAGATCATCGTCCCGGTCCATGGCGAGATGCGCCACATGATGGAGCAGGCGCGCTTCGCCCGCGCCCGCGGCGTGCCGCACGGCATCGTCCAGAAGAACGGCGACCTCGTCCGGCTCGCGCCGAACGGACCGGAGAAAGTGTCGGAGGAGCGCGCTGGCCGGCTGATCCTCGACGGTGACGTCATCCTCGCCGCCGACGGCAGCACGATGAACGAGCGCCGCCGGCTCTCGATCGCGGGCCTGATCTCCGTCGCGGTCGCGCTCGACGACCGGGACCGGGTCGTCGGCACGGTCGAGATCGACATCCAGGGGATACCGGTCGAGGAGGACCGCGAGGCCTTTCTCGAGGAAGCCTGCGACGCCGCCGCGGCGGCGGTCGCCAAGGGCAGCGGCAGCGAGGACAAATTGCGTGAGGCCGTGCGCCTCGCCGTCCGCCGCTGCGCCACCGACTGGACCGGCAAGAAGCCGGTCGTCAGCGTGCTGTTCGTGCGCACCTGAAGCACGTGCGCCTCACCTCGATCCTCGCCATCTACGTGCTGTTCTGGACGATGAGCCTGTTTCTCGTCCTGCCCTTCGGCGTGCGCACCAGCGAGGAGGCGGGGGAGGAGCGGGGGCCAGGCCACGCCGAAAGCGCGCCGCACAGCTTCAGCTTCGCCAAGGCGGCGCTCCGTGCGACCATCGTCAGCGCGGTCCTGTTCGGCTTCTATTACGCCAATTGGATCTACGGCTGGATCGGGGTCGGCGAGCTCGACTGGCTGAACTAGCTCAGCGCCTGAGCCGCTCGATCGCCTGGGCGAGGGCGACGTAGAGCTTGCCCATGTCGGAGGAGAGCAGGGTGACGCCGAGCGTCCCGCCCTCCCGGTCCGCGAGCACGCGCCGCAGCATCGCCTCGAAATCGTGGACGTAGCGGTTCACCTGATCGCGGAAATCGGGTTCGTCCGAATATTGCCGCTGCACCGCGCGCGCCTCACCCGAATCGAGCAACCGCACCGCGCGTCGGGTGAACACGCCGCGATCACCCTTGAGATAGGCCGCCCAGGCGGTGTCGGCGACCTCGTTCGAGAGCAGTTTATTGACGTCGATGGCGGTCGAGTTGAGCGCCTCGATCAGGAGCGAGACGCGGCGGGTCAGCGCCTCGGCATCCTGCTCCTCGCGAGCGGCCTGGTCCTCGGCGATGCGGTCCTCGATCGCGGCGGCGGTCTCGCTCATCGTCAGCAACTGACGGGTCAGCCGCTCGCTCGCCTGCCGCGCCACCGCCATCGCCCGCTGCGAGGCGCCGGCGATTTCGGCGAGCTGGTCGTGGACCGGCTCGGCGGTCGCCTCGTCGAGCGCCTCGCGCGCCGCTTCAGTGAGCGCGGCGAGGCTGTCGGGAATCGCCGCGACGATCGCCTCGCGGGCATGATTGGCCGCCTGGTTCGCCGCGTCGCGCACCCGCACGAGGGCGTCGATCAGGGCCGGGCCTGTCTCCTGAACCAGCCGCGCCTGGGCGCCGTCCGCCGCGCTTACCGCCGCGCCCAGCTCGCCGAGCTTGCCCTGCGCGTCCGCGACCCCATCGCGCACCGCGGCGATCAAGGCGTCCAGCGCGTCGCGCTGGCGGGCGAGGCTCTCCTCGCTCTCGGCGAGCGACAGAGCCGTCAGCGCCGCCGAGGCCTGCGCCGCCTCGACCGGCGGCACGATGGCCAGCGCCGCGGCGCCGGTGCGCTCGGCCTGGCTCTCGACGTCGGAGAGCGCGGCCGGGACGGTTTCGCGCAACTGCGCGGTCACCGCGCTCAGCGCCTCCGCCAGTTCGTGGCTGCGGTCGATCAGCACGCCGGATTCCGAGGAACCCTGCTCTACCTCGCCGCGCAGGGCCTGAACGACGCCGCGCAACGCGCCGAGCGACTGGGTCAGTCGGGCGTTCTGCTCTTCCCCGGTGCGCCCGAGGGCTCCCAGTTGGCCATCTATCTCGCCGAGCTGCGCCGAGAGGCGATTGACGAGCGTATCGCTCGCCGCGTCCTGCGCCGAGATCCGCTCGGCGAGCGCGGTCACGCTGGTGCCGGCCGCCTCCAGCCGCTCGATCATTGTCCTGCCCGCTTCCGCGCCCGCCTGCTCGAAGGCGGCGCGGCTCTGCTCGATCGTCGCGAGGATCGCCTGGCCCTGCGCCTCGAGCCCGGCCCGCGCCTGCGCGACCGATTCGGAGGCGCGCGCCATCGCGCCGTCGACAGCCGCGTTCATCGAAACCGCGGCCTGGTCCATCCGTTCCACCGCCGCGCCCGCGCTGCTCTCCAGCCGCGCGACCTGGGCGCCCAGCCGTTGCGCCGCGCCGCCGACCACTTCGTCCGCCTCGCGCCCGCGCGCGCTCAACGCGGCGAGATGCCCTTCCAGCGCTGCCGCCTGCTCGTGCGCGCCGAGGCCCGCCGCACGAATCGAATCCGCAGCGGCGCGCGCCTGTTGCTCGGCGCGGGGCAGGTCGCTCAAGAGTACGCCGATATCGACCTTCGCCGCTGCCGCCGCGGAATCGAGCGCCTGCGCGGTGCGATCGATCTCCGCCGACTCGCGGGCGAGGGACTGGGTCACCCGTCCGAGCCGGTCCGACGCCTCGTCGCCGAGGGCCATCAGCCGCGCCGCCTCGTCGCTCAACGTGGCGCGATGGTCCCTGAGCCGGGTGTCGACGATGGTGAGTACGCTTTCCAGCGCCTGGCTTTCGCGCCGCATCGCGGCCACCGCCTCGACAAAGCGCTCCGTCTCGCGCCGCGAGCTGCGCCCGAAGATCAGCCAGAGGAGAGCGAGCAGGATCAGCGGCGCGGAGATCGTCGCGGTCCAGGCCATCCAGGCCGCCCCGTCCGCGACCGGCCAGGCGCGGCTCAAAGTGTAGCCGCTGAAGCCCAGCCAGCCCGCGGCCACGAGCAAGAGCAGGCCGCCGACCAGCCTGCGTCCGGTCGCGCGGTCGGGCGAGTCGCGTTACTCGATCAGGTTCTGGGAATCGAACGACGCGGTGGGGGGCGCGCGCGCGTCGCCGGCTTCCCACTCTCTGTCGTTCCGCGGCTGCGCCTCGGCGCGCTCGGCCCCCATGTTCATGAGCCGGACTGTAGCACTTTCCCCCCGACATGAAACGGCCCGTTAACGCGGTTCGGCTTAAGCGAGGCACATGGCATATGATCCGGGAGCGCTGAACGCTTCGCTCGCGGCTGCGGTCGGCAGCGACAGCGAGCTGATGAACGAGCTTCGCGCCGCCTTCATCGAGAGCGCGGCGCGCCAGCTCGACCTGATGGGCCGCGCGCGCTGCGATGCGAACTGGGTGGTCGCCTCGTCGCGGCTCAAGAGCCTCGCCGCCAGCTTCGGCTCGAGCGGCCTGGTCGCGC
>NZ_JBQTJC010000196.1:0-2276 GCF_052387495.1 Sphingosinicella sp. | reverse complement strand
CCGCGCCGCGCGCGCCTTGGCGAAGGCCTCGAGGAGCAGCGCCGTCCCCTTCTTCTCGACCAGCCGGCCGACATGGAGGACCAGCCCCGGCTCCGCCGCGCCGCTTGGGCGGAAGCGGGCGAGGTCGACGCCGATGCGGTGGGTGACGGTCCGCTCCGCCGGAAAACCCTGGACGAGCGCCCGCTCCCGCAGCGCGTCCGAGACCGCGATGAACAGGCGCCCTTCGCGCATCAGCCGTCGTCGGCGCAGCGCGTAACGCTGCCACGACAGGCGCCCGGAAAGGAGCATGTCGCGCGGCGAGCGGCCGATGTCGTAGCCGTGCAGCGTCGTCACCAGCGGCACGCCCAGCGCCCGCGCGAGCGGCAGCGCGAGCAGCCCGTCCGGCCCGAAATGGGCATGGACCAGCGCGGGGTCGTAGGTCCGGACCTCCTCGGCCAGTGCGCCCCAGCGTCCGAACAGCTTGATGGTCAGCCGCCGCCAGGTCCCTTCGGCGAGCACGAGTCGATCGGCCAGCGCGTCCGGGACGTTGCCCTTATCCTCGAGCCCGACGATCAGCGGCCGATAGCGGGTCGGGCTCGCCGCCTGCGCGCGGATGAAGGTTTCCGAGCGGTTGAAGACGGGGGAGCGAAAGATCGCCACGGTGGGAAGGCCGGTCACGCGCCCTCGCTACACGGTCGGTTACGCCGGTGGAACGCTCCGCGCCTCGGCCCGTTCTCCGATTTCGCATGAGCACGCAGCTCCCCACGCTCGACGCCAACGTCTTCGAGCCGCCGCCCGAGGCGGTCGATTTCTATGTCGAGAGCCTCGGCCTGCTCGTTGAATCCGGCTTTCCCTTCCTGCTCTCGGGCACCTACGCCTTGTCCTGCTACACGGGCATTGTCCGCCCGACCAAGGATCTCGACGTCTTTTGCAAGCCCTCGGACGCGCCCAAGATATTGAGCTTCTTCAAGGCGCACGGCTACCGGATTGACATCGAGGACGAGCGCTGGATCGGCAAGGTCTGGAAGGGGGATCATTTCTTCGACGTGATCTACAACATTTCCACCGCCTCGATTCCCATCACCGAGGACTGGTTCGACGAGGCCTATGAGGTCGAGGTCTACGGCACCAATGTGCGGATCACGCCGCCGACCGAGTTCATCCTCTCCAAGCTCTTCCTGCAGGACCGCTATCGCTACGACGGCGCCGACGTCGCCCACGTCATCCTCAAGAAGCATGACGAGATCGACTGGCGGAAGCTGCTGAACGCGATGGAGCTCTATTGGGAGGTGCTGCTCGTCCACCTCCTCAACTTCCGCTTCATCTACCCGACCGAGCGCGAACGCATCCCGCGCTGGCTGTTCGACGAATTGCTCGAGCGGCTCCAGGCCCAGGCCGAGATGCCCGCCGCCCGCATGCGGATCTGCCGCGGCCGACTGCTCAGCCCGCGCGACTATGTCACCGACATCGCCGAATGGGGCTTCGCCGACGTGGTCGGCAAGGGGATCGAAGAGAAGCATGAGCGAAAGCGCTGAGACGATGAGGCTCGCGGCGATCGGCGATCTTCACGTCACCGAGACGAGCGAGCATCGCTATCGCGACCTCTTCGCCGAGATTTCCGAGGCGGCCGATGTGCTCGCGCTCTGCGGCGACCTCACCAATTTCGGCAAGACCCGCGAGGCCGAGATCCTCGCCGAAGATCTGCGCCACTGCGCAATTCCGGTCGTCGGCGTGCTCGGCAATCACGATTACGAATGCGGCCAGCCCGAGGAAGTGGCCCGGATTCTCCACGCTGCCGGGATGACTGTGCTCGCCGAGCAGGCGGTCGAGATCGAAGGCGTCGGCTTCGCGGGCGTGAAGGGCTTTCTCGGCGGCTTCGGCAGGGGCGAGATCGGCGCCTTCGGCGAGCCCGCGATCAAGGCGTTCGTCGATGCCGCGCTCGACGAAGCGCGCAAGCTCGAAAACCAGCTGCGTTCGCTGAAGACGGAGCGCTGCGTCGCGGTTCTTCATTATTCCCCGGTGATCGACACGGTCGAAGGCGAGCCGGAGGTGATCTATCCCTTCCTCGGCTGCTCACGGCTCGCCGACGCGATCGACCGCTTCGATCATGTCGCCGCGGTCGTCCATGGCCACGCCCATCGCGGGCGCTACCAGGGCGCGACCCCGCGCGGCACGCCGGTCTATAATTGCGCGCAGAGGGTGGTCGCGGCGGCGGAAGGCCGGCCCTACGCCCTGATCGAAGTCTAGCGGTTGGCGGGCGCGGCCTGCGGCTGCGGCTGGGCACCCTCCGGCTGCGG
>NZ_JBQTJC010000195.1:0-1746 GCF_052387495.1 Sphingosinicella sp. | reverse complement strand
CGCGCCTACGAGCAGAATAAGGGCCGCAGCGGCGTCTACGCGTATGAGAACGAACAAAGGGAGCTGACCGCCGAGGAAACCGCCGCCTTCAGGCGCAACAAGCCGGCCTGGGCGGATTGGGAAAAGCGCCCGCCCGGCTACCGCAAGGTCGTGCTGCACTGGGTGACGAGCGCGAAACGGCCGGAGACCCGCGCGAAGCGGCTCGCCACCTTGATCGAGGACAGCGCCGCCGGACGCAAGATCGCCGGCTACGATATCGGCCGAAAGAAGGACGAGCCGCGCGGCTCCAGCCGGAGCGGAAGCCCACCCGCCGGGCGCAAGGTCACCATCCCGTGGGTGCGCACCTCGTGGCCCGGGACCGGCGCGAAGGACCAGCCGGCGAGCCACTCGGCGAGGATGGTCAGCGCTTCGATCGTCGCGAAGCGGGCGCCGACGCAGGTGCGCTGACCGGCGCCGAACGGGATGTACTGGAAGCGGTGGCGCTCCCGCCCACCCTCGGCGAATCGGCCGGGATCGAAGGCGTCGGGATCGTCCCACAGCGCCCGGTGCCGGTGCAGGATCCAGGGCCAGATCGAGACGATGTCGCCGGGCTGGACCTCATGCTCCCCGAGCCGGTCGGGCGCCGCCGCCTGGCGGTCGAAGCGCGGCGCGGACGGGTAGAGCCGCAGCGTCTCCTCGAGGATGCGCCGCAGCAGCGGCAGCCGGTCGGGAAGCTCGGCATCGTCGGCGCCGGCGGCAAGCGCCGCCCGCGCCTCCGCCGCCGCTTCCTCCTGCAGCGCCGGCTGCTCGGACAAGAGGAAGAGCGCCCAGGTGAGCGCATTCGCCGTGGTTTCGTGGCCGGCGAGGTAGAAGGTGGCGGCGTTGTCGACCGCCAGCGCCAGCGCGTCCGCGTCCTCGAACTTGTCGCCGAGCGCGCGGATCAGGCGGCCGAGAAAATCGTCCGGGCCGCCGTCCGGCAGCCGCTCGCGCACGACCTGGGTCAGCGTCTCGCGGAGGAAGATCTGGCCCTTGCGGGCGCGCCAGCCGCGTGGGCTCCACGGCATCACCTTGAGGCCCAGCATCGCCTGGATGCGCGCCTCGCCGAAGCCTTCGAGCGCGGCGGCGATGTGGCGCATCGGCGCCTCGTCGGTCAGCCGCCGATCGCCCGCGAACAAAGCATCGGCGATGATCCGCATCGTCGTCGCGGTCGCCGCCACAGCCATGTCGCGTGTCCCCGCCGACCAGCGCGCGGCCGCGTCCCGCGCCGCCGCGGCGAAGACCGGGACCAGCGCGTCGACCGCGGCCGGCGCGAAATTGGCCGCGACGATCCGGCGCTGGTCGCGCCAAAGCTGGCCGTCCGAGGAGAGCAGGCCGCGGCCAATTACCGGCGCGAGCAATTTCTTGACGATGTCGGGCTTCAGATAATTGGCGGCATTGTCGAGCAGGACGTGCTGGACCAGCTCCGGCTCGAGCGGGATATGGACCCGGAAGCCGAGCACGTTGCGGCGCATGTAGGGCAGCTCGAACGCCTGCCGCGACCAGCCGTAGACCGAGGTCCGCGCCCGCTCCCCGAAGAAGCCGCGCCAGACCGGCACCGGCCCCGGCCCGCGCGGCGGATGCGGCGGGACGAAGCGGCTTCTTGGAGCTATCACGCCGTCCATCACTTCATCGTCTCTCCCGCGAGAGCAAGAGTCCAGCACCCAGCGGAGCAGGCGTATGCGGAATTCCTTGACAGGGGCCGTGTCCTCTATATATATGGCGAATATA
>NZ_JBQTJC010000194.1:0-4497 GCF_052387495.1 Sphingosinicella sp. | reverse complement strand
CTCTGGGCCAATCCCGTTCAGGCCGGCTCGCCCGAACCTGAATAAGTTTCAGAAGTTTCAGGTCCCCAGAGTAAGAAAATCCGGGGACCTGAAGCCTTCCCAATCAGGCGTCGTCCTCGGCCGACTGACCCGTCATCAGCGCCTCGCCGACCTCGTCGGTGCGGCCGCGGATCGCGCGCTCGATGCGCTCGGCGACCTCGGGATTCTCGGTGAGGTAGGTCTTGGCGTTCTCGCGGCCTTGCCCGATCCGGATCGAATCGTAGCTGAACCAGGCCCCGGACTTCTCGACCAGCCCGGCCTTGACGCCGAGATCGAGCACCTCGCCCACCTTGGACACGCCCGCGCCGTACATGATGTCGAACTCGACCTGCTTGAACGGCGGCGCGAGCTTGTTCTTGACCACCTTCACCCGGGTCGAATTGCCGACGATGTCGTCGCGATCCTTGATCTGGCCGGTGCGGCGGATGTCGAGGCGGACGCTGGCGTAGAATTTGAGGGCGTTGCCCCCCGTGGTCGTCTCCGGATTGCCGTACATCACGCCGATCTTCATGCGCAGCTGGTTGATGAAGATGACCAGGCATTTGGACTTGGAGATCGAGCCGGTGAGCTTGCGCAGCGACTGGCTCATCAGCCGCGCCTGGAGGCCGACATGGCTGTCGCCCATCTCGCCCTCGATCTCGGCGCGCGGCACCAGAGCGGCGACCGAATCGATCACCAATATGTCGATCGCGTTGGAGCGGACGAGCGTGTCGGTGATCTCCAGCGCCTGCTCGCCCGTATCGGGCTGCGAGACGATGAGATTGTCGACGTCGACGCCCAGCTTGCGGGCATAGACCGGATCGAGCGCATGCTCGGCGTCGACGAAGGCGGCGACGCCGCCGGCCTTCTGCGCCTCGGCCACGGCATGGAGCGCGAGCGTGGTCTTGCCCGAGCTTTCCGGCCCGTAAATCTCGACGACCCGGCCGCGCGGCAGGCCGCCGATGCCCAATGCGATGTCGAGCCCGAGGCTGCCGGTCGAGATCGTCTCGATCTCGATCGCCTCGCGCGAGCCGAGCCGCATCGCGGACCCCTTGCCGAAGGCGCGGTCGATCTGCGCCAGCGCCGCATCGAGGGCTTTCTGCTTGTCCGTGTCCATGGAGGTCCTGTCGGAAACGACGTGAAGTGAGGCCGTCATTGGCTTGTCTCCCCTTAGTCCGCGCGGCGCGCGGGTCAACGCTTCGGATGGCTTGTGTATCCGATTTGTTCCAGCAGAACAAGCAGGAAACGAGCGGCTCAGTCGGCGGCCTCGATCCGGGCCATCGCCGCGCGCATCGCGGGGACGAAGCGGGGGTGGAGGGGGATGTCGTTATGCCTGGCTTCGGGAATCGTCGCGTCGAACACGAGATTGGGGATCGCGGCGCGCAAGGCGGCGGTGCGCTGCGGCGGGATGGTGGTATCGCGGCCGGCGGCGACGATCGCCACCGGCGTCCGCACCCCCTGGAGCGCCGTAGCGGAATCGATCTCGTGGCGGAGCAACCGGCGGACCGGCAGCCAAGGATAATGCTGGGCCGCCGTCGCGCCGAGCGAATCGAACGGCGTCACCAGGATCAGGCCGGCGAGCGGCCGCCGCGCGGCGAGGCTCGCGGCGACGCCGCTGCCGAGGCTGATCCCAACCGCGACGATCCGGCGCGGCTGGAAGCGCCCGGCGACGAGATCGTGGATGCGCGGCGCGTCCTCGATCAGCCGTTCGGCGGCGGTGGCGCCCGTGCTCGGCGCGTAGCCGCGATAGTGGAAGGCGACGATGCGGTGGCGGGGGAAGATCGCGGCAAGCTCCCCGGCGACGCCCTGCGCGTTCGAGGCATTGCCGACGAAAGCGAGGATGAGGTCGCTCCCCTCGCCTTCCGCCGCTGGCAATGCCAGCCCTTCGAGCGTCGCGCCGTCCACGGTGGAGAGCGTCAGCCGCTCCGCGCCCGGCGGCAACGGCCCGGCGGCGGGGACGAGATAAGCGGGGAAGATGACCCGCTCCTGGAAAGCCCAGAGCGCCCCGGCGATTGCCAGATAGGCGGCCAACGGCAGGAGCAGCAAAGCGAGGAGCAAGCGGCGGTCTCGTCTCGACGCCGCCATCAACCGCCGCAGGCTTGCGCCAGCGCGGGCTCGATCGCGTCGATGGTATAGGGCTTGGAGAGGACCGGCGCGCCGGCATGTTCGGGCGGCGGCGGCTCGACATGGCCGCCGGTGGCGAGGATGAAGGGCTTGCCCGCTTCGGCCAGCCGGTCGGCGACCGGCCAGCAGCGCTCGCCATCCTTCAACTGCACGTCGACGATCGCGACGTCGAAGCCGCCGCGCGCGACATGGGTCAGCGCCTCGGCGACCGAATCGCAGGTCCCGACCACTTCGTGGCCGAGCGATTCGAGGAAATCCTCGAGCATCATCGCGATGAGCGGCTCGTCCTCGACGATCAGGATGTTACGCCCACTCTCCATGGCCGCCCCGCTTAGCGCTTGTTGCGGAAAGGAAAAGACTATTTCGTCCCGCCGCGGTCGGCGAGCACCTCGCGCACCGCCTCGGCGAGCTGCTGGACCGAAAAAGGCTTGGCGAGGAAGGCGACGTTGGGGATGTCGATCGACTTGCGGAGCTGCTCCTCGGCATAGCCGGAAATGAACAGGATCGGCAGCCCGGCCTGCATCTTGCGCGCGGCCCTGACCGTGGTCGGGCCGTCCATCGTCGGCATGACCACGTCGGAGATCAAGAGGTCGACGCGCTCCTCGCGGCCGAGGATTTCGAGCGCGGCCTCGCCATTCTCGGCCGACAGGACGGTGTAGCCGTGGCGGGTGAGCGCGCGCTCGGCGACGGCGCGGACCATCGCCTCGTCCTCGACGAGAAGGATCGTGCCCGTGCCCCAGAGCTCGCTTGCCTTGTCCTTCGGCTTGAGCTTCGCCTTGGCCTCGCCGGGCTGAGCGCGGTGGACGGGCAAATAGATGGTGAAGGTCGTGCCCTTCCTCACCTGGCTCTCGGCGAAGATGAACCCGCCCGATTGCTTGACGATGCCGTAGACGGTGGAAAGGCCGAGGCCGGTCCCCTTCCCCACCTCCTTGGTGGTGAAGAAGGGCTCGAAAATCTTGCCGATGATGTGCGAGGGGATGCCGCTTCCGGTGTCGATGACCTTGAGCGCCGTATAATCGGCGATCGGGAGCACGTCCGTGCCCATCCGGCGCACGTCGTCGGCCGAGGTCGCGAACGTCTGCAGGGTCAGGGTGCCGCCGCCCTCCGGGTCCTTGGCGAGCATCGCATCGCGGGCGTTGACCGCGAGATTGACGATGACCTGCTCGAGCTGCCCGGGGTCGGCGCGGACCGGGCCGAGACCCCGGCCGTGCTTGACCTCCAGCTTGATCCGCTCGCCGAGCAACCGGGTGAGCAAATGCGAGACCTCGGCGACGACGTCGGGAAGCTGGAGCACCTGCGGCCGCAAGGTCTGCTGGCGCGAGAAAGCGAGCAGCTGGCGGGTAAGGCTGGCGGCGCGATTCGAATTGGAGCGGATCTGCTGGATGTCGTCATAGTCCGAATCGCCCGGCGTATGGCGCATCATCATCAAATCGCAGGTGCCGAGGATCGCGGTCAGGATGTTGTTGAAATCGTGCGCGACGCCGCCCGCCAATTGCCCGACCGCCTGCATCTTGGTCGCCTGGGCGATCTCGCGCTTGAGCCGCGCCTCCTCGCTATTGTCCTTGAGGGAGAGCAGAACCGCGGCATTGCCGAGGCCGCGCGCGCCGGCGACGGTCATCGCCACCGGCTCCTCCGGATTGGACTTGAGGCGGACGGCGAGGTCGCCCGAGAGGTTTCGGCCCCGGCCGAAGCGGCGGACCGCGTCGGAGACCGCCGCCTTGTCCTCGTCGACGACGAGATCGCCGGGCCAGGCGGGCTGCTCGCTCGAGCCGATCGCCGCGGCCTTGCGGAACGCCTTGTTGAGGAAGACGAATCGCCCGTCCGTATCGGCCAGCGCGAGGCCGAGCGGGAGGCTTTCGAGCAAGGCATGGATATGGGCGGCGCCGTCCTCGCCGACGCGGGCGCCGGGAATCTCGTCGAGCAGGAGGAAGATGGCGGGCGCCTCCGGATCGTCCCCGGCGGCGACGGGCAGGATGCGCAACGGGATCCCCGCCTTGCCCTCGGCGGTGAAATGAAACTGGCCGGCATCGTTGGCCGTCAGATAGTCGACCAGGCTGGTGCTTTCGACAGTGTCCTCCTCGTCACCGGCGGCGCGCTGGGCGAAGGCGGCGTTGGCGGCGCGGATCCGTCCTTCGACGACGGCGAGCACCACCCTCACCCCCGCCTCGCCGAGCCGGCGGCCCGGCTCGCCGGTGATCATCCGCCGCGCCTCGGCGACGAGATCGGGTCCGTCGCTGCCGGCGAAGCTCCACAGGAGGTGATCGCCCGTGCCGGCGGCCCGGGCCTCGCCCCGCAGGCGGCGGCCATTGACCGCCACGCTTTCGACCGCGGCGGCGCCGTCGCGGCGGGCGGCGC
>NZ_JBQTJC010000193.1:0-17692 GCF_052387495.1 Sphingosinicella sp. | reverse complement strand
GCGCTGGGCATCGGCCCGCGCGCCGCGGCGCTGGCAAGAGCGGCGCCCGATCGCGCCGAAGAAATCGAGGCGGCGCGGTTGCGGCTGACCGCGCCGGAACAGATGGGCCGTCTGTTCCGCGTCATGGCGCTGGCCGCGCCGGCCTGGCCCGAGCCGGCGGGGTTCGCATGAGCGCGGTCGTCTGGCGCGATGCGAAGGTCGACGACGCCGCTCTGGTCGCCGAGATCGGGCGGCGGAGCTTCGTCGAGACCTTCGGCCATCTCTACAGCCCGGAAAATCTCGCCGCCTTCCTGACCAATCACAATGAGGAGAATTGGCGCCGCGAGCTGAGCGACCCGGCCTTCGCCGTCAGGCTCGCCTTCGTCGACGGCGATACCGCCGCCTACGTCAAGCTCGGCCCGCCCTCCTTGCCGTTCGAGGTGAAGGGCCCGACCGTCGAGCTCCGGCAATTCTACGTGCTGAAGCCCTGGCAGGGCGCCGGTCTTGCCGCGGAGATGATGGACTGGGTCATCGCCGAGGCGCGGCGGCGCGGCGCGGAGGAGCTCTATCTCTCGGTCTTCATCGACAACCACCGCGCCCGGCGCTTCTACGAGCGCTACGGCTTCGAAGCCGTCGGGCGCTACGATTTCATGGTCGGCACCCACGCCGACGAGGACGTCATCATGCGGCTGAAATTATGACCGTCGAGGTCACCCGCTCGCGCCTGCTCGGCGTGCCGCACGGCTTCCTCGGCCGGGGCGGCGGGGTCTCCGTGGGCCTTTGCGCAGGCCTCAATGTCGGCTGGGGCTCGGACGACGACCGCGCCGCGATCGCCGAGAATCGCCGCCGCGCCGTCGCCGCGGTGGCCCCCGGCGCGGCTCTCGTCACCGTCCATCAGGTCCATTCGCCCGACGCCGTCGTCGCCACCGCGCCGTGGCCCGACGACGCGCGGCCCCATGCCGACGCCCTCGTCACCGACCGGCCCGGCCTCGCGCTCGGCATCCTCACCGCCGATTGCGCCCCCATCCTCCTCTCTGACGACACCGCCGGTGTGATCGCCGCCACCCACGCCGGCTGGAAGGGCGCCTTCACCGGCGTCATCGAGGCGACGCTCGCCGCGATGGAGGGGCTCGGCGCCGATCGCGCCCGGATCGCCGCCGCGATCGGCCCCGCGATCGCCCGCAAGAGCTACGAGGTCGACGATATCTTCCAGCGCCGCTTCGCCGAGGCCGATCCCGAGAACGACCGCTTCTTCGCGCCCGGCCGCGAGGGCCATCACCAATTCGATCTCGAAGGCTATGCCGCCGCGCGCCTCGCCGCCGCCGGCGTGACCCGGGCCGAGGCGCTCGGCCTCGACACCTATTCCGATCCGGCGTGCTTCTTCAGCTATCGCCGCGCCGTCCATCGCGGCGAGCCCACTTATGGCCGTCAGATTTCGCTGATCGCGCTTCCGGAGGCGGACCGGATCGGCTAGGGGACGCGCGGGCAACGGACCTCACCCCTGGGCCGCTCCGGGCGGGCGGCCTTGGGCCCGTCCTCAGGCGGCGGGCCCGGTCTCCATACAGCTCTGACTGACAGGAGACGCCGAAATGGCTGACGAATCCGATATCACCGGCACCACCCCGCGCCGCCGCCCCAAGCCCGACGTGCTCGAGATCGGCGGGCGCAGGCTCAAGCCCTCGACGCTGATGATGGGCCACGGCTTCGATCCGGCCCTGTCCGAAGGCTCGCTCAAGCCCCCCATCTTCCTCACCTCGACTTTCGTCTTCGAGAATGCGGCGGCGGGCAAGCGCCATTTCGAGGGCGTCACCGGCAAGCGCCCGGGCGGCGCCGAGGGGCTGATCTATTCGCGCTTCAACGGGCCCGATCAGGAGATTTTGGAGGACCGGCTCAGCGTCTGGGAGGATGCCGAGGACGCGCTCTCCTTCTCCAGCGGCATGTCGGCGATCGCAACCTTGCTGCTCGCCTTCGTCCAGCCCGGCGACGTCGTCGTCCATTCCGGGCCGCTCTACGCAGCGACCGAGACCTTGATCGCGCGCATTCTCGGCCGGTTCGGCGTGAGCTGGCTCGATTTCCCGGCCGGCGCGACCGAGGCCGAGATCGCCGACACTGTCGAGCGAGCGAAGGCGATGGGCCGCGTGCCGCTTATCTATCTGGAAAGCCCGGCCAATCCGACCAACGCTTTGGTCGACGTCCAGGCCGTCGCCCGGGTCCGCGACGCCGCCTTCCCGGCCGATGCGCGCCCGCCGATTGCGATCGACAACACCTTTTTAGGGCCCCTCTGGCATCATCCGCTGCGCCACGGCGCCGATCTTTCGGTCTACTCCCTGACCAAATATGCGGGCGGGCACAGCGACCTGGTCGCGGGCGGGATCACCGGCTCGAAGGAGCTGATCAACCAGATCCGCATGCTTCGCAACACCATCGGCACGATCACAGATCCGAACACCGCGTGGATGCTGCTCCGCAGCCTTGAGACGCTGGAGCTTCGCATGACCCGCGCCGGCGAGAATGCGGACAGGATCTGCCGCTTTCTCAAGGACCACCCCAAAGTGGAGAGCGTCGGCTATCTCGGCTTTCTCGAGGAGGAAGGCGGCGATCCGCGCCAGGCGGACATCTACCGCCGCCACTGCACCGGGGCAGGCTCGACTTTCTCGCTCTATCTGAAGGGCGGCGAGAAGGAGGCCTTCGCCTTCCTGGACGCGCTCAAGATCGCCCACCTCGCGGTCAGCCTCGGCGGCACCGAGACGCTGGCGAGCGCGCCGGCGGCGATGACCCATTTGTCGGTCCCCGACGAACGCAAGCAGGCTCTCGGCATCACCGACAATCTGGTCCGCGTCTCGATCGGCGTCGAGGACGCCGAGGACCTCATCGCGGACTTCGATCAGGCGCTGAAGGCGGTCTAGCGCGCTTCCGGTCGCGCCAGTCGAGGACTTGCCAGCCTTCTGTTTCCGCGAGGCGGACGAGACGGTCGTGGGCGTTGGCGGCGAAGGCCTCGTCGGACCAATGGTGAACCGGCGCGTCGGAAATGTGGTCGGAATAGAAGCGGATGTGGACCGCCTCGCGCTCCAGCCCCTGCTGCTGGAGCCAGGCCTCGATCATGTCGAGCTTGCCGAGGCCGTAGCAATTGCGCCCGTCGATCCGCGCCACCGTCCGCCCTTGGGCGTCATATTCGATGTCGGTGGCGATGACGTCGTCGAAGCCCAGCCGCTGCGCGATCGCGGCGGCGTAGAGCCGGTAGGAGGCGGTCGCCATCACCAGCCGCCGTCCGGCCGCCTTGTCTTCAGCGATCCGTGTCCGCGCGCCTTCCATCACGTTGGTGCGGACCTGCGCCTCGGCGAAGTCCTGGATCGCCTGCTCGAGCTTCTCGGGCGCGACCCGGCCGATCAGGATTCGGTAGTTGAGCTCCTTGAGGCGGCCGCGGTCGATGACGCGCAGCAGATAGAGCAGCCCGGTCGCGAGCAGCGCCGGCGCGAACAGGATGCGCCAGGGCGCGAGCCGCCGCACCGCGTGCCACATGAAGGGGCCGTAGGTCGGCCGGCGGGTGACCGTTCGGTCCATGTCGTAAATGGCGAGCTGCGTCGTCACGGAACCTCTCGAACCATAGAAACGTAAGGGCTGTCCATCCGGCTCCCTTGCCGCTGGCCCAGAATTGAAGCATTCCAATTGCATGAGCGTAACGACGGACTTCAAGTCGGAGATGGAGGATGGCCGGTGCGTGCTGCGCTTCACCGGCAGCCTCACTTTGCTCAGGGTTCGCAAGCTCTCCGAGCAGCTTGACGCGATCGAGGCGGACCGAATCATCGTCGATCTCAGCGAGGTCGAGAAGATGGATACAGTCGGCGCCTGGCTGGTCCACAAGCTCGAACGCGACCGCGGCGCAGAGATCGTCGGCACGAGCGAGGACCAGCAGACTCTGATCGACCATGTCACCCGCGCCGACCAGCCGGTGAAGGTCCGCCGCGACCCCGAGCCGCTCGTCGAGCAGTTTGTCGGGCGGGTCGGCGTCGCCACCGAGCTCGCGTTCAAGACGACGCTCGGCCTGCTCGGCTTCTTCGGCGCGCTGCTGATCGCGTTGTGGAACATCGCGCGCCACCCCCGCCGCTTCCGCTTCAACGCGGTCGTCACCCGCTTCGAGATGGTCGGTGTGCACGCGCTCGGCATCATCGGCCTGATGAGCTTCCTCGTCGGCATCGTCATCGCCCAGCAGGGCGCGGTGCAGCTCCGCCAGTTCGGCGCGGAGGTGTTCACCGTCAATCTCGTCGGCCGCGCCGCGGTCAAGGAGCTGGGCGTGCTGATGACGGCGATCATGGTCGCCGGCCGCTCGGGCTCGGCCTTCGCCGCCCAGATCGGCTCGATGAAGCTCAATGAGGAAGTGGATGCGATGCGGATCATCGGCGTCTCGCCGATGGAGGCGCTGGTCGTGCCGCGGGTGCTGGCGACCGTGCTGCTGATGCCGTTGCTCGGCTTCTATTCGGCGCTTGTCGCGCTGGTCGGAGGCGGCCTGTTCTGCTGGTTCGAGCTCGGCATTCCGCCGGTCACCTTCGTCCAGCGCATCCGCGAGGTCGTGCCGATGGCCGATCTCTACCAGACCCTGATCAAGGCGCCGGTGTTCGGCCTGATCATCGCCCTGGCCGGCTGCTACCAGGGCCTGCAGGTCGAGGGGAATGCCGAGGCGGTGGGCCTGAGGACGACCACCGCCGTCGTCCAGGGCATCTTCCTCGTCATCGTCCTCGACGCCTTCTTCGCCGTCTTCTTCACCGCGATCGGCTGGACCTGATGGACAGGGGCGCGCCGATCATCGAGGTCAGGAACCTCGGGAACGCCTTCGGCGACCAGGTCGTGCACGAGGGGCTCGACCTGACCGTGCGTTGCGGCGAGATTCTGGGCGTCGTCGGCGGCTCGGGGAGCGGCAAATCGGTGCTGATGCGCTCGATCACCGGCCTGCAGACGCCCGAGGCAGGCGAGATCGAGGTGTTCGGCGAGCCGATGATCGGCCGCGACGAGGAGGAAGCCAAGCATATCCGCCGCCGCTGGGGCGTGCTCTTCCAGGGCGGTGCGCTCTTCTCGACGCTGACCGTCGCCGAGAATATCCAGGTGCCGATCCGCGAATTCTATCCAGGCATCACTCCCGATTTGCTCGAGGAGATCGCCGCCTACAAAATCTCGATGAGCGGCTTGAGCGTAGATGCCGGCGCGAAATTCCCGTCCGAGCTCTCCGGCGGCATGAGGAAGCGCGCCGGCGTCGCCCGCGCCCTGAGCCTCGATCCCGAGCTTTTGTTCCTCGACGAGCCCACCGCGGGGCTCGACCCGATCGGCGCGGCGAAGTTCGATCAGCTGATCCTGGAGCTGCGCGACGCGCTCGGCCTGACTGTCTTCCTAATCACCCACGATCTCGACACGCTGCACGCGATCTGCGACCGCGTCGCGGTGATCGCCGACAAGAAGGTGGTGGCGGTCGGAACGATAAAAGAATTATTGGCTTTGGATCACCAGTGGATTCAGGAATATTTCAACGGACCGCGCGGCCGCGCCGCGGCCAGCATTGACGAAAGCGAGAAGGTCGGGGCCTGATGGAAACGCGTTCGAACCAGATCCTCGTCGGCAGCGTGGTCCTCGGCCTGCTCGCGGCTTTGGCCGTCTTCATCATCTGGCTCGGCTCGCTCGGCGAGGGCGGCGAGAAGACCTACGACGTCTTCTTCCAGCAATCGGTGGAAGGGCTTGCCAAGGGCTCGGCGGTGACCTTCCGCGGCGTCCCTGTCGGCCAGATCCGCTCGATCAACCTCGAGCCGAACAGCCCGCAATTCATCCGCGTGCGCATCACGGTCAACGAGGAGACGCCGGTCTTGCAGGGCACGACCGCGACGATCCGCGGCGTCGGCTTCACCGGGGTCAGCCAGATTCAGCTCGATCCGCCCGAAGTCGAGGAGGGGCGGCAGGCGTCGCGCGTGCCGATCCGCTGCCCGGAGCAGAACCCCCAAACCGAATGCCCCTATGGCTATCCGGTCATCCCGACCCGGCCGGGCGCGCTCGGCCAGTTGCTCAACACCGCGCCGGAATTGCTCGAACGGGTCTCGACGCTGACCGAGCGGCTCACCGGCTTGCTCTCCGACCGCAACCAGGAATCGATCGCCGGCATCCTCGACAATGTCGAGGTGACGAGCCGCGCGCTGGCCGAACGCGCGCCGGAGATCGCCGCCACCATGGCCGAGGCGCGGGTCGCGATCCGCCAGGCCGGCGATGCCGCCGAGCGGATCGGCGCCGCCGCGGGGGGCATCGAGACCCTGGTCAACGAGGACGGCCGGCCGCTGGTCCGCGACTTGCGCCAGACTCTGCGCTCCGCCGAGAGCAGCATGGCCCAGCTCGACGCCGCGATCAGCGAAGCGCGCCCCGGCATCCAGGCCTTTTCGAACCAGACCCTGCCCGAGGTCGGCCAGCTGATGCGAGATCTGCGCGCGACCACCGACTCTTTGCGCGACATCACCGACCGGCTGAACCGGCAGGGCGTGGGCGGCGTGATCGGCGGCCAGCGGCTGCCCGACTATCAGCCGCGAAGGAGACAATGATGCGCTTGAGGACTTTCTCGGCTCTCGTGGCGGCGCTGGCGCTCGCCGCCTGCTTCGGCGGCAGCACCCCGTCGCGCCTGCTGACCCTGACCCCGACCGAAGCGCGGCCGGCATCCACCCCGCGCACCGCCAGCCAGGGCGCCGCGATCACTGTCGCCGACCCGACCGTGCCGCAAGCACTGCGTACCACTCGCGTCCCCGTCTATGTGAACGAGACCACGATCCAGTATCTCGAGGACGCGGTCTGGGTTGAGAATCCCGGCCCGCTCTTCGCCCGCTTGCTCGGCGAGACGATTGCGGTGCGCACCGGCCGCGTCGTCCTCGATTCGCGCCAGTACACCCACGACCCCGGCACCCGCTTGACCGGCCAGCTCGTCCGCTTCGGGCTCGATCCGACGGCGATGGAAGTGGTGATCGTCTACGACGCAGCTATGGCGCGTGGGCAGACTGACGGCGTCGTTACCAACCGCTTCGAGGCGCGCGTCCCGGTCGCCGAGGCGACCGCCGCCGCCGTCGCCCCCGCGCTCAACCAGGCGGCGAACCAAGTCGCCGGCCAAGTCGCCGCCTGGGTTGGAGGCAGCTAGGCCAAGCTCTTGCTCGCCTGCTCGAAGACGTCCTTCGAGAGGCCCGGCGCCGCGACGATCCGCTCCAGCGCGGCGCGCATCAGGCCGGCGCGCTTCTCGTCGAAGCGGCGCCAGCGCCCCAATGGCGGCACCAGCTTGGCCGCGGTCTGCGGATTGAGCTTGTCCACGGCGAGGATCGTCTCGGCGAGGAAGGCGTAGCCGCGCCCCGACGCGTCGTGGAAGGCGCGCTGGTTGACCGAGAAGGCGCCGACCAAAGCGCGCAGCCGGTTGGGATTGGCGAGGGTGAAGTCGCGGTGCCGGGCCAGCCCCTCGACCCGTTCGGGCGTGTCGGCGCGGGTCGCGAGCGCCTGCGCCGAAAACCATTTGTCGATGACAAGCGCGTTCTGCCGATAGCGATCGTAGAATTTCTGCAGCGCCTCGCCGCGCTCCGGCGTCTCGGTATTGACCAGCACGCCGAGCGCGCCCTGGCGGTCGGTCATATTGTCTGCCTCGTCATATTGGCTCATCGCGAGCCAGGCGCCGTCCTCGGCCCCCGAGGCAAGGATGTAGCCGAGCGCGATCGTGCGCAGCCGCCGCGCGCCCTTGGCCGCCGGATTGTAGGCGTAGCGATTGGCGACATGCGCCGCATAGGCGCCGCGCCACAGCTCCGCGAGTCTCCGGCCCAAATCCGCCCGCAGCGCCTCGCGCGCGGCATGGATCGCCTCGGGATCGACGGTCTCCATATGATCGCCGATGAAGGCTTCGCTCGGCAGCAACACCACCTCGGCGACGAAGGCGGGGTCGAGCGCCTGGTCCATCAGGGTCCGGCGCACCGCCTCAACCACCGGCTCATGGTCCGCCACGCCCTCGCGCGCCGCGGCGGTGAGCGTGTCGAGCATCAATTGCTGCATCGCCTCGTAGCGGGCGAAGGGATCGTCGTCGCGCGCCGAGAGGAAGGCGAGATCGGCCGCGCCGCGATCGGTCTCGAGGATGATCGGAGCCGAGAAATCGCGGTTGATCGACAGGACCGGATATGCCGGTGCGTTGTCGAACGGGACCTCCGCCTCGCTCCGGTCGAACAGGAACAGCCGCTCACCGGCGGCGGCCCCCGTCTCGCCATTAAGCAAAGCGAGCTTCAGCGGGATCGTCATCGGCTGCTTCACCGGCTGGCCGGGCGTCGCCGGAACTTCCTGCGAGAGCTTCAGCGTCAGCCCGCCGCCGTCGCGCGCCAGCGCCGCGCGCACCCGGGGCGTTCCGGCCTGCGAATACCACAGCCGAAAGCGGGAGAGATCGACGCCGCTCGCTTCCTCCATCGCCAGCACGAAATCCTCGCAGGTCACCGCCGCGCCGTCGTGCCGGTCGAAATAGAGGTCGCAGCCGGCGCGGAACGCCTCGGGGCCGAGGATGGTGTGGATCATCCGGATCAGCTCGGCGCCCTTGTTGTAGACGGTGGCCGTGTAGAAATTGCTGATCTCCATGTAGGAATCGGGCCGTACCGGATGGGCGAGCGGGCCTGAATCCTCCGGGAATTGGGCGGCGCGGAGCATCCGCACGTCCTCGATTCTTTTGACCGCGCGGCTTCCCATGTCGGCGGAAAATTGCTGATCGCGAAAGACGGTGAAGCCTTCCTTGAGGCTGAGCTGGAACCAGTCGCGGCAGGTGACGCGGTTGCCCGACCAATTGTGGAAATATTCGTGCGCGACGACGCCGGCGATCGCGTCATAGTCCGCGTCGGTGGCGATGTCGGGGTCGGCGAGGATGTAGCGCGAGTTGAAGATGTTGAGGCCCTTATTCTCCATCGCGCCGAAATTGAAATCGGCGACGGCGACGATGTTGAACACGGCGAGATCATATTCGCGGCCGAACACCTCCTCGTCCCACTTCATTGCCGCCTTCAGCGACGCCATCGCATGCTCGGTCCGCGCGAGATCGCCGTCGCGCACCCAGATGCCGAGCTCGACCTCGCGGCCCGAGCGGGTGACGAAGCGGTCGCGATTGACCACCAGATCGCCCGCGACCAGCGCGAAGAGGTAGCAGGGCTTGGGGAAGGGATCGTGCCACTCGGCCCAGTGGCGACCGTCGTCCAGATCGCCCGACGCGACCGGATCGCCGTTCGCGAGCAGCACCGGGAAGCGCGCTTTGTCGGCGATCAGCTTGACCTTGTAGCGGCTCAAGACGTCGGGCCGGTCCAGGAAAGGCGTGATCCGCCGGAAGCCCTCGGCTTCGCACTGCGTGCAGAGCATCCCGCCCGATTCATAGAGGCCCATCAACTGGGTGTTGGCGCGCGGGCTGATCTCGACCTCGGTTGCGACTGTTGCGAGATCGCCCGAGAGCGGTACGATCAGAGCGTCATCGTCGCGGGTCCATTTGGCGGGCGAGCCGTCGATGGTGAGCGCCTTTACCTCCAGCGCTTCCGCGTCGAGCCGCAGCGGCCGGTCGTGGGTGCCGTTGCGCGCGACATTGAGCGTGGCGCAGACCCGGGTGCGCTCGGCACCGAGCTCGAATTCCAGAGAAATTTCGGGGATCTGCCAATCGGGCGGACGATAGTCCTCGCGGAGAATCGCGCGGGGCGCCGCGGGCGCGTTCTGGGCATCGAGCATGGCACCCGTTTAGGGGCCGCCTCCCCACCGCGCAACTTGGCGCCCCGATGAACCAAAAGCGGGCGCCGCGGGTTGTCCGATCGGGAGGAGTAACATGATCAGGATTCTCGTTCTGCCTCTCGCTTTAAGCGCACTCGGCGCCATCGCGCTCACCGACGCGCGCGAGGGCCTCGCCCAGGACCGCGGCTGGTCGCCCGCCGGCGACTGCTTCAACGCGGGCACGGTCAACAGCTTCACGCCCGAGGGCGACCGCGCGGTCGTCGTCCGGGTCAGCCGCAACCGGCAATACCGGCTCGAGCTCGTCGGCTATTGCCCCGACGTTGACTGGTCCTTGAGGATCGCGCTGCGCGCGCGCGGCGGCTCGAACTGGGTCTGTGCCGGTGGCGACGCCGAGATCCTGGTGCCGTCGACGACCGGTCCGCAGAATTGCCTGGTCACGGCGGTGAATCGCCTGACGCCGGAGGAGATAGAGGCGCGTCGCAATCGCTAGTCGAGGCGCTGCACGGCGACATTCTGCTCGACCAGCTCGGCGGTGCCGAAGATGGACATGAAGGCGATGTCGGTCGCGTCGCGGCCGACGCAATTGCGCACCGCGCCTTCGAGCGGGGCGAGCGCGGTCGCATCCACCAGTTGCCATGAATCGCCGAGCCAGACCTCGACCAATGCAGGGAAATCGGGCGGCTCGAGCTTGTGCGCATAGGCCGAGACGAGCCGCGCCGGGATGCCGGCGGCGCGGGCGAAGGTCGCCATCAGATGCGCATGGTCGCGGCACACGCCCTGCCGCGCGACGAAGGCGTCGGCGGCGGTCGTGGCGGAGTTGCTGGAGCCGCGGACATAGTCGATCTCGGCGCGGATCCACTCGGCCATCGCGAGAATCCTGGCGCCGCCCTCCAGCGCGCCGAAGCGCCGCTCGACGAACGCGTCGAACCGGTCCGCCTCGCAATAGCGGCTGGGCCAGAGATAGGGGACGACCTCGGCCGGCAGGTCGCGCAGCGCGGCGATCGGAAGCGTCGAAATGTCCGGCGCTGGCCGCTCGACCTCGACTTCCGCTTCGTAGCGCGCCTGAAGCGTGCCTTCGGCGCGGAACCAGGTGCGCCGCCCGATCCCGTCCTCGCCGATAATCGGGCGCAGCGGTCCGGCGCCGCCGACGGTCAGCAGGTCGGAGATCAGCCGCTGGTCGGGCAGCTGCGCGACCTCGACCGCGAGCAGCACGTCGGCGGGCTCGGCAAAGCGATAGTCGAGCGCGACGTCGATCCTGAGACGCATGGATTCCCCCGGATGAATGTACGCCGTCAACGCGCGGGCGCCCTTCGGGTTCAGTCGGGCGGCGCCGGGGCCGGAATTCGGCCGGTGCTCAGCGCCACGATCAGCCCGACGATCGCCAATATGCCGCCCGCGATGGCGAGAGTCGACCAGCGATAGCCTTCCGCGACCGTCGAGATGCTCATCGCGAGGATCGGGATCAGCACGCTCGAATAGGCCGCCTTGGCCGGGCCGACCGCGCGGACGATGCGGATGTAGAAGAAGAAGGGGATCACGGTCGCGATCACTCCCAGATAAGCGAGGCCGAGCCAGTAGAGTGGGCGGGCCTCGACCACCGGCGCCCCCCAGCCGATCGCGGCGAAGGCGGTGTTGGCGATCGCCGCGTAGAGCATCCCCCAGGCGAGCATCGCGACGATCGAGCGGCTGCGCACCTCGCCGGCGAGCTGCAGCACGTTGCCGACCGAGGCGGAGAGGACGGCGAGCAGAGTGAGCCCGATCCCGGCCAGGGTCGCCGCGGCGGAGACCGGCGCCGCGCGCATCTCCTGCGCGAAGAGCAGGGCGACGCCGGCCAGCGCCACCGCCGATCCCGCGAGGAAGCGCGCGCTCGTCCGCTGGCCGAAGAAAAGCCGGGCGAACAAGGCGTTGGGCACCATCAGCAGCGCGAAGACGACCGCCACCAGTCCCGAGGTGACGTAGAGCTCGGCCGCGTAGACGAGATTGAAGTTGAAGCAGAATTGCGGGATGCCGATGGCCGCCGCGAAGAGCTGACCGCGCGGCCCCAGGTTGAGCTTCGCGCGGACCGCGAAGGCGACGGCGAACATCGCGGCGGCGGCGATGACGAAGCGGTAGGCGACCGACCAGGGCGGCGGCACCGCGGTCGCCGGATCGGCGCCGAGCTGGTCCTTGATCACGATCCAGGTCGAGCTCCAGGTCAGGGTGATCAGGATGAAGGGGAGGAGGACCGCCGGGTCGCGAAAGCCTCTCTGCTGCGCCGGTCCCGAGGTCATATATGCAGATATAAAGAAGTCTTTATATGTGAGTCAATGCTCACAAGGCGCGGGTCGCGGCGGCGAGCGCGTCGACATAAGCGGGATCGCTGTCCCAGCTCGTCACCAGCCGCGCCTCGCCTGGTCCCCAGTCGTAGAAATCGAAGCCTTGGCCGCGCAACGCCGCCGCCTCGGTCGGCGTCACCCGGATGAAAATCTCGTTGGCCTCGACCGGGAGCAGCAGCCGGTCCGGTCCCGCCGCCTCGGCCAGCCGCGCCGCCGCGGCGTTCGCGGCGCGCGCGTTGCGCAGCCAGACGTCGTCTTCGAGCATCGCGAGCCATTGGGCGGCGAGATAGCGGCCCTTGGAGAGGAGATGGCCAGCGCGCTTGCGGCGGAAATGGGTCGCCTCGGCGAGCTCGCGGCGGAACAGAATCAGGCATTCGGCGGAGAGCGCGCCGTTCTTGGTGAAGCCGAAGGAAAGCGCGTCGACGCCCGCTTTCCAGGTGAGATCGGCCGGTGCGCAGCCGAGGCTTGCCACCGCATTGGCGAAACGGGCGCCGTCGAGGTGGAAGCCGAGCCCGTGCTCCCTGCACAACGCGCCGAGGGCGGCAGTCTCTTCGGGGGTGTAGACGAGGCCATATTCGGTCGCGTTGGTGATCGAGAGCGCCGCCGGTTGGGACTGGTGCACGTCCGCGCGGATTCCGGCGAGCAGTCCGGCCACCGTCGCCGGCGTCAGCTTGGCGCCAGGCCCTTGCCCCAGCAGCAATTTCGCGCCGCCCGTATAGAATTCCGGGGCGCCGCATTCGTCCACTTCGATATGGGCCTGCTCGTGGCAGAGGATGCGGCCGTGCGGCGGGCAGAGCGCGGCGAGCGCGAGGCCGTTCGCGGCGGTGCCGGTGGAAACCCACAGGGCTTCGACTTCCGTACCGAACAGAGCCGAAAAAGCCGCGTTGAGCCGCCCGCTCCAAGCGTCGCCATCATAGGCGGTGTCGAGGCGATTGGCCTCGGCGATCGCTGCGAGCGCCTCGGGGCAGGCAGCGGCGGCGTTGTCGGAAAAGAAGCGCATCGCCGTAGGCCCATGAAAGCCGCCCGCCCCCGCGTCAACGGCAGAGGGGAAAACGTCGGGCATCGGCGCACTTTCCTCACCCTGCGTTTACCAAAAGTTCGGGGTCCGCGTGTACGCATGCGCGAAGGCCAGGCCAGAGAAGGTGGGGAATGGGCGTAGAAAGCTTCGATTCGAGCGTGACCGGCAAGCGTGGCGCGAAGCGCGCGCGGGTGCTGCTCGCGGCAAAATTGCACACGGCCGTGGGCCTGGTCGACGCGCGCCTGCGCGATCTCTCGCGCAAGGGCGCGCTGATCGAATGCAAGACGCCGCTGGAGATCGGCACCGAGGTCGTCTTCGAGCGCGGCGCGACCCGCCTCGACGCCACCGTCGCCTGGGTCGCCGACGGCCGGGTCGGGCTGGAATTCGCCCACGCCATCGACGAGCAGGAGCTGCTCGTCCATATTGGCCGGCCCCAGACCCGCCCGGCGCCGCCGCAGTCCTACAGCCGCGGCGGGATCATGCGCAGCATGACCGCGCTCGACCGGGACGCCGCCCGCGCCTGGAGCGTCGCGGTCGGCCTCAACCTGCCCGAGAGGGAAGGCTGAGCGGTACCGCGATGGAAGCCTGGAGCTACAACCGGACCTCGAGCGAGAGCACGACCGCTCCGATCAGCGGGGAGATCTCGATCGGGGCCGCGCCCGCCGACGGCAAGGCGGCGGGGAAGAAGGGCGGCAGCGCCAAGGCGCGTGCCGCCGATCGCGTCTCGATCGAGCTGAATGCCGGGCTGCGCCAGCGCGGCGCCGCGGCCGTGTCGGTTCACGTCCGCGATCTTTCCACTCACGGCTTTCGCATCGAGACCCATCTCGAGCTCGAGATCGGCACCGATGTCTGGCTGCGCCTGCCCGGGCTCGAGCCCGCGCTTGCCCACGTGATGTGGACCGAGGGCTATCATGCGGGCTGCGCCTTCGAGCGACCGCTCCATCCGGCCGTGCTCGAAATGATCGTGAAGCGGGCGGGAGGCGGCTGACGAACCGTCACAATCTCCGGCCAGGCTGATTCGATGATTCGAACCTGCTGTGATAAGCATGGCGAATCGGTAGGGGAGGCGACCGAGATGGAATCCGATTTTCGTTACTATAGCCGTCGTGCGGCCGAGGAGCGGACCCGGGCGGAGCGGGCGATCACTGACGAGGCGAAGATGCGCCACCGCGAACTGGCCAAGATGTTCGCGACCAGGGCGGCCCAGCGATCCGAAGAGCAATACGCCAACAGCTAAGGCGCTTGCCTTCGCGGCCGGTGGCCTTTCGGGGAAATGGTGCTGCCGGTGAGGATTGAACTCACGACCTCAGCCTTACCAAGGATGCGCTCTACCACTGAGCTACGGCAGCATATGTCCGGGACGCGGCGCTATGGCCGGGGCCCCGATAGAATGTCAAGGCGGCCATGACCAAGGGAGACGAGGAGCGGGCGAAGCGGCTCGCCGCGGCGCTGCGCGAGAACCTCAAGCGCCGCAAGGCACAGGCGCGCGCCGCTTCCGACGACTCATCCCGGCGAACGCCGGGACCAATGAACACCGAAGACGAAATCTAGCCGACTCCTGTGTTCATGGATCCCGGATCAAGTCCGGGATAACTCCATTTGGCCGAGATGACTCCGTTTGGCGTGTCCCGGCTCTAAAGCGGTGCGCAGGCGGCTTCGAGCCAAGCCTTCGCTTCGCCCTCCAGCCGCGGCCCGACGATGTTCAGCACCTCGACGTGATAGTCGTCCAACCAGCGGCGCTCGGCGGGCGAGAGCAGCTCGGTGTCGATCAGCTTGCGGTCGATCGGCGCGACGGTGAGCGTCTCGAAGCCGAGCAGCTTCTTCTCCGCGCCTTCGGCCTCGACTGGCACGACCAGCACGAGGTTCTCGACCCGCATCCCATATTCGCCGGTCTTGTAATAGCCGGGCTCGTTGGAGAGGATCATGCCGGCTTTGAGCGGCTCGTCGCCGCCCGGCTGGGCGCTGCCGACCGGCGAGATGCGCTGCGGCCCCTCGTGGACGGCGAGGAAGCTGCCGACGCCGTGGCCGGTGCCGTGCGCGTAATCGAGCCCGACCTCCCAGAGGAACTGGCGCGCGAAACTGTCGAGCTGCGAGCCGCGCGTTCCTTCGGGAAAGCGGGCGCGGCTGACCGCGATATGGCCCTTGAGCACGCGGGTGAAGCGGTCCTTCATTTCCGCCGTCGGCGTGCCGACGATCACGGTGCGGGTCACGTCGGTGGTCCCGTCCGGATATTGACCGCCCGCATCGACCAGAGAGATCCGGTCCATCTCCAGCGGCCGGTTGGTCGCCTCGCTCACCCGGTAGTGGACGATCGCCCCGTTCGGACCCGCGCCCGAGATGGTGTCGAAGCTCAGGTCGCGGAGGTCGCCGCCCTGCTGGCGAAAGTCCTGCAATTTGGCCGCCGCCTTGAGCTCGTCGACGCCGCCTTTCGGTGCCTCGACCGACAGCCAGTGCAGGAAGCGCGAAAGCGCCGCCCCGTCGCGCGCCTGCGCCGCACGATGGCCCGCAATCTCCGCCTGGTTCTTGATGGCCTTGGGCAGCACCGCGGGATCGCGCCGGGTCACAATCTTCGCGGCGGCCTCGTCGAGCGCGTCGAAGATCGCCGCCACCGACCGCTCCGGATCGACCGCGACCTTCTTGCCCGCCATCGCGCGGAGCACGTTCTCGAATTCCAGCCGCTCGTGCAGCCGGACGCCGTTGCCGAGATGCTGGCGGACATCCTCGCCGACCTTCTCCGAATCGACGAACAGGTCCGCGGTGCCGTCGTCGTGGACGAGCGCGAAGGAAAGCGCGACCGGGGTCCGCTCCACGTCCTTGCCGCGCACGTTGAAGGTCCAGGCGATCGAATCGAGCGCCGCGAGCACCGCGCTGTCGGCCTTTTGCTCCTTCAGCCAGTCCGCCATCTCCTGGCGCTTCGCGGCCGAGGACTTGCCCGCATACTCGTCGGGCTGGACGATCAGCCGCGCCCGCGAGGGCTCGGGCCGGTCCGCCCAGACCGCATCGATCGGATTGCGCCGCACCGCGACCGGCTCGGCGCCTTTGTCCGCGAGCGCCTCCTTCGCCTTGGTCACCCAGTCGCGCGTGTGCAGCCAGGGATCGTAGCCGATCCGCCCGCCGTCCGGGGCATGAAGCTTGAGCCAGTCGGCGATGCTCGTCTCCGGCACCGACTGGTAGCTCCAGTGACTGCCGTCGACCTGGTCGCGGACCTGCAAGGTATAGCGCCCGTCGACGAAGATCGCCGCCTCCTCGGGCAGCACCGCCGCGGCGCCGGCCGAGCCCTGAAAGCCGGTCAGCCAGGCGAGCCGTTGGGCGTAGGAGCCGACATATTCGCTCATATGCTCGTCGGTGAGCGGCACGACGAAGCCGTCGAGCCGGTCGGCCTTCAATTGCTCGCGCAGCGCCTTCAAGCGGTCTTCATGGCTGGACATTTTTCTCTCGCTTCCTGTCTGCCGCTCCAATTAGGGGGGAAGCGGCCCCGGTGCCAGTGTTCCCGCGTCCCCTGGAGTGACGATGAGCCTTCCCGAACCGCCGATCGCCGAGCGGCGCCCGCATTCCAGCACGCACCACGGCGTCACGATCGAGGACCCCTGGGCGTGGCTGCGCGACCCGGCCTATCCCGAGGTCAGTGACGAGGACGTGCTCGCCTATCTGCGCGCCGAGAACGCCTATTTCGAGGCGGCGATGGCGCCGCACCAGAAGCTGATCGACACGCTCTTCCAGGAGATGCGCGGCCGCATTCCGGAGGACGACAGCTCGGTCCCGGTCCGCGACGGCGACTGGCTCTATTGGTGGGCGTTCCAGCTGGGCGCGCAATATCGCACCTGGTACCGGCGCCGGGCCGACGGCGGCGCGGATCAGGTCATCTTCGACGAGCCCGCCGAGGCCGAGGGCAAGCAATATTTCCAAGTGGGCGCCCTCGCGGTCAGCCCGGACGCGCGGCTGCTCGCCGTGATGGTCGATGACGACGGCTCGGAGCGCTACCGGCTCGACATCCGGGACCTCGAGGACGGCCGGGTCGTCGAGACGGTCACCGAGGTCGGGATCGGCGCGCCGGTCTGGACCGCCGACAGCCGCGGCATCGTCTTCACCGAGGTCAACGAGCATTGGCGCAGCTACCGCGCCCGGCTGCACTGGCTCGGGCAGACGCTTGAGAGCGATCGCACACTCTACGAAGAAACCGAGAATATCGCCTTCAGTGTCTCTGTTTCGCGCACGCAGGACCGGCGCTTCATCCTGATCGGCACCGGCGAGAACAGCTCGAACGAAATCCGCTTCGTCCCCGCCGGCGATGCCGAGGCCGCGCCGGTGCTGATCGCGCCAAGGCGGCCCGAGATCGAATATGCGGTCGATTCCGGCGGCGATCGCTTCTGGATCGTCACCAACGACGATCACGTCAATTTCCGCCTTGCCGAGGCGGCGCACGAGCGGCCCGGCGAATGGGAAACGGTGCTCGCAGGATCGGACGCGGTCTATCTGCGGGGTGCGACGTCTTTTCGCGACTATCTCGTCCTCACCGAACGGGTGGACGGGCTCGATCAGCTCCGCTTCCGCGCTTATGACGGCGCCGAGCATCGGGTCGCCTTCCCCGAGGCGAGCTATATGGACGGCCTCGGCGCCAATCCCGAATATGCGCCGGACGACTATCGGCTGC
>NZ_JBQTJC010000192.1:0-4203 GCF_052387495.1 Sphingosinicella sp. | reverse complement strand
TGCTGGTCAACCAGGGCGAGGATCAGCGCTTGATCCTACGCTTCCTTGAGGAGGAGCGGCTGCCCCCAGGGAGCATCCTCTCGGATCGCGGCGCGTCTCTAATGCGGCTGACCGGCAGCTCTGGCCTTCCCACGACTCTCTTCGTGCGGGCGGACGGGCAGATCGAGGAAGCTCATATGGGAGAACTTTCGCGAGCAGCGCTGCTGCAGGGGATAGAGGAGTTACGACGGCGTTAGCCGGCGCTCTGTCTATCGAAAACTGCTGTTCACTCGCCTCACGAGAGCGCCAGAAGGCGACCATCCGCTTACGGCCATCGGTCGCGCGGCGGTCAGATCGAGATTCGTCGAAGCGGTCCTCGCTGCGCCGGACAGGCGCTGATGTCCCACGCCGATTGATGCGACTTGCGGGTCCCAGGACGAACGCTCGTTCCCGGAGATCGCATGACCCCCACCAAGCTCTTGATCGGCCAGATCCTGATCTGCTTCGCGATCGTCATCGCCGGGCTCTGGGCGGCGACCCAGTGGGCGGCGTCCATGCTCGGCTATCAGCCCGAATTGGGTCTGCCCTGGTTCCGGCTCGGCGAGGTCCCGGTCTACCGGCCCTGGTCGCTCTTCCCTTGGTGGTATCATTATGAAGCCTATGCGCCGGAAGTGTTCGACAAGGCCGGGACGCTCGCCGGCGCGAGCGGCTTTCTGGGCTGCGCGGCCGCCATCTTCGGCTCACTCGGGCGCGCGCGGCAGGCGCGCCACGTCACCACCTACGGCTCGGCGCGCTGGGCGACCGCCCGGGAGGTCGAGCAAGCGGGCCTGTTCCGCGATGCCGGCGTCTTTCTCGGCCAGCTGCGCGGGCGCTATCTGCGTCATGCCGGCCCCGAGCATGTCATGGCGTTCGCGCCGACCCGCTCGGGCAAGGGCGTCGGCCTGGTCGTTCCCACCCTGCTCGGCTGGACCGGCTCGGCGGTCATTCACGACATCAAGGGCGAGAACTGGACGCTGACGGCCGGCTGGCGATCGCGTTTCTCGCACTGCCTCCTGTTCAACCCGACCGACGCGCGCTCGGCCCGCTACAATCCGCTGCTGGAGGTCCGGCGCGGCGCGAACGAGGTGCGCGACGTCCAGAATATCGCCGACATCCTGGTCGATCCCGAAGGAGCGCTCGAGCGGCGCAACCATTGGGAGAAGACCGCGCACGCGCTGCTGGTCGGGGCGATCCTTCACATCCTCTATGCGGAGGAGGAGAAGACGCTGGCGAGGGTCGCGAGCTTCCTCTCGGACCCCCGGCGTTCGTTCGTCGCCACCTTGCGGCGCATGATGGCGACCAACCATCTCGGGACGTCCGAGGCGCCTCTGGTCCATCCGGTCGTCGCCTCGGCCGCCCGCGAATTGCTCAACAAGTCCGAGAATGAGCGCTCCGGCGTCTTGTCGACCGCGATGTCGTTCCTCGGGCTATACCGGGATCCTACCGTAGCGGCCGTGACCGCCGCCTGCGACTGGCGGATCGCCGACCTGGTCGATGCGGGGCGGCCCGTCTCGCTCTACCTTGTCGTCCCGCCCTCCGACATCAGCCGGACCAAGCCGCTCATTCGCCTGGTGCTGAACCAGATCGGGCGCAGGCTCACCGAGAAGCTCCAAGGGCAGGGCGATGGCGAGCGCCGGCACCAGCTCCTGATGATGCTGGACGAATTTCCGGCGCTCGGCCGCCTCGACTTCTTCGAGACCGCTTTGGCCTTCATGGCGGGCTATGGCGTTCGCGCCTTCCTGATCGCTCAGTCGCTCAATCAGATCGAGAAGGCTTATGGCGAGCACAATTCGATCCTCGACACTTGCCACGTCCGCGTCGCCTTCGCGACCACTGACGAGCGCACCGCCAAGCGCATCTCGGACGCGCTCGGCACCGCCACCGAGCAGCGCGCGATGCGCAATTATGCCGGGCACCGGCTCGCGCCCTGGCTGGCCCATGTCATGGTCAGCCGGCAGGAGACGGCCCGGCCGCTGCTGACCCCGGGCGAGGTGATGCAGCTGCCGCCGGCCGACGAGCTGGTGCTGATCTCGGGCATGGCGCCGCTGCGCGCACAAAAGCTGCGCCATTATGAGGACCGCAATTTCAAGGCGCGCCTCGCGCCGCCCCCGGCGCTCTTCGAATCCGGCTATGCCGACCGGCCACGCGCCCGCCCGGACGATTGGGGCAGCTTCGTGCGCGCGCCGGACCGCCGGCTTGCGGCGCAAGCCGACAGCGCCGCCGCCGAGGACGAGGGCGGCCTCCAGCAGCAGCGGCATCCCGGACTTGCCGAGGAGGCGCCGGTGAGGGCCGCCGAGCCGGCGCCGGCCGATCCCCTGGGGTTTGACGACGAGGCCGATGCCGCGGGCGATGCCCGCATCATGGCCCAGGCCCGCAATCTCGGCGTCGTCGTCGGTGCCCATGCGCTGAACGAAGGAGCGGCCCACGATCCGCTCCCGAGCTTCTGAGGTGCTGGCGATGCGCGCGCGCCGGATCAGACATCAGCTCTTCCTTTCGGAAGATTTGAGCGAGCGGCTGGAAGCGCTGGCGGCGAAGCCGGGCGCGTCCAAATCGTCGATCCTCGCCGACGCTCTGACGGCCTGGCTCAACCGGCGCGGAGCGAGCGCGCTCGAGGACCGGTTCGGCCGGCGCCTCGACCGCCTCTCTTTGGCGCTCGGGCGGGTCGAGCGCGACGGCCATGTCCTGCTCGAATCGCTGGCCCTGTTCATCCGCTACGAATTGATGATCAACGCGCCTTTGCCCGAAGGCGACAAGGCGGCGCGCGCGGTCGGCCGCGATCGCTTCAACGCGTTCGTCGCCCGCGTGGGCGAAGCCCTCGCCAGCGGCCACCGCACCTTCGAATATTCCGCGGACGAGCCGGATGAAGGCGAGGACGAGTCGTGACCGGCGCGTCCCACGACCCGCGCCGGGCGATGCTGCGCACCGCGATGGGCCCGGAGATCGCCGCCGCTCTGGCCGATCCGCTCGTCATCGAGATCATGGTCAATCCCGACGGCGCGCTGCGCCTCGACCGGCTCGGGGAAGGGCGCACGGACACCGGCGTGCGCATCGATCCCGCCCAGGTCGAGCGGATCGTTCGCCTGGTCGCCAGCCACGCGCGGACCGAGGTCCATGCCGCCTCGCCGATCGTCTCGGCCGAGCTGCCGCCTCATGGGGAAGGCGCCGGCGAGCGGTTCGAAGGCGTGTTGCCCCCGGTGTCGCTGGCGCCCTGCTTCTCGATCCGCAAGCCCGCCGCCCGCGTCTACACGCTGACCGATTACGTGAGCGACGGCATCATGGACGCGCAGGCGGCGCGCCTCCTCTCGCTCGCCGTGGTCGAGCGCCGCAACATTCTCGTCGCCGGCGGCACCAGCTCGGGCAAAACCACCCTCGCCAACGCCCTCCTCGCCGAGATGGCCCACCTCGACGAGCGCATCATCCTGATCGAGGACACGCGCGAGCTGCAATGCGCGGCCAGCGATGTGGTCGCGCTGCGCACCCGCTCGGCCGGGCCGAATATGGCGGGCGCCGTCACCATGGCCGACCTGGTCCGCTCGACCCTTCGGCTGCGCCCCGACCGCATCATCGTCGGCGAGGTGCGCGGGCGCGAGGCGCTCGACATGCTCAAGGCCTGGAACACCGGCCATCCGGGCGGGATCGCGACGGTCCACGCCAATAGCGCGGTCTCGGCGCTCTACCGGCTCGAGCAGCTCGTCCAGGAAAGCGTCGTCACCGTGCCCCGGCGGCTGATCGCCGAGGCGATCGACATGATCGTTTTCATCGCCGGCCGCGGCCTTGGCCGCCGGGTCGGAACGATCGCCAGCGTCGACGGCCTCGATCCGGACGGCGGCTACGCCTTCCTCGACCTCACCCCCCAATCCGCGACTTCGCCCGAAGGAGAATGACCATGCTTGCCCTCCACAATCTAGATCGACGGACCGTCTTTCGCATCGGCTGCGCCATCGGCCTCGGCCTTGCGATCGCCGCCAGCGCGCCGGCGGCGGGGTCCGGCATGCCCTGGGAAGAGCCGCTGCAGAAGGTGCTGGAATCGGTCCAGGGCCCGGTCGCCAAGATCGTCGCGGTGATCATCATCATCGTGACCGGCCTGACCCTGGCGTTCGGCGAGACGGCCGGCGGCTTCCGCAAGCTGATCCAGATCATCTTCGGCCTGTCGATCGCGTTCGCGGCGAGCTCCTTCTTCCTCAG
>NZ_JBQTJC010000191.1:0-14051 GCF_052387495.1 Sphingosinicella sp. | reverse complement strand
GCTCACTTTGCTCCTGCGCGCCCGCGGCAAGAGCGAGAAACAACAACAGCATTTTCATTCCGCCGCCTCCATGATCGGCGGCGCGTCGCCGGGGCCGCGGCGGGCGGCGATGCGGCGCTCGAGCTCGGGGCGGACGTGGCGGATCAGGCCCTGGATCGGCCATGCGGCGGCGTCGCCGAGCGCACAGATCGTATGGCCCTCGACCTGCTTGGTGACGTCGAGCAAGGTGTCGATCTCGTGACTCTCGGCATTGCCATCGACCAGCCGCTCCATCACCCGCCACATCCAGCCCGTGCCCTCGCGGCAGGGCGTGCACTGGCCGCAGCTCTCATGCTTGTAGAAATAGGAGATGCGGCTGATCGCCTTCACCACGTCGGTGGACTTGTCCATGACGATGATCGCGGCGGTGCCGAGGCCGGAGCCCAGATCCTTGAGCCCGTCGAAATCCATCGGTGCGTCGACGATCTCGGCGGCGGGGACGAGCGGTACCGAGGAGCCACCCGGGATGACGGCGAGCAGATTGTCCCAGCCGCCGCGGATGCCGCCCGCATGGCGGTCGATCAGCTCGCGGAAGGGCACGCTCATCGCGTCCTCCACGACGCAGGGGCGGTTCACGTGGCCGGAAATCTGGAAGAGCTTGGTGCCCTCGTTCTTCGGCCGGCCGATGCCGGCGAACCAGGCGGCGCCGCGCCGGAGGATGGTCGGCACCACCGCGATCGATTCGACATTGTTGACCGTGGTCGGGCAGCCGTAAAGGCCTGCACCCGCGGGGAAAGGCGGCTTGAGGCGCGGCTTGCCGGGCTTGCCCTCCAGGCTTTCGAGCATCGCCGTCTCTTCGCCGCAAATGTAGGCGCCGGCGCCGCGGTGGACGAACAGGTCGAAATCGTAGCCGGATTTGGCCGCGTTCTTGCCGAGCAGCCCCGCCTCATAGGCTTCGGCGACCGCGGCCTCGAGCGTCTCGGTCTCGCGAATGAACTCGCCGCGGATGTAAATGTAGCCGGCGCGGGCGCGCATCGCGAAGCCGGCGAGCAAGGCGCCCTCGATCAGCTTGTGCGGATCATGGCGGATGATCTCGCGGTCCTTGCAGCTGCCGGGCTCGGATTCGTCGGCGTTGATGACGAGGAAATTGGGCCGGCCGGGCGCCGGCTCCTTGGGCATGAAGCTCCACTGCATGCCGGTCGGGAATCCCGCCCCGCCGCGGCCGCGCAGGCCCGAGGCCTTGATCTCCTCGATGATCGAATCCTGGCCCTTCGCCATCAGCGATTTGTTGTCGTCCCAGTCGCCGCGCTGCTGCGCCGCCTTCAGCCCCCAGGGCTGAAAGCCGTAGACGTTGGTGAAGATCCGGTCCTTGTCAGCGAGCATGACGATCCCCACAGATCGTCACCCCGGCGAAGGCCGGGGTCTCAGCGAGACGCGCCGAGACTTCTTGTCCCGAGATCCCGGCCTTCGCCGGGATGACGAATATGGCCGCAAGCATCATCGTCCCCCGATCATCCGCCGCGCGACGACATAGGCGCCGATGCCGAGCGCGACGACGATGCCGACCGCGAGCAGCTTGAACGCGAACTTGATCACCGCGACGAGCAGCCACAAAGCCACCAGGGCGACGATGATCGCGACGATCGTGCTCTTCGTACCCGCGCTCATCAGCCCCGCTCCCCGTTGCCGCAGAATTCCGCCACCGCGCGCGCCATCTCGCCCGGGCCCATTTCGGGCTCGATGAAGACGTCCTCGCCGTTGATGACGATGTAGCGATGCCGCGCCGAGCCTTGCATGTAGGCCCCGCAGACGATTGTGACACCCTCGCGGGTGCCGGCGCTCGCATCCGCGAAGCGGGCTTCGCCGGCCGAACCGATACGGGCGCGAACCAGCCGCTCGGCCGCGGCGGCCGGCGTTTCCGGCCCGGGCGCCGGGGCGGCGACATTGGCCGACTGGTTGTTGGTCTCTTCGCCGCTCTGGCAGGCGGCGAGCAGCAGGAGCGAGGCAAGCGCGAGCCGCATCACCACTCGCTCCTGTAGTCGTGATTTTCCTCCACCATCGCCGCAAGCGTGGTTGGGCCGCCCTCGGGGCAGCTGGTCTGGCGCTCGATCTGCGGGCCGGGCTTCGGTGTTTCGCCCTTGGCCAAAGCGTCGAGGATCGCCGCCATGCTGTCGAAGCTCAAATCCTCGTAATTGTCGTCGTTGATCTGGACCATCGGCGCGTTGGCGCAGACGCCGAGGCATTCGACCTCGTTGAGCGTGAACAGGCCGTCCCCGGTCGTCTGACCCTTCTTCATGCCGCGGGCGTAGCATGCGGCGAGAACCTCGTCCGAGCCGCGCAGCATGCAGGGCGTGGTGCCGCAGACCTGGACGTGGAAGCGGCCGACCGGGGCGAGGTTGAACATCGTGTAGAAGGTCGCGACTTCGTAGGCCCGAATGTAGGGCATATCGAGATAGGCGGCGACAAATTCGATCACCGGAATCGGCAGCCAGCCCTGCGTCTCCGTCTCCGCGCCGATCTGGCGCTGGGCGAGATCGAGCAAAGGAATGATCGCGCTGTGCTGCCGGCCGGGCGGATAGCGGCCGATGACGGTCTTCGCCTGCGCCTCGTTTTCAGGCGTCCAGGCGAAGGACCCCCAGCGCTCGCGAAGTTCGGGCGTATCGGGAAGGCGCTTGGCGGCCATTAGCGATCCACATCCCCGAACACTCGGGTTAGGCGCTCGCGCTCGAGATGTTTGCGATCAACGCGTCCGGCGAGCCAAAGGATGGCCCCCCAATAGCCAAGGATCACAAGCGCGGCGATGACGGTGCCCACGATAAAGATCACCGGTCGACCTCCCCGAAGACGATGTCGAGCGCGCCCAGGATCGCGGTGACGTCGGCGAGCATGTGGCCGCGGCTCATGAAATCCATCGCCTGAAGGTGGCTGAACCCGGTCGGGCGGATCTTCACGCGGTAGGGCTTGTTGGTGCCGTCGGCGACCAGATAGACGCCGAACTCGCCCTTGGGACTCTCGGTCGCCACATAGACCTCGCCGGCGGGAACGTGGAAGCCCTCGGTGTAAAGCTTGAAGTGATGGATCAGCGCTTCCATCGACTGCTTCATCTCGGCCCGCTTCGGCGGGACGACCTTGCGGTCGAGGCTGGCGATCGGCCCGTCCGGCATCTCGTTGAGGCACTGCTTCATGATGCGGACCGATTGCCGCACCTCCTCGACGCGGACCATGAAGCGGTCGTAGCAATCGCCGCGCGTGCCGACGGGGACGTCGAACTCCATCCGGTCGTAGACGTCGTAGGGCTGGCTCTTGCGCAAATCCCAGGGGATTCCGGCGGCGCGGATCATCGGCCCGGAGAAGCCCCAGGCGAGCGCATCTTCCTTCGAGACCGTGGCGATATCGACGTTGCGCTGCTTGAAGATGCGGTTGTCGGCGACCAGGCTGATCGCATCCTCGAACAATCCCAGAACCCGATTGTCGAGCCAGTCGGCGATGTCGGTCAGCAGCTTGAGCGGCACATCCTGATGGACTCCGCCCGGGCGGAACCAGGCGGCGTGCATTCGGGCACCGGAGGCGCGCTCGTAGAAATTCATGCAGTCTTCGCGCAGCTCGAACAGCCATAGGTTCGGCGTCATCGCGCCGACGTCCATGACGTGGCTGCCGAGGTTCAGCATATGGTTCGAGATGCGGGTGAGCTCGGCGAAGAAAACGCGGAGATATTGCGCGCGCAGCGGCACTTCGAGGCCGAGCAATTTCTCGATCGCCAGCACGAAGCTGTGCTCCATGCACATCGGCGAGCAATAATCGAGCCGGTCGAAATAGGGCAAAGCCTGGAGATAGGTCTTGTGCTCGCAGAGCTTCTCGGTGCCGCGGTGGAGCAGGCCGATATGGGGATCGACCCGCTCGATGATCTCGCCGTCCAGCTCGAGCACGAGCCGGAGCACGCCATGGGCGGCCGGATGCTGCGGCCCGAAATTGATCGTGTAATTGGCGACCGCGACGTCGCCGACGGTGGGATCGGCGGCATCGGTCTCGCCGGCTATCTCTTCGAGATACTCAGCCATGTCGCACCCCCGCGTCTTGCCAGCGAAGGCTGGCATCTCGGGACAAGAGGGCACAACCCTCCCCGCTGAGATCCCGGCCTCCGCCGGGATGACGGCCTGTCGGGGCCGTCATTTCTTCACCTCGTCCGCCTTCAGCGGCGTCGGCGCGCCGGGCGCTTCGGGCCGGCCCTTCTCATCGCCGGGGAGATAATATTCGGCGCCTTCCCACGGACTGAGGAAATCGAAGTTGCGGAAATCCTGGGAAAGGCGGACGGGCTCGTAGACGACCCGCTTCTGCTCCTCGGAATAGCGCAGCTCGACATAGCCGGTGAGCGGGAAATCCTTGCGCTGCGGATGGCCGCGAAAGCCGTAATCGGTGAGGATGCGTCTCAAGTCCGGATTGCCCTCGAACAGCACCCCGTACATGTCGAACACCTCGCGCTCGAGCCAGCCGGCGACGGGGAAGACCGCCGTCACGGTCGGCACCGGATGGTCCTCGTCGGTCGAGACGCGGATGCGGATGCGGTGGTTCTTTGTCAGCGAGAGCAAATGATAGACCACCTCGAACCGCTCCGGCCGCTCCGGATAGTCGACTCCGGCGATCTCCATCAGCTGCTGATAATCGAGCTCGTCGCGCAATTTGGTCAGCACCTCGGCGATGCTCTCGCGCCGTACGTCGATCGAGACCTCGTCGACCTCGTCCCTGGCCGACAGGAAGGCGTCGCCGATCGCGGCCTTCACCGCGTCGATGATGCCCTCACGGGCCGGAACGAGGGGAGCGGGGCTCGGCATGCGTCTACCGCTCGATCGTGCCTTCGCGGCGGATTTTCCGCTGCAGCTGCATGATGCCGTAGAGCAGGGCCTCGGCGGTCGGCGGGCAGCCGGGGACGTAGATGTCGACCGGAACGATCCGGTCGCAGCCGCGCACGACGCTGTAGCTGTAATGGTAATAGCCGCCGCCGTTCGCGCAGCTGCCCATCGAGATCACGTAACGCGGTTCGCTCATCTGGTCGTAGACCCGGCGCAGGGCCGGCGCCATCTTGTTGCAGAGCGTCCCGGCGACGATCATCACGTCGCTCTGGCGGGGGCTCGCGCGCGGCGCGGCGCCAAATCTTTCAAGGTCGTAGCGCGGCATGTTCACATGGATCATCTCGACCGCGCAGCAGGCGAGGCCGAAGGTCATCCACCAGAGCGAGCCGGTCCGCGCCCACTGGAACAGATCCTCGGTCGTCGTGACGAGGAAGCCCTTGTCGGAAACCTCGGACTGGATCTGATTGAAGACGTAGGAATCGGGCGGCGCGCCGTCGGCAGGCGAAGCCATCGGCTGCCCGCGGGCGTCCAGGATCACTCCCATTCGAGCGCCCCCTTCTTCCACGCATAAGCGAAGCCCAGCGCGAGCTCGACGAGGAAGATCATCATCGCGAACCAGGCCGCCCAGCCGAGCCCGATCACGGTCACCGCCCAGGGGAAAAGGAAGGCCGCCTCGAGATCGAAGATGATGAACAGAATCGCGACCAGGTAGAAACGGACGTCGAACTGGGCTCGGCTGTCCTCGAAGGCCGGAAAGCCACACTCATATTCGGCGAGCTTGTCCGGATAGGGCCGCGAGGCGCCGGTCAGCTTCGCCACGATCATCGGCAGCACGACGAACGCGAGCGAAATCCCCAGCGCGACGGCCAGGAAGAGCAGGATCGGCAGATAGTCGGCGGCGACCGACGCCATCGGGAAGGACTCCGGAAACCCAAGGATTTGCGGGCGCTTTAGGACCCCCGCCGAGAGGACGCAAGGCTCCGGAACGGCTCTCCAACGACTTTCAGAAATTCCGTCCGCGAAGGCTCAGCTCGCGGATCGCGGTGGGCCGGGTCGGGCCGTCGCCGGTGAGCGCGCCGCCGCCGCCGTAGCGCTCCCATTGGGCGTCGGCGACATAGAGGAAGCGGTTACCGCGGACGACGCCCAGGGTCGGCTCGCCCCAGTCGGGATGGGCGCTTTCGAGCGTCTCGACGCGGGTGATGCGCCGGCCGTCACGGTCGAGCTCGAGATAGAGGATGCGGCGCGGGCTGGTGCCGTTTTGGACCGCGATCAGCCCGTCGCCGTAGCGGGCGAGCCCGTCGATCCCGTCGAGCATCGTCGTGACGTCCGAGGCGAGCCGCGAAATCTCGCCGCTGTTGAGATCGACCACCGCGAGCCCGTGGACGTAGTCCGAGACGTAGAGCCGCCGCCGGTCGACCGACTGAACCAGGCCCTGCGGATTGGCGAAGCGGCCCGGCGGCACGATCACCGAGGCGACGGTGTCGCCGACGCCGACCCGCCAGATCGTCCCGTTCGCCGGATCGGCGGCATAGACGGTGCCGTCCGGCGCGACGTGGATGTCGGCGGGCGAGCCCTCCCCTTCGATCGCCAGCCGATGGACGATCTGGAGCCCGTCGAGATCGAGCGCGATCAGGCCGCGAAAGGCGGTTTCCGGCGAAGGGGTCTGATCGATCGCACCGGAGGCGATCCAGAGCCGCCGGCGGGGGTCGTCGATGGCGAGGCCGAACAGGCTGCCCGCGTCGAGCCCCGGCACGCTCCGCCAGTTCTCGCCGTCGCCGTAGATCAGCTCGCGGCCGACCACGGACGAGGCGAACAGGCGGTCCCGCCGCCCGTCCCAGGCGATTCCCTCGATCAGGCGGCCGCTGGCGGGGATGGTGGTGAAGAGGCGGCTGCCTTGGACGACCGCCCGGCTCGCATCGAAGCGCAGGCGGAGCGCCGCCATGTCCTCGTCGGGCACATAGCGCGCGAGCAACTCGATCGTCTCCGCCGAGGGCGCGTAGCCGAGCTCGGCGAGGCGCGCGAGACCGGCGCGGACGCGCGCCGCGTCCTGGACCGAATGGGCCGCGGCGAGCTGGCGGCGGACGAGCATGGCGCTGTTCGGAAAGAGCTCGGCGATCGCCTCCTGGCCGATCGCGGTGCGCAGCTGGCCTTCGGGAATCCGCCAGTCCTGCGCGGCGGCCGGCGCGGCCGTCGCGAGCAGCAGCGCGACTAGCGCAAGGCGCCGGCGACGAGCTTGTGGAGGCGCGAGTGGATCTGGTCGTTCCCGGCCAGCACCTGGCCCTTGGCGAGGGCGGCGCCGCCGCCACGGAAATCGGTCACGAAGCCGCCGGCCTCGCGCACCAGGATCAGGCCCGCCGCAATATCCCACGGTTGAAGATCATCCTCCCAGAAGCCGTCATAGCGGCCCGCGGCGACCCACGCCAGATCGAGCGCGGCCGAGCCGAAGCGACGAATCCCGGCGACTTCGGGCGCGACCGCCGCGAGGATCTTCTGGAAGCGATCGTGATCGCCATGACCCTTGTAGGGGACGCCGGTCGCGATCAGCGCCTCGTCGAGGTTACGGCGTGAGGAGACGCGCAGCCGCCGGTCCTGGAGCCAGGCCCCCCGGCCCTTCTCCGCCCAGAAGCTCTCGTCGGTCAGCGGCTGGTAGACGAGGCCGTGGCTGAGCTCGCCCCAGCCCTGTCCGCCCGGCCGCGGTTCCTGCACCGCGATCGAGATCGCGAAATGCGGAATGCCGTGGAGGAAATTGGAGGTGCCGTCGACCGGATCGACCATCCAGCGCGGCTTGGCCGGGTTGCCCTCGATCTCGCCGCCTTCCTCGAGCAGCAGGCCCCAGTCGGGCCGCGCGTGCCGCAACTCCTCGACGAGGGTGCGCTCTGCGCGCTCGTCGGCCATCGAGACGAAGTCGGCCGGGCCCTTGCGGCTCACCTGGAGCTGCTCGACCTCGCCGAAGTCGCGGCGCAGGCGCGGCGCCGCCTTGCGCGCGGCGCGCTCCATGACGGTGATGAGGCCTGAATGGCTAACCAAGGTAAATCCGATCAGTCCGCGCGGCGGACGTAGGTCTGGTCATAGACGTCGACGACGATGCGGGTTCCGGCGCTGATGTGCGGCGGGACCATGACGCGCACGCCGTTGTCGAGAATGGCGGGCTTGTAGCTCGACGAAGCGGTCTGACCTTTCACCACCGCGTCGGCCTCGACAATCTCGGCCTCGATCGTGTCGGGGAGCTGCACGCTGATCGGCTTCTCGTTGTAGAGCTCCATCACCACGTCCATCCCGTCCTGGAGGAAAGCGGCGGCGTCGCCGAGCAAATCGCGGGGCAGCGAGACCTGCTCGTAATCGGCCTTGTCCATGAAGGTCAGCATGTCGCCTTCGGCATAGAGGAACTGGAAGTCCTTGGTGTCGAGCCGGACCCGCTCCACCGTCTCGGCCGAGCGGAAGCGGACATTGTTCTTGCGGCCGTCGATGAGGTTCTTCATCTCGACCTGCATGTAGGCGCCGCCCTTGCCGGGCTGGGTGTGCTGGATCTTCACCGCGCGCCAGATGCCGCCTTCATATTCGATGATGTTGCCGGGACGAATGTCCACGCCGCTGATATTCATGACGATGCTCGCTGATAGGAGAGGTTTGGCGGGCGCTTTAGCGGGGTGCGCCGCCTCCGGCAAGGAGCGGATAGGGGTTGATCGGGATGCCCTGATGCCAACGGTCGGTGGGCCCCATGCGGCGGATCGCGAAATGAAGGTGGGGCCCCGCCGGATTGGCGTTGCCGGTACTGCCGACCGTGCCGATCGGGTCGCCGCGCCGAATGCGCTGGCCTTCCCTCAATCCCGGCGCATAAGCCTCGAGATGGGCGTAATAGTAGCTCCAGCGCCGGTCGGGCGAGCGGACATAGACGGTGATCCCGCCGCCGCCCCGGCTGAAGAAGAGCCGCTCGACGAGTCCGTCGGCCGCCGCGACCACCGCCGTGCCGCGCGGGGCCATGATGTCGATCGCGTCATGCACGCGCGCGCCGCCGGCGCGGGCTTGGCTGTAGGTGTCGAGCAGCTGGGCGGGCCGCATCCCTGCGACCGGAATGGCGAGGCCGGACGGCGCCACCGCGACCGCGCCCCGATCGGCCGGGAAGGCCGCGTCGATCTCCGCCGCGCTCGGCGCCGCGCCGTCCTGAGGCAAATCACCCGCCGCGTTCCAGGCGGACCAGAACAAGGTGGCGAACAGGACGATCACCAGCAAAATGATAATCAGCGCGGTGCCTAACGCCAGCCTTTGCATGAATGAAAAACCCGTTTCGCGCCTGCATCGTTCCCGTGCCGATCCCGGTTGAGAGCGGTCGCATCCTCCGGCATATAGAGGCGCGGGGCAAAGGAGTTGCGTGGGCATGTGGGGGCGTTTGCGGAGCAGGGTCGGCGCGGGCGGGCTCGTCATCGGCGTCATCGTCGTCGCGGCGCTTATCTTCATCGGCTTCAGCGTGCTGCAGAGTATCCGGCCGGACGAGGTCAACATCGCCGCCGGCAGCAATTTCTCGTGCACCGTGCTCAGCGTCTATGACGGCGATGGTCCGATCAACTGCGCCGAGGTCGACGGCCAGGGCCGGCAGGTTACCGTCCGGCTGCGCGGGATCGAAGCGCGCGAACCCGACAATAGCTGCCAGACCGAGATCTGCCCGCGCATGTCCGGCGAAGAAGCCAAAGCAGCGCTCACCCGGCTCGCGGTCGGGCGGCTGCAATGCGCCTCCTTCGGCCCGTCTTACGACCGCGTCGACGCGAGTTGCCGCAATCCCGACGGCATCGATATCAGTTGCGAGTTGATCCGCACTGGCGCCGCCGTGCGCTGGCCCGAATTTGACCGGGAGGAGCGGCTGGTGAGCTGCGTGCCCCCGCGCCAGTGAAGACAAGATGAACGCCAGCCGCCCGATGGAACGGCTGCGCCGGCAGCTGAGCCAGACCGCTTTGGGCCCGGCGCTGGTGATCTGGGCGTTCGGCTACGCCCTCGTCGACGTCTTCGCCTTCATCATGGGCCGCGCCGCGCTCGGCACCAACTTCGTCTCGTCGATGCCGATGTTCGCGCTCGGCGTCGGGCTGACCCTCGCGCTCGACTGGCTGCGCCATGCGCTGCAGCGCCGGAACCTGCTGCTGCGCTGGGCCTTGTTCGGGCTCGCCATTTGCGGCGCCACCGCCGTCCAGGCCCTGTTCGACGTCTATTGGCTGCGCTGGCTCGCGCTCAACCTGCTGCCGAGCTGGCAGGAATGGGCGGTGGTGATCGATCTGCAGCGGCTGTTCACCGTGGGCATCCTCTATCTGTGGACCTTCTGCCTGGCCCTGACCCTGCTCTGGGCGGCACGGTTCAGCACCAAGTTCGAGGCGAGCACGGCGCGCGCCGCCCGGGCGGAGGCAGCGGCTGTCCGGGCCGAGGCGGCGGCCTTGCGCCTGCAACTCAACCCGCATTTCCTGTTCAACACGCTGAATTCGATCTCCAGCCTCGTCCATCTCGACCGCAAGGGCGAAGCCGAGGAGATGATCGACCGGCTCTGCGATTTCCTGCGCGCCTCCTTGAACGCCGACCCGATGGCCGACGTGCCGTTGGCCGAGGAGATCGACGCAATCGACGCCTATCTCGGGATCGAGGCCGCGCGCTTCGGCGAGCGGCTGGACGCGGCCATCGATGTCGCCCCCGGCCTGTCCGACGCGCCCGTGCCGAACTTCATCCTGCAGCCGCTCGTCGAGAATGCGATCAAGCACGGCGTCGCCAAGGCGAAGGGCGTGACCCGGCTCCACGTGCGGGCACGGGCGGACGGCGAGATGCTCGAGCTGAGCGTGATCAACGAATCGCCTGATGACGCGGAAGCCGTCTCGCAGGTCTATCCGTCGCGGCCGAGCACCGGCATCGGTCTCGCCAACATCCGCCAGCGCCTCGCCAACCGCTTCGGCGACGCGGCGGGGCTCGAGACCACCGCCTTGCCGGACGGCCATTTGGCGGTGATCCGCCTGCCGCTGGAAAGCTGAGTTTCCGGCTGGCCCCGATTTAGCCCTAAGCCGGGAGCGGCGCCATCTCCGGAAAGCTCGTCATGCCCTCGATCCGGTCCCAGGCCGGGGCGCGGCTCGCATAGACCACCATGTGCGGCGTGACGCGGTCCGGATCATCGAGGCTCGAGGCGCGCAGAAAGATCATGCCCGGCATGGCGCTGTTGGTGGAAAAGACGGCGCTGCCGCAGGTCGGGCAAAAGCGCCGCGCAACGACATTGCCGCTGTCCGCCGGGCGCTCATAGCAGGCGAGCTCGCCGCTCACCTCGAAGGCCGACGCTGGCACCATCGCATGCGTCGCATGGCCGGTCGCGCTGGTCTTCCGGCAGTCGACGCAGTGGCAATGACCGCACACCATCGGCTCGCCGGCTGCGTACCGCACGTTTCCACACAGACACCCGCCCGTCAGCTCGCTCATTCCGTCCTCCTTGCGACTCGGCCCATCCCTTGCCGATCCTTCGAAAGGCTAGTAGGATTCTTGTTACTTGCAAGTGAGTATTTAATGCCGAAGCTGAAAGCGCCGCGTTCCGGATGCCCGATCGCCTCCGCACTCGATCTGGTGGGCGACCGCTGGACACTGGTCATCGTCCGCGACATGATCAACGGGAAGGCGCGGTTCGGCGACTTTCTCGGCTCGCCCGAGGGGATCACGACCAACGTATTGGCCGACCGCCTCGCTGCCATGGAGCGCGAGGGGCTGGTCGAACTGTTGCCCTACATCTAGCGGCCGCTGCTCCACGAATACCGCCTCACCGAAAAGGGCCGCGCGCTCTGGCCTGTGCTCCAGGCCTATTGCCGCTGGGCGAACCGGTTCGTGCCCGAAACCTGGACGCCGCCGCCGGGCTTCATGCGGCCGGTTGGCTGAGAATCTCGCCGAAGGCTCGGACCGCGGCAGCCGGCCCCTCGGGATGATTCCAGACTCCGCCGCAGACAGCGAGGAAATCGGCGCCGGCCTCGACGAGCGGGCGGCCGTTTTCCGGCGTAATCCCGCCGATCGCGACGCAGGGGATTTCGAACAGGCTCGACCACCAGATCAGGATGTCCAGATCGGGCCGGTGCCGAACCTCCTTGGTCGTGGTCGGGAAAAAGGCGCCGAAGGCGACGTAATCGGCGCCCGCCTCCCCGGCCTCCATCGCGAGATGGCGGCTGTCGTGGCAGGTGACGCCGATCTGCACGCTGGGGCCGAGCAGAGCGCGCGCCTCGCGCGGGTCGCCGTCGCCCTGCCCCAGGTGGACCCCGTCCGCGCCGAGACGCTTCGCGAGCGCCATGTCGTCGTTGACGATGAAGGCAACCTCATGCGCGGCGCAGATCGCCTGCAGCGGCTCGGCCAGCCGCGCGGCTTCGTGCTGATCGGTCCCCTTCACGCGGAACTGGAGGGCCGCGACCGGGCCGGCGCCGAGCGCTTCCCGCAATCGATCGGGGAAAGCGCCGCCAACGTCGAGCGGGGAGATCAGATAGAGCTGGCAAGACGGGGTCATCCGGCCTCCCTAGCCGGAGCGCCGGGTGGATCGAAGCGGGAATCGCCGTTCAGCGGCTATGCAGCAGCCCCGAGGCAATTGGGGCGCATGCGATGCACCTTGGTTCCGCTCCTCGCTGCCGTCTCGGCCTGCACGACGGTTGCTGCCGCGCCGCGCGAAGGCGATACCGCCGCACTCGGCGAGACAGTCCGGATCGTCGACCTCGTGGTCACCCCGCGCGCAGTAGTCGAGGACAGTCGGTGTCCCGTCGACGTCACCTGCATCTGGGCGGGGCGAATCGTGCTGCGCGCCCAAGTGAACGACGGCGCGAGCCGCCGCGTGTTCGACCTCGACCTCGGTCAATCGGTCCAGGTCGGCGACGGGATGCTGGCGCTGCGCGAGGTCACGCCCGCACGGCACTCGGGCGCGCCAATCTCGCCCGCCGATTATCGCTTCCACTTCACTTTCGACGGCCTCGAATGAGGCGCCGACTCAATTGGCGCTCGCCATCGCCGCATTTTCTTCCGTGATGATTGCCTCCAGCCTTGCTCGCAAGGGATGCAGCTGGAGGAAGAATTGAGAGAAGCCCTCCGGGGTCATCCTGCCCTGATTCCCCGCCTCCGCCCGTACAAGGGTCGCGAGGTCGAGCGCGAGCGGAAAGACCTGCCGAACGACGGCCATCAACGCAATTGTGCGACGCAGGATCGAGGCTGCGCTCCGGTCTCCCCGGCGCTCGGCATCGATCAGGTCGGCCTCATACTCGGCAACTTCCCGGTCGAGCTTGGTGGTGCCCGCTTCGGCTGCCCGCTCCAGCGCCACCGCAAAATCCTCGAGGTCGCGCGGGAGCTGCGCATCGAAATTCGGCCGCGAGAGATCGGGTAACGCTTCCAGAACGCGCTGCGAAATCTGAAAATAGAGAAGCTGAACGCTGATGATCTCCCACGTGCTCTCTTCCTGCGAAACCGTGGCCAGCGAAGCGCGGATCATCAGCGCCTGGGATTCCAGCAGCAGCCTCAGCCCCTGGCGCATTTGACGTCCTGCCACCAAGACTCCGGCCAGGTCGTTGGCGCCCGCTGCGCTCACCAGCGACACGAAGGATCCCATCAGGGATCGGACCTCACGGTTCAGCCGACGCGTCTGACCCAAGATGGTCGAAGGCCGCACGTCCTCCGACAAATCGAGCAAGGGAAATTCCGGGAGCTCCAGCGCCGTAAGCTGCGCCTCGGCGGCGTCCAGCACCTGATATGCGCGCTCGACCGTCGACAGGAAGCGCGCCAGGCGAGCATTGGTATCCCCTGGCCCCGACATTGCGGCATCCCAGTTTTGCGAAAGGCTCGCCATTTCGCGCTGCACCGGCGCCTCGATCTCGCCGATGCGGACCAGCCATTGGCCGTAGGCCACCATTTCGGCATTGATCCGCGCGGCCTCGTCGGTCGCCAGCGTCGGCACAGCCGACGCCAGCGCCGGGCTCTGCCACGCAAGTAGCGCAAGCATCCATAGAATCAATCTCATGCAATCCCCCCACGCCCTGACGAGACGTCGTGGCGCATGCTTATACTAGATCGGGAGGCGTGCCTCGCCAATCGGCGTCAGACCATGGCCTTGTCGGTCGATGCCTCGTAGATTTCGTCGATTGCCTCGCCGAGGGCGCGGTCGAACTCGTCGTCGCTCATCCCCGCGCGCAAATCCTCGAGCAGGGCGCGCGAGAAGCTGGCGATCATGCCGCGGTTCTTGGCGAGCTCGCGGCAGGC
>NZ_JBQTJC010000190.1:0-20531 GCF_052387495.1 Sphingosinicella sp. | reverse complement strand
TAGGCCGAGGCGCCGCCATGGCCGACCGACGAATAGAGCGCCGCCGCGACGCCCATCAGCAGCGCGATCCAGATCAAATGCGTCGCGTCCATGGCCTTCCCCTGCGCCGTCCGGGTCTGCCCGATCTTTGAGCCAGATCACAACCCGCCGCCGCCGCGCCTTCTAGTCCCGCCCTATCGGAGCGGGACAAACATCATGCGGTGCACGAAATGGCTGATTGGGATCGCGACGGCGGCATTCGCCGCGACGGCGGCGGCGCAGACGCCGGCACCGCCTCCCTTCCGGCCCGACCGCACCGCCGAGGATTACTTCCATCTTCGCGATCCCTCCCGCCGCGGCGACTGGTCCGACGCCTACAAGTTCATTCTCCTGGACGATGATGGCGACAGCTTCCTGTCGCTCGGCGGCGAGCTGCGCGAACGGGTCGAGCTGTTCGATGCGTCGCGCTTCGGCCTCGCCGGCGGCCGGGAGGACCGCTACCTGCTCCAGCGCCTGCTGCTCCACGCCGACTTGAGGCTCGGCGATCATGTCCGCGTCTTCGCCCAGCTCGGCGCGCACGAAGCATTCGGCAAGCGACAGCTCGGGGCGCCCGACGAGGATCATCTCGACGTGCAGCAGCTGATTCTCGAGCTGCGACCGGTCGAGGGACTGACCGCCCGGCTGGGACGACAAGAGATGATGTTCAATCCGCTTCAGCGCTTCGTCTCGTTCCGCGACGGCACCAATGTGCGCCAGAATTTCGATGGCGGCCGCGTCACCTACAGCCGCGGGCCGCTGCGGCTCGAGGCCTTCGCGACCCGGCCGGTGACGCTCGAGCGCGGCAGCTTCGACAACAGCGCCAACCGCGACCAGCTGTTCTGGGGCTTCTACGCCTCGCACCGGCTCGGGCCTCGTTCCGCGCAGTCGCTGGACGCCTACTGGTTCGTCCTCGACCGCGAGAACCTGCCCGGCATCGGCCGCGAGCGCCGCCACAGTCTCGGGTTGCGCTGGTCGGGTACTGGGGGCCGCTTCGACTGGGATGCGGAAGGCGTATGGCAGACCGGCGAGGGTGTGAACGCTTGGGCGGCCTCCGCCGATCTCGGCTACAGTCTTGCCGAAACGCCGCTCAGGCCGCGTCTCGGGCTGCGCTTCGACGCCGGCTCGGGCGACGGCGATCCCAATGACGGGGAGCGGCATGGCTTTCACCCGCTCTTCCCGAGCGGCCCCTATCACAACGAGGCCAACCTCACGAGCTGGACCAATCTCGTCGCGTTGAGACCGAACATACGGATCCAGCCGGATTCGCGGCTGATTCTGCAGGCCGGAGTCCAGCTCAAATGGCGCGAGGATGTCGAGGACGCCGTCTATCTCGGCCCGAGCGCGCCGCTTGCCGCGACGCGCGTCAATCGCGCGCGGGAAATCGGCCAGGCGTGGACGCTCGATGCCAATTTCCAGCTCAACCGCAACCTCGCGTTGCGGGCCTATTATCTCCACCACAGCGCCGGCGCGGCGATCTTGCGGGCGGGTGGCCGCAGCGCCGACTTCGTCATGGCGAGCGCGACGCTGCGCTTCTAGGCGGCCCTGGACAGCCTATGATCGGCGGCCAGCGCCCGCGCGGCGACACAGGCGGCGCTAGTGTTCGGTCATTCCTTCGGCGAGCGCGGTCAATCCATCGCGGTCGAGCACCTCGATGCGGTCGAGCGCGGCGAGGCGGACGAGGCGCTGGTTCTTGAGCACCGCCAGCACCCGGCTCACCGTTTCCTTGGTCAGACCGAGATAATCGGCGATGTCGGCGCGGCCCATCGGGAGCTCGATGAATCGCTCCTCACTGCCAGTCTCGCGTTCCGCGCGCCCGAGGAGCGCCAGGAAGAAGGAGGCGAGGCGCTCCCCGGCGGACTTGCGGCCGAGCAGAACCATCTGCGCCTGTGCGGCGGCGAGCTCGTGCGCCGCCATGCGGTAAAGCTCGCGCTCCATCCCCGGATGGTCTTCCGTGAATTCGCCGAAACGGCCGCGCGGGAACCAGCACAACTGGCTGTCCTCGAGCGCTTCGACGGTAAAGGCATGCTCCTCGTCGACGGCGATGCCGAGGAAGTCGCCGGGAAACATGAAGCCGGTGACCTGGCGCCGCCCATCGGGCAGCAGCCGATAGAGCTTGAGCGAGCCGCGCGTCAGGGTGAACACGCGATTGGCGGCATCGCCCTCGTGGAACAGGGGCTGGCCGGTGCGCAGCTGCAAGGTCCAGCCGAGCCGGCGCATCTGCGCCAGTTCGTCGCAGCCGAGCACGCCACAGACGGCGGTGCGGCGCACCGCGCAGCCGAGGCAGGGATGGCCGGTTGGAAGCGGTTCGTCGTGGCGCAGGGCGGGGGCAAGCATGGCTGTCTCGCTCGTCTTCGTTGATCTGGGTCAACGGATAAGATGATCTGGCTCAATGAAGGATAAGGAGTGTTCCTTAGTCTGAGGGTGCCGCCGTGCGAGGGCGGTCGAGCGCCATGACCCAGTTCACCGTCACCCATCTCGACGACGACCGGCTGAACGAAGCCTATCCCTTGGTGCGGGCCGCCGCGCCCAACGTCGGCCCGGCGCAGTGGCGGGACTATGCCGGCTGGCTGCGCTGGGCCGATGGCGGCGTGCTCGCGGCGTTCGCGGCGGGCTCCACCCTGCACGGCATCGCCGCCTATTGCCGCGACGACAGCCTGCGCTATGGGCGGTCGTTGCGCGTCGACATGATCGTCACCTTCGAGCTCGGCCGAACATCGCCCGTGCGCGTGGCACTGTGCGAGGCGCTCGAGCAACTCGCGCGCGAAAAGCATTGCGACAGCCTCGCGGTCGTTATGCCGAGCCGCGGCTATTCCGATCCGGTCGGCGCGAAGTCGGAAGGGTGGTCCGCGCTCGGCTTCACCCTGGATTCGGTCTGCTTCAGGAAAGCCCTGACGCAGGCGGAAGCGGACCGCCACGCGCCGCTGGCCGAGGTCGTCTGACCCTAAGGCGCGCAAGTGTGGCTGAGGCGCAGCCGCATCACCGTTTCGAGAAAGGCCGCGCCCGGATCGTCGGAGCGCTGAATGGCGCTCACGATCGTCGTCCAGCTCTCGCTGTCCTCGGCGGACATGAAACGGCTCACCGTGTCGGCGACGAAGCCGCGCCGATCGAGCCCGATCCGCGCCGCTTCCGCGTACAGCCGCGTCGCCAGTTCCGGATCGCGCATCCCGATCTCGGCGGCGAACGGCCCCTGGGCGCGCATCGCCTGCTTGATGAGGGCGCCGAGCAGCATCTTTACTGGACCAGCAGGCTGTCGGCGGCGCTCAGCTCGAGGCCTTCGATCTTCGCGCCCGCGAGCAACAGCCGCAGATATTGACTGACCGCGCGCCGGCGGACCGCTTCCCTGAGATAGGAGGCGATCTGGCCGCGGACCTGGTCGAGCGGCAGCTCGCGGCCGCGTTCGCGCCGGTCCAGGCGCAGCACGTGCCAGCCGTGGCGCGAGGCCACGCATTCGGTCGCGCCCGGCTCCATCGCGTCGAGACGGCGCTCGACCTCCGGATTGGTATCGCCGCGGCTGACCTGTCCCAGCGATCCGCCTTCGGCTCCCGACGCGCATTTCGAATGGACTCGGGCAAGCTCCGTGAAACGTTGTGGCGCCTTGGCAAGCTCCGCGCGAACCGCCTCCGCCCGCGCCTTCGCCTCGGCGCGCGCCGCGTCGTCCCCGGGCTGCGCCGGAAAGAAGATATGGGCGGCCTCATAGAGCGGCGGGGTGCGGAAGCGGATCCAGTTGCGCCGGTAATAGCGAGCGATTTCCTCCTCGGAGGGTTCGGGCACCGTCACCTCGCGCTCCAGCAACGCCTCGAAATCCTCGTCGCAATGCAGTCCGAGCGCGGCGGCGCGCTCGGCGAGCAGCTCGCGCAGCACCAGGGCGGTGGCGGCCCGGCGCGCGGCCTCCTCGCGGCTGCCGCCTGGATGGTATTGCAGCTCGCGGCCGACCGTCTCCTCGTCGATGACCGTCCCGTTGACACTGATCATCAGGCTGCCCTTCGCACCGGTGGCGGCGGGCTCGGCAGCGCGATCGTGCGCGCGGCGTAGACCGGCGGCAGCACGTCGGCCGGATCGACCTCGCTCCGCCGCCGGGTGCGCACCACCTGATAGCGGCGGACGACATAGCCGATTGGTGCGCTCCAGACATGGACCAGGCGGGTGAACGGAAAGACGACCAGGATGGTGAGGCCGAGGAAGATGTGCAGCAGAAACACGATCGGCACGCCTTCGATGTGAGCGGCCGCTCCGCTTTGGAACGTGACGATGCCCTGCGCCCAACTCATGAACCGCACCATTTCCTCGCCGTCCGGATGGGCGAGCGAGAAAGGAATGGTGAGCATGCCGAGCACCAGCTGCGTCCAGAGGATGACCAGCACGGCGATGTCGCTCGCGCTCGAGGTCTTGCGGATGCGCGGATCGAACAGCCGGCGATGCAGCAGCATGGTCAGGCCGACGAAGCAGACCGTGCCGAACAGGCCGCCCGCGACGATCGCGGTCATCTGCTTGAATCCGTGGCCGATGCCGATCGCGTCGAAAATGGCGATCGGCGTCAGCAGGCCGACCGCGTGGCCGGCGAGCAGCCCGAGAATCCCGAGATGGAAGAGGATCGAGCCCCAGACGAGCTGCCTGCGCCGCAGGAACTGGCTCGACTTCGAGCGCCAGCCATATTGATCGGTTTCGAAGCGCAGCAGGCTGCCGATGAAGAATATAGCGAGCGCGACGTACGGGTAGATGCCGAAGAGCAGGTGATGGACGTAGCTTTGCATCGTTCAGGCTCCCGCCCTGCCGTAGGCGCAGTTACCGAGGGCGGCGCCGGGTGAAAATGTCACGGGCTCCTCGGCCCATTCGCGGTCGAGCGCCTCGAGGTCCTCGGGATCCCCAGGCTCGCCGGCCAGGATCGCCTCGACCACTTCCTCGTCCGCCGAGCGACGGCAAAGCGATACAAGGGCCGTCAGCAGCGGGGCATAAGTAGATTCCCGCTCCGCGAGTCGGACGCGCAGCGCTTCCAATATCTCGGTCGCGTCGGCGAGGTGGTGAAGCGCCACCTTGTCTGGCACTTGGCTGAGGAACTCGAGGAAGAGTGGCAGATAGTCCGGCGTTTCCGACGAGGCGAGCTCGAAGCCGTACATGCGGTAGGCCAGCGCGAGGTTGACCATAGCCTGGCCGCGGTCGCGCGATTCGCCGTGGCTGTGCTCGTAGAGGTGGAGCGCGAGTCGCTTGGAGCGGTCGAACTGGCCGACCCACTGTTCCTGCAGGTCCAGCAGGTCGCCCGCGTCGAGCCGCGCGATGACGGTCTTGACGCCGTCCATCGCCGCCGCGTCGAGCACCCTCTCCTCGGCGAGCGCCTGCTGGATCTCGGGAAGGGCCTGCCCCAGCTCGGCGGTGGGATAGTCGAGCAGCGCGCCCAGCGCCTTGAACGTGATCATGCCGCTCTCCTTTTGCCGGGTATCGGGACGTGGCCGGGCTTCTTGGGCGAGCCGAACAGGCTGGTCTCGGTGCGGCCGCCGCCGCTGCACCCATTGCCGAATGAGAAGCCGCAGCCGCCCTTCATTTCATAGGCATGCTCGCTGACCTCGCGGTGCGCGGTCGGGATGACGAAGCGGTCCTCATAGTCGGCGATGGCGAGATAGCGGTACATCTCCTCGACCTGGGCCCAGGTCAGACCGGCCTCCTCAAGTACGCCGAGATTGACCTGCCCTTCGACCTCGCGGTCGCGCATGAAGATGCGCATCGCGAACATCTTGCGCAGCGCGTCGACGACCGGCGCCTCCTTGCCGGCGGTCAGGAGGTTGGCGAGATACTTGACCGGCACCCGCAGGCTGGCGACGTCCGGGATCTCGCCGTCGAAGCCGATATGGCCGCGCTCGGCGACGTGCTGGATTGGGGACAGCGGCGGCACGTACCAGACCATTGGCAGGGTGCGATATTCGGGGTGGAGCGGGAAGGCGATCTTCCACTCCATCGCCATCTTCCAGATCGGGGAGAGCTTCGCCGCCTCGATCCAGCTGTCCTGGATGCCGTCGCGCTTCGCCTGGGCGGCAATTTCGGGGTCGTTGGGATCGAGAAAGATTTCGAGCTGCTTCTCGTAGAGGTCCTGCTCATCCTCGGTCGAGGCCATCTCCTCGATCCGATCGGCGTCGTACAGGATCACGCCGAGATAGCGGATCCGACCGACGCAGGTTTCCGAGCATACGGTCGGCTGGCCGCTCTCGATGCGCGGGTAGCAGAAGATGCACTTCTCGGCCTTGCCCGATTTCCAGTTGTAGTAGATCTTCTTGTAAGGGCAGCCGGAGATGCACATCCGCCAGCCGCGGCATTTGTCCTGATCGATCAGGACGATGCCGTCCTCCTCCCGCTTGTAGATCGATCCCGACGGGCAGGCGGCGACGCAGGTCGGGTTGAGGCAATGCTCGCACAGCCGCGGCAGGTAGAACATGAAGGTCTTCTCGAACTGGCCGTAAATCTCCTTTTCGATGTCGGCGAAGTTCGTGTCCTTCGAGCGCTTGTCGAACTCGCCGCCCAGGATCTCCTCCCAGTTCGGGCCCCATTCGATCTTCTCCATCCGCTCGCCGGTGATCGCCGAGCGCGGCCGCGCGGTGGGGAACGTCTTCATCTCTGGCGCCGACTGGAGATGGTCGTAATCGAAGGTGAAAGGCTCGTAATAATCGTCGCTCTCGGGCAGGTCCGGATTGGCGAAGATGTTGGCGAGCACGCGCCACTTGCCGCCGATCCGCGGCTCGATCGAGCCGTCGGCCTTGCGCCGCCAGCCGCCCTTCCACTTCTTCTGGTTCTCCCATTCCTTGGGAAAGCCGATGCCGGGCTTGGTCTCGACGTTGTTGAACCAGGCATATTCGACGCCTTCGCGGCTGGTCCACACATTCTTGCAGGTGACCGAGCAGGTGTGGCAGCCGATGCACTTGTCGAGGTTCAGGACCATCGCGACCTGAGCGCGCACTTTCATTGTCTTACTCCTCAGGCGGCCGCCGGCGGCGAGGCGGGCTCGTCCATCCAGTCGACCTTCGCCATCTTCCGCAGCACGACGAACTCGTCGCGGTTGGAACCGACCGTTCCGTAATAGTTGAAGCCGTAGCTCTGCTGGGCGTAGCCGCCGATCATGTGCGTCGGCTTGGTGATCGCCCGAGTCACCGAATTGTGGATGCCGCCGCGGGCGCCGGTGATCTCCGACCCCGGCGTGTTCACGATCTTCTCCTGGGCGTGGTACATCATGCACATGCCCGACGGCACGCGCTGGCTGACCACGGCCCGCGCGGTGAGCGCGCCGTTCAGATTGAACGCCTCGACCCAGTCGTTGTCGACGATGCCGGCGCGCTTCGCATCCTCCTCGCTGATCCAGACCACCGGACCGCCGCGATTGAGCGTCAGCATCAGGAGGTTGTCCGAATAGGTGGAGTGGATGCCCCATTTCTGGTGCGGTGTGATGAAGTTCAGCACCAGCTCGCCATTGCCGTTGCCCTTCTTGCCGAGCACCGGCTCGATCGCCTTGGTGTCGATCGGCGGCTTGTAGGTGGTGAAGCCCTCGCCGAAGGCGCGCATCCAGGGATGGTCCTGGTAGAGCTGCTGGCGGCCGGTGAGCGTCCGCCACGGGATCAGCTCGTTAACGTTGGTCCAGCCGGCATTGTAGCTGACCTTCTCGCTCTCGATGCCCGACCAGGTCGGCGAGGAGATGATCTTCCTCGGCTGCGCCTGGACGTCGCGAAAGCGGATCTTCTCGTCCTCGCGGGGGAGGGCGAGATGGGCGTGCTGGCGGCCGGTGAACTCGCTGAGCGCCTCCCAGGCTTTCACCGCCACCTCGCCGTTGGTTTCTGGCGCCAGGCTGAGCACGACCTCGCAGGCATCTATATCGCTTTCGATCTTCGCCAGCCCGTCGTCGGTGGCGCCGTTCAGGGTGGCAAGGAAGTCGACCTCATGGTCCGTGTTCCATGAAATGCCCTTGCCGCCATTGCCGAGCTTCTTGAGCAATGGCCCCAGCGAGGTGAACTTGCGGTAGGTGTCGGGATAGTCGCGCTCGACCGCGACCACGCCCGGCATGGTCTTGCCCGGGAGCGGCTCGCATTCGCCCTTCTTCCAGTCCCTGGGCTCGAACGGCTGGCCCAGCTCGCCCGGCGTGTCGTGCTGCAGCGGAACGAGCACGACGTCGGTCTCGGTGCCGAGATGGCCTTCGGTCAGCGCGGAGAACCGCTCGGCGATACCCTTGAAGATATCCCAGTCGCTGCGCGCGCCCCAGGCCGGGTCCACCGCCTTCGAGAGCGGGTGGATGAAGGGGTGCATGTCTGACGTGTTGAGGTCGTTCTTCTCGTACCAGGTGGCGGTCGGAAGGACGATGTCGGCATAGACGCAGGTGGTCGACATGCGAAAGTCGATCGCCACGAGCAGGTCGAGCTTGCCCTCGGGCGCCTCGTCGCGGAACACGACCTCCTCGGGCCGCTGCTCGCCTTCCTCGCCGAGATCCTTGCCCTGGACGCCGTGCTGCGTGCCGAGCAAATGCTTCAGGAAATATTCGTGGCCCTTGCCGCTCGAGCCCAGGAGGTTCGAGCGCCAGACGAACAGGTTGCGCGGGAAGTTCCGGGGATTGTCCGGGTCCTCGCAGGACAGCTTGAGATCGCCGGACTTGAGCTCGCGCGCGACCTTCGCGCCGGCGGCCTCGCCCTTGAGGGTGCGGCCCAGCTCAAGCGGATTGGTTTCGAGCTGCGGCGCGCTCGGCAGCCAGCCCATCCGCTCGGCGCGGACATTGAAGTCGATCATCGTGCCGGTCATTGCGTCAGTCGCTGTCGGGGACAGGATCTCGCTTATGCCGAGCTTCTCGTAGCGCCACTGGTCGGTGTGGGCGTACCAGAAGCTGGTCGAGTTCATGTGCCGCGGCGGCCGATGCCAGTCGAGCGCGAAGGCGAGCGGAGTCCAGCCGGTCTGCGGCCGCAGCTTCTCCTGGCCGACATAATGCGACCAGCCGCCGCCCGATTTGCCGACGCAGCCGCAGAACACCAGGAGATTGATGATCCCCCGGTAGATCATGTCCATGTGGTACCAGTGGTTGATGCCGGCGCCGAGGATGACCATCGACTTGCCCTCGGTCTTCTCGGCATTGGTCGCGAAATCGCGCGCCGTGGCGACGATCTGGTCGCGCGGCACGCCCGTCACCCGCTCCGCCCAGGCCGGCGTGTTGGGCACGTCGTCGTCATAGGAGCGTGCGACGTCGCCGCCGAAGCCGCGATCGACGCCGTAATGGGCGACGATGAGATCATGAACGGTGGCGACGAGCGCCTCCCCGTCGTTCAGCTGTAGCTTCCTGACCGGAACATTGCGGCGGAGCGCGTCGCCATGCTCGGTCGAGGTGAAATACGGGCTTTGCGGGCCTGAGCCGAAATAGGGGAAGTCGACCGCGGCGACGTTGTCGCGCGTGTCGGCGAGGCTCATCGCCAGCTGCGCCGGACGGCCCGCGCCTTCGCGAGTCTCGAGGTTCCATTTGCCCTTGTCGCCCCAGCGGAAGCCGATCGAGCCCAGCGGCGTGACGAACTCGCCCGATATTTCGTCGAGCGCGACGGTCTTCCATTCCGGATTGACCGCCTCGTCGAGCGCGCCGTCGAAATCGGAAGCGCGCACGAAGCGCTCCGGAACATAGCCGTCCCCGCGCTTCACGAGGCGCACGAGCATCGGCATGTCGGAATAGCGGCGGCAATAGTCCTGGAAATAGGCCGCCTGCCGATCGACGTGGAATTCCTTCAGGATGACATGGCCCATCGCCATGGCGAGAGCGCTGTCGGTGCCCTGCTTGGGAGCCATCCACAGGTCGGCGAACTTGGCGGCCTCGGAATAATCCGGGCAGACGACGACGGACTTGGCGCCCTTGTACCGCACCTCGGTGTAGAAATGGGCGTCCGGGGTGCGCGTCTGCGGGACGTTCGAGCCCCACAGCATCAGGAAGGTCGAGTTGTACCAGTCGGCGCTTTCCGGCACGTCGGTCTGCTCGCCCCAAGTCTGTGGGGATGAGGCCGGCAGGTCGCAATACCAGTCGTAGAAGCTGAGGCAGACGCCGCCGATCAGCGAGAGATAACGTGCGCCGGCGGCGTAACTGACCATCGACATGGCGGGGATCGGCGAGAAGCCGGCGACGCGGTCCGGGCCATATTCCTTGACCGTGTAGACGTTGGCGGCGGCGATGATCTCGTTCGCCTCCTCCCAGGTGACGCGGACGAAGCCGCCCATGCCGCGAGCGCGCTTGTACTTCTCGGCGAGCTTGGGCGTCTCGACGATCTTCCGCCACGCCTCGACCGGGTCGGCGCATTCGGCGCGCACGCTCCGCCAGAGCTTGACCAGCTTCTTGCGGATCATCGGGTGCTTCACGCGGTTGGCGCTGTAGAGATACCAGCTGTAGCTGGCGCCGCGGGCGCAGCCGCGCGGCTCGTGATTGGGCAGGCCCGGCCGGGTGCGCGGATAATCGGTCTGCTGCGTCTCCCACGTGACGATCCCGTCCTTGACGTAGATTTTCCACGAGCAGGAGCCGGTGCAGTTCACGCCGTGCGTCGAGCGCACGACCTTGTCGTGGCTCCAGCGGCCGCGATAGCCGTCCTCCCACGAGCGATCCTCGCCGGTAACGACACCATGGCCGTTGGAGAACGTGCCGACATTCTTCCTGAGAAAGGTCAGGCGGTCGAGAAAATGGCTCATTCCGGTCCTCGGGACAATGGTTGCGGGCCCGGCCTAGGCGCTTCGTGGCGCGGGCCGTTGATCTTCATCACGCGGCTGGATTTGGCCGGCTTCCCGGCGGTTCGATATAAGGAGTATCCCTGAGACCGGCACCTGAGCCCGCCCGTCAGCAGCGGGTCGGCGAGCCCTTGCGGACGTAGCAGAACCAGGTGATCGCCATGCACGCGACGTAGAAGCCGGCGAAGACGTAGAGCGCCGCCACCGGCCCACCGGTCAACGCGATCGAGGTGCCGAACGCCTTCGGAATGAAGAAGGCGCCATAGGCCGCGATCGCCGAGGTGAAGCCGATGATCGCCGCCGACTCCTTCTCGGCGTGGCGAGTCCGGGCCTCGGCCTCGAGATCGGGCATCAGCCGTGCCACCTCCTTGCGCATGATCGCCGGGACCATCTGGAAGGTCGAGGCATTGCCGACGCCGGTGGCGAAGAAGACGACCATGAACATCGCGAAGAAGCCCCACCAGCTCCCGGCCTGAAGGAACCAGACCACCCCCAGCGCCGCGACGATCATGGTCGCGAACACCGCGAGGGTGACGCGCGCGCCGCCGTAAAGGTCGGACACCCAGCCGGTGCCGGCGCGGGCGAGCGCGCTGACCAGCGGCCCCAGAAAGGCGTATGCGAGCACGTTCACTTCCGGGAACTGGCTCTGCGCCAGCAGCGGGAAGCCCGCCGAGAAGCCGATGAACGAGCCGAACGTGCCGGTATAGAGCAGGCACATGATCCAGTTGTGCTTGCGCTTGAAGATCACCGCTTGCTCGGCGAACGAGGCCTTTGCAGTGGCGAGGTCGTTCATCCCGAACCAGGCTGCAATCGCCGCCGCAAGGATGAACGGCACCCACACGAAGCCGGCATTCTGCAGGAACAGCAGATCGCCGCTCGTCGCCGCGCGCCCTTCGCCGCCGATCGCGCCGAACACGCTGGCGGTGATGATGAGCGGCACGACGAACTGCATCAGGCTGACGCCGAGATTGCCGAGGCCGGCGTTGACCGCGAGCGCATTGCCCTTCTTCGCCTTGGGATAGAAGAAGCTGATGTGCGCCATCGACGAAGCGAAATTGCCGCCGCCGAAGCCGCAGAGCAGCGCTAGCACAAGGAAGGCCCAGTAAGGCGTCTCGGGATCCTGCACGGCAAAGCCGATGCCGAGCGCGGGCAGGAGTAGCGAGGCGGTGCTGATCGCGGTCCAGCGCCGGCCGCCGAAGATCGGCACGGTGAAGCTGTAGAAGATGCGCAAGGTGGCACCCGATAGGCCAGGCAGGGCCGCCAGCCAGAACAGCTGATCCGTGCTGTAGGCAAAGCCGATGAGGGGGAGCTTCGCCACGACCACGGACCATACCATCCACACGGCGAACGACAGGGTCAGCGCCGGGATCGAGATCAGGAGGTTGCGGTTGGCGATGCGGGCGCCGCCATTGTCCCAGAAGGCTTTGTCTTCAGGGCGCCAGTCGGCGATGACCGGCGCCGAGACGGGATAGGGAAGCGTGGCCATCCTTACTTACTCCGCGGGAACGAGGGTGGTGGGGCGCGGCCGACGCCGCCGGGTGTTGATGCCAGGGACGCGCGTGGCGGCGGGGTCGGCGCCGAGGCCGTGCATCTCCGGCAGCTCGGGCAGTTCCTTGAGTTCGGGGTGCGCCTTGCGCTCCATGCGGAGGACGGCGAAGTGCATCCAGGCCATCGCGCCGGCGACGAGGACGAAGAGCAGCATGAAGCAACTCGTCCAGATGCCGGTGAGGTCGTTCATCATTCCGAAGGCGATCGGCAGGAGGAAGCCGCCGAGGCCGCCGATCATGCCGACGAGGCCACCGACCGATCCAACATTGTCGGGGTAGTAGACGGGGATGTGCTTGTAGACCGCCGCCTTACCGAGGCTCATGAAGAAGCCGAGGATGAAGGTCAGGATGGTGAAGGGTAGCACGCCCATCGCCAGCGTGAAGGCGATCGGGCCGTCGATTCCTTCGACGACGTAATGGGTCGTTGGATAGCTCAATAGGAAGGTGCAGGCGATCGAGACGCCGAACGTCCAATACATGACCGTCCGCGCGCCCCATTTGTCCGACATCCAGCCGCCGACGGCGCGGAAGACGCTGCCCGGGATCGAATAGGCCGCGGCGAGCATCCCGGCCGTGGTGATCGATAGACCGTAGACGCCGACATAATAGCGCGGCAGCCACAACGCGAGCGCGACGAATGCGCCGAACACGAAGAAGTAATAGAGCGAGAAGCGCCAGACCTGGAGCTTCAGCAGCGGCTGGAGCTGCATCGCCGCCGATTGCGGCTTCTCGCCGGTGCGGCGCTGCTCGACGAGCACGGGATCGTCTTTGGTGATCGCGTAGAAGACGAACGCCATCGCGGCCAGGACCAGCGCCCAGACCTGGGCCACCGTCGTCCAGCCATAGGCGACCATGACGAAGGGCGCGGTGAACTTGGTCACCGCCGAGCCGACATTGCCCATGCCGAAGATGCCGAGCGCGGTGCCCTGCCGCTCCCTGGGATACCAGCGCGAGACGTAGGCAACCCCGACCGAGAAACAGCCGCCGGCCATGCCGACGCCGAGCGCGGCGATCAGGAATTCGCCGTAGGTGGTCGCGTAGGACAGCAGGAAGGTCGCCACTGCGGCGGTCAGCATCACGATCGTATTGACGATCCGCCCGCCGAACTGGTCGGCCCAGATGCCGAGGATCAGCCGCGACAGCGATCCGGTCAGGATCGGCATGCCGACCAGCAGGCCGAATTGCGTGTCGGTGAGGTCGAGGTCGCGCTGGATCTGGACGCCGATGATCGAAAAGATCGTCCAGATCGCGAAACAGGTGGTGAAGGCGATCGTGGTCGTGGCGAGCGCATGGCGCCGCTGGCCCTCGGTGACGTTCGACAGGTGATTCATACAAGGCTCCGCTATCGAGGCTCCCTTTCCAGCGGGCGGGCGCCAGGGCGTTGATCTGAATCACATGTCCGCTACAGGAGGGGCCGCGGGCGGTGACGAGGAGAAGCGAGATGGATCCCAGCGACATCAGCGACAATCCGCGGGTGGAGCTTCCCGGCACGGCGGGCCAGGTCGCCCGGGAGAAGCCCGAGCTGTGGCGCGCCTTTCAGGCGCTCGGCGAGGCGACCGGCGCGGCGGGACCGCTCGACGAGCGCGCGCGGCGGCTGGTGAACATCGCGCTGGCGATCGGCGCCGATTCCGAAGGCGCGACCCATTCCCATTGTAGGCGGGCGCTGTCGGAAGGATTCAGCGCCGAAGAGCTCGAGCATGTCGCCTTCCTGGCGGTCACCACCCTCGGCTGGCCGCAGGCGATCCGGGGCCTCACCTGGGTCAAGGATGTGACTCGCGCGACGGGCCGGGAGTCGGCCTAGGGATCCCGGCAGGCTGGCGCGGAAGCGCGCCGACGAATTGGTCGATCGCCTCGGCCACGTCCGCGTCGTGGCCGAGCCATATGTGGCCGCCGCTCCGGTACAGGACCAGCCGCGCATCGGGTATCGCGCGAGCGATCTCCCGCGCGGTGGCGGCGGTTCCGAATCGGTCGTCCTCCGCCGAGACCACCAGAGTCGGGACGCGACTGGCGGAAAAGTCCATCCGCGCGGGGCTGCCCGCGAGCAGCGCGTCATTGCGCAGGCCACGCACGCGCGCGCTGATCGGCATGATCTCCTCGAGGATGCGATAGGCGCGGCGCCGCTCCTCGGGGCTTACCCGCGCGAGCAGTGCGGGATCGGTGGCGAGGAGAGTGCCAACGAGCCGGCCGGGCACGGCATTTAGCGCCGCCCAATAGAGAAAATCGGAATTGAGCACGCCTTCGACCATGAGTTCCTGGAACGCGCTCATCTCGACGGGATCGCGCCCGCTGACATTGGCTGCCGGGACCAGCAGGATCAGCCCGGAACAGCGGTTGGGATGGCGGAGCGCCAGCTGGGCGGCCGACAACGCGCCGGCGGAGCCACCGGCCACGGGCAGCCTGTCGATGCCCAGCCGGTCCAGCAGCTCGACCAGCGCGTCGGCCTGATTGGCCGAGGAGGGATCGGCGGGGAAATCGCTGCGCAAATAGCCGAACCGGGATGGCGCGAGGATGCGGTGCCCGCGCGCCGCCAGTCGGGCGGCGAAGCTCAGCCCCTGGTCGAAGCCGCCGCCGGTGCCGTGGATCATCATCAACGGCTGGCCGCTGCCGGCGACGGCGAACTCAAGCGCGCCGAAGCGGCTGGCGATCACGCTGCTCCTGCCCGAAACGCGCCGGCGCGAGGCCTCCAGCGAGCCGGAGAAGGTGTGAACGCCAAATCCCATTCCCAGCAGCACCGACGCGGCGGCGATGGCGCCGATCGCTTCCCGGCGAGAGAGCTTGCGGTGCGAAACCATGGCCGATCCTACCGCCGCGCCGCTCTGGCCGCGCTACGTAATTCTGCCGAGGCGCCGGCCGTGGAAGCGGCGCAAGGAAGAGCCCCGGCCGAGCGATCGGCCGGGGCTGGGACGTCAGCGAAGCCAGGATGGGGAGCTGCGTTCGCTGTGATCCGAGCATTAGGCGCCCGATCGCCGCGCGCGGTGATCCAGATCAATCCTGCGGCCGCGCTCAGCCGCCGGTGACGCTCATGTGGCGCTCGACCGCCGGGCGCGCCGCTTCGATCCTGAAATCGTGACCCTCGGGCTTGCCGGCGACGAGGCGGTCCAGCGCGGCGTCGACCGCGCCCGGGCCGCCATTGCGCAGCAGGTCGCGCAGCTCGACCTTCTGATCGTGCCCGAGGCAGCCGTAGACGGTGCCGGTCGCCGCGACCCGGATGCGGTTGCAGCCGGCGCAGAAATTGCCGGTCAGCGGCGTGATCAGGCCGAGCCGGATGCGGGTGCCGACGACCTCCCAATAGCGGGCCGGGCCGCCGGTGCGCCGCAAGGACGGCACGAGCTCGAACCTTTCCTCGAGCCGCCGCCGGACGCGATCAAGCGGGAGATAATGGCAGGTGCGGTCCTCCTCGACCTCGCCCAACGGCATCGTCTCGATGAGGGTGAGGTCGTGGCCTCGTTCGGCGCACCAGCCGAGCATCGGCGCGATCTCGTCCTCGTTGAGCCCGCGCAGCGCCACCATGTTGATTTTGACCGCGAGCCCGGCGACGGCGGCCGCTTCGATGCCGTGCAGCACCGGGGCAAGGTCGCCGCGCCGGGTGATGTAGCGGAACCGCTCCGGATCGCGGCTGTCGAGGCTGACGTTCACTCGGCGGACGCCCGCCTCGTGAAGCAATGCGGCGAAGCGCGCGAGCTGGGTGCCGTTGGTGGTCAGCGTCAGCTCTTCGAGGCCGCGGCCGATGCGTTCGCCCAGCATCCGCACGAGCCGGCCGACGTCGCGCCGGACGAGCGGTTCGCCGCCGGTCAGCCGAATTCGCCGGACGCCGCGCGCGATGAACAGGTCGGCAAGCGTCGCGATCTCCTCGAAGCTCAGCAGGTCGCGCCGCGGCAGGAACTGCATCTTTTCCGCCATGCAATAGCGGCAGCGCAGGTCGCAGCGGTCGGTGACCGACAGGCGCACATAGCTGATTTGGCGGCCGAACCGGTCGACCAGGTCGCGTCCTGCGTGGGCGGCGGGTTGCATGAGCAAAATGGCTAGGCCTTCGCGCTTGGGTGAACAAGGCCGCTACCTAGGGATCGGTTCCGCGCGCGGGATGATCTGGATCAACGGCCCGGCCGCCGCGCGCGCTATGGCCGGCGGATGAAGCCGGAAATCGTCCAGCGCTACGGCGACCGCAATCTGCCGCGCTACACCAGCTACCCGACCGCGCCCCATTTCTCGGGAGCGGTGGGCGAGGCGGACTATCGCGCCTGGCTGGCGGGCATCGATCCCGACACCGCGCTGTCGCTCTATCTGCACGTCCCCTTCTGCCGCTCGATGTGCTGGTATTGCGGCTGCCATACGACGGTGACAGCGCGCGAGGCGCCGGTGACGCGCTACCTCGATGCCTTGTCGCGGGAGATCGCACTGGCGGCCGAGGCGCTGCCCGACCGGATGACCGTCCGCCATCTCCATTTCGGCGGCGGCTCGCCGACGCAGATGCAGCCCAACCAGTTCGCGCTCACTGCGTTGCTGCGGCGGCGATTCGACATTGCCGACGATGCCGAGGTCGCGATCGAGATCGACCCGCGAACGCTGAGCGGGGAGATGGTCGCAGCCCTCGCCGAGAGCGGCGTCAACCGGGCCAGCGTCGGCGTCCAGAGCTTTGATCCCGAGGTCCAGCAGGCGATCAACCGAGTCCAGAGCCTAGAGACGGTCGCGGCGGCGGTCGCCGGGCTGCGCCGCGCCGGTATCGTAGGCATCAATTTCGACCTGATCTACGGCCTGCCGCGCCAGACGCTCGGCTCCTGTCTCGACACGATCGAGCAGGCGCTGCGGCTCGAGCCGGACCGGCTGGCCGTGTTCGGCTATGCCCATGTGCCGAGCTTCAAGCTTCATCAGCGCCGGATCGACAGCACGCTCCTGCCCGGCGGCGCGGCGCGCTGGGAGCAGGCGCGGATCATCGGCGACGCCCTCACCAGGGCCGGCTATATAGAGATCGGCCTCGACCATTATGCCCGTCCGTCGGACCCGCTGGCGTGCTGCGCCGGGGCGGGCGCGCTGCACCGCAATTTCCAGGGCTACACCACCGACCCGTGCGAGGCGCTGATCGGGCTCGGCTCCTCCTCGATCGGGCGGCTGCCGCAGGGCTATGTCCAGAATGTCGTGCTCATCTCGGAATATGAGAAGAGGGTCCGCGAGGGCCGGCTGCCGGTGAGCCGTGGCTATGCGGTCGACGCCGACGACCGGCTGCGCGCGGCGGTGATCGAGCGGCTGATGTGCGAACAGCAGGTCGATCTGGCATCGGTCTGCGCAGCCTTCGGAACCGACCCGAACGCGCTGCTGGACTCGGCCGAGCTCCAGCCGCTGCTCGACGATGCCCTGATCGAGCGGATCGGCTTCACGATCCGGGTCAGGCCCGAGGCGCGGCCGCTGATGCGGGCAGTCGCCGCGGCGTTCGACCGGCACCTTCAGGTTGGCGATGGCCGCCACGCCAAAGCGGTCTGACGACGCTCAGCCGCACTTCGAATAGCCGCAGTCGAGGCAATTGTTGCAGCCTTCGACCTTGATCAGCGCCGCCGCGCCGCATTGCGGGCAGCAGGCGCGGGGCGCTGCCGCCGCCGCACCCGCCACCTCGAGCGGCAGCTCCGCCTGGCCGAGGCCCATGTGCCGCTCGATGATGCCGCCGACCGCCGCGAGCAGCGACGGCACATACTTGCCCTGCATCCAGGCGCCGCCGCGTGGATCGAACACCGCCTTCAGCTCCTCGGCCACGAAGGAGACGTCGCCGCCGCGCCGGAACACCGCCGAGATCATCCGGGTGACGCCCAGCGTCCAAGCATAGTGCTCCATATTCTTCGAGTTGATGAAGATCTCGAACGGCCGCCTGCCGCCCGGGCCATCCAGATCGTTGATCGTCACGTAGACGGCATGGGCGCTGTCCGGCCATTTGAGCTTGTAGGTCGCGCCGTTTAGCGCCTCCGCCCGTGGCGCCAGTGCCGCCTCGGGCTCGGGCTTCGGATTCTCGGCCAGCTGCAGCACCGATCCGGTCACCGCATTGGGGCGATAGGTGGTGAGGCCCTTGCAGCCGAGATGATAGCCTTCGACGTAGATGTCGGCGAAATCCTCGAAGCCGATATCCTCCGGGCAGTTCACCGTCTTTGAGATCGAGCTGTCGACCAGCGCCTGCGCCGCCGCCTGCATGGTGAGGTGGTCGGAAGGCTTGAGCGTCTGGGCGCTGACGAACAGCTCCGCCGGCGGCGGCACGTCGCCCTTTTCCTGCCGCCAGACGCGCATCGCATAATCCTCCACCGGCTCCTCACGGGTCGAACCGTCTCCTTGGCGGATGCGGCGCCGATAGGAATAGGCGAAGACCGGCTCGATGCCGGAAGAGACGTTGCCGGCGAGCAGCGAGGTGGTGCCGGTCGGCGCGATCGAGGTGAGGCAGCCGTTCCTGAGGCCATGCGCCGCGATCAGCGCGCGCGTCTCCTCGTCCAGCGACTCGAGGTTGGGCCGCTCCAGCATCGCCGGATCGTAGCAGGGGAACGGTCCCTTCTCCTCGCCGAGCCGCGCCGACGCGCGATAGGCCTCGCGCTTGATCGTCTCGAGCCAACGCCGGGTCAGCGCGACCGCCTCGCCGCTCCCGTAGGCGGCGCCGCAGAACAGCAAGGCGTCGGCGAGGCCGGTGATGCCGAGACCGATGCGGCGCTTCGCCTTCGCCTCCGCTTCCTGCTGCGGCAGCGGGTAGCGCGAGATGTCGATTACGTTGTCCAGCATCCTGACCGCCGTGCGGGTGAGCTCGGCGAGCGCTTCCTCGTCCAGCGCCGCGTCGGGCGCGAACGGCCGTTCGATCAGCCGGGCGAGGTTGATCGAGCCCAGCAGGCAGGCGCCGTACGGCGGCAGCATCTGCTCGCCGCACGGATTGCTCGCGCTGATCGTCTCGCAATGCGCGAGGTTGTTCATCTGGTTGACGCGGTCGACGAAGATCACGCCGGGCTCGGCGCAGTCGTAGGTGGCGCTCATCAGCCGGTCCCACAGGTCGCGGGCGCGGACTTTGCGGTGCACCTGGCCGGCGAAGACGAGCGGCCACTCGGCGTCGGTGCCGAGCGCGGCCATGAAGGCGTCGGTGACCAGCACCGAAATGTTGAAGTTTCTAAGCCGGGTCGGATCCCGCTTGGCGTCGATGAAGGCCTCGATGTCGGGATGGTCGATCCTGAGGCAGCCCAGCATCGCGCCGCGCCGCTGCCCGGCGGAATGGACGGTTCGGCACATCGCGTCCCAGCAATCCATGAAGGAGAGCGGCCCCGAGGCGTCGGCGCCGACGCCGCGCACTTCGCTCCCCAGCGGGCGGATCGTGGAGAAATCCATGCCGACGCCGCCGCCCTGCTGCATGGTCAGCGCCGCTTCCTTGAGATGCTCGAAAATGCCGCCGAGGCTGTCCGGGATCGTCCCCATGACGAAGCAGTTGAACAGGGTGACGGTACGTCCGGTGCCGGCGCCGGCGAGAATGCGCCCGGCGGGGATGAAGCGGAAATCCGCGATCGCCTCGTGGAAGCGCGCGCGCCACGCCTCGCGCGATTCCGGCGCCTCGGCCTCGGCGATCGCGGCCGAGACCCGCGCAGCCGTCTCGGCGAAGCTCGCATCGCCCTCGCTCTGGGCCGGCGCAAAGCGATATTTGGCGGTCCAGATCTCCTCCGCGATCGCGACCTCGAACAACATGGCGCCCCCTTTATCTTGTGGGTGCGAGGCTAAGCCACCACCAGATCGTCCGAATTGATCCAGCGCATTGTGCTCGCCGATTTCACCCCTCGCCGAGTCTCGGCTGAAACAGGATCGGGCCGTAGACGCCGAGGAAGACGAGAAAGGCGCCGGCCCAGGCGAGGGCGGAGAGCTCCATGCCGATCCTGTAGTCGACGAACCCGAGCGGCGAGGCGACGCGCAGCACGGCGCCGAGCGTGACCAGCGCGTAGAGGAAGACGGTCTGGGCGTTCGCCGCGAGCGGTCGGCCGGTATGGCCGAGACTCGCGCGCGTCATCACGGCCAGGATCATCGTGCCCATCGCTCCAGCGGTGAACGCGTGGATGGCGGCCGAGCGGGACACTGGTGCCCCGAGCGCGGCGGCGCCGAGCAGCAGCAGCCCGACCGGCAGCCAAGAATAGCCGATATGCAGGATCAGGACGAGCGGGTCGCGCGCGGCGCGCAGGCCGCGCCAGCGCGCCAGCCTCCGCGCCTGGAGAAGGCCGGCGCCGACGAGCAGCGCGCCGGCGAGCCGGGTCTCGTCAAGCAGGATCCAGC
>NZ_JBQTJC010000189.1:0-14540 GCF_052387495.1 Sphingosinicella sp. | reverse complement strand
TTCTGGTTAACGGCCTGGTAAGTCGTCCCAGTGCATGATCCCACCCAGGGCAAAAGGAGTGTGGGACATGAGTACGAGGACTCGGCCCGCCAGCGGAGCGGTGGCACTGGCCGAGATGAAAGAATTTGCCGGCTTCGGCAAAGGCACCCAGCGCTATATCCGCCGTTCGCTCGACGTCGGCCTCGACCGCCGCGACGCGGTCCGCCGCTGGTCGCGCGACCCGGCCGAGGCCGCCAGCATCCGCGCCCAGGAGCGCGTCTACGGCCGGCTCGACCTGATCCGCGAGAGCGTGCCCGACGATAGCGGGCTCGACGCGATGGAGCCGCTGATGGCGCCGCTGATCACGATGACCGCGTTCGATCTCGGCCAGGATCGGCTGCCCTGCTTCGCCTCGTACCGCTTCCTCTACGAGCGGCTGATCGGCGCGGCGGTACGGCCGTGGCTGCCCGGCGCCTTCTGCGCCTCCGCCGCGCTGCCGCATCTTCATCCCGACCGGCGGCGGCTGCTGCTCCAGTCGATCAGCGAGGCGGCGGCGACCGCGCCGGGCTGGTCGAACCGCGATCCGGTCTTCTTCCCCGAATGGGTCGAGAAGGTCGACACGACCGTGGCCGGCTGACGAATCGTATTTCCCTAGAGTGACCACTGACGGCGGGCTTCGGCCCGCCGTTTTGTTTGCGGGTGCTGGACAGGCGTGACCGGCCCGCGATAGCCTCGCGCCATGCGCCGTCTCTACATGCTGCTGCTTGTCGTGCTGGCGATCCCGGCCGCGATGGCGCTCGCTCAGCCGCGGGCGGGCGAGACGATCCTCGCCGGCTGCCGCCAGGGCGCCTGCGTCTGGATGCGGGTGGCGCGGGTGGAGCCCGTGACGCGCGTGGCGCAGGGCGCGCTGGTCCGGATCGTCGCGCGGCGCGGCGTGTCGCTCCATCCCGATGGCGACATTCCGCGCCGCCCGGACCGCGCCGGGATCGAGTGGGACGCCGAGACCAGCGAAGCCTATGCCTTCTGCTCGACCCGTCGCCCTGCTTATGCGTTTTGGGAGGAGGGCGAGGAGGGTCTGATCGTCCATTTCCTCGATTTCTTCGACCTGGGCGGCTATCAGTACAGTTCGGCCGGCATGTACATGCGGCTCTGTCACGGGCGGACGAACCTACCCTCGGCGGCGGCGCTGCGCCGGCTCGGCTACCGTCCGGGGACGCGCAGCGAGCAGGTTGAGAACGGCTCACAGGAGACGATGACCCGCTTCTGACGCGTTAGCGCAAAGTTTCGATCCGGATGTCGTCGGCGTCGAGCTCGCCGCGCGTGCCCGCCACGACGAAGCCGATCTCGATCGCCTCGGCGCGGCGCGGGACGGCCAGCTCCACCCGGTGCCGCCGCCAGCCTTCGCTCGCGCCGATCGCGACGCTGGCCTCGCTTGCATCCCGCCCGAGACTGCGCACGACCAGGCGCGAGGCCCCGCCCGCGAAGCCCGGCGCGCGGGTCATCGCGGTCACCGCGATCCGGCGGCCGCGCCAGCCATGGGCGGAAAAGGACGTGAAGATCCGTGTCTCCGCATTGCGCGGCGCCCCGCTGCGGGCGCGCCAGCCGGCGTTGAGCCACGCTTCGCCCTGCGCCGCCTGCGGCCGCAGCCAGTCGCGATTGGTGGCGATCCCGGCAGCCATCCCGCGATGCGCTTCCACACGCCAGCCAGCCATGCCAAGCTCGAAGCTGAGATTGGCCGGGCGTGGCGGCAGCGTCTGCAGCGCGAGGGCGAGCGCGAGCAGGATCATCGCGTGAGCCGTTCCAAGATGTCCTCCGCGAACTGGGTGAGCGTATCGTCGCGGGCGCCCATCACGACGATGCGGTCGCCCGGCCGGGCGAGACCCGCGAGGCGCTGGCCGCATTGCGCGCGCTCGGGGATGTGCTCCGCCTTTCGCCCGGCCGCGACGACGCCGTCAACGATGTCGCCGCTGCCCACCTCGCGGCTGGTCGTGCCGCCATAGTAGACCGGGTCGGGCATGATCAGCACGTCGTCCGGCGCCATCCCGCGCGCGAAGGTCTCGATCAGCGCGTCCTTCATCGTCTGCAACGGGCCGTAGCCGTGCGGCTGGAAGAACAGAAGCAGGCGTCCCGGAAAGGCGTGGAGCGTGCGCAAGGTGGCGGCGATCTTGTCGGGATTGTGCCCGAAATCGTCGATCACGCTGACCCCGCCGGCCTCGCCGACCAGTTCGAAGCGGCGTCTGAGGCCGGTGAAGCCGGCGAGCGCCCCGGCCGCCTCGGCAAGCGGAACGCCAATCGCTTCGCAGGCGGCGAGCGCGGCGAGCGCATTCTCGGCATTGTGCCGGCCCGGCACCTGGAGCCGCACCGGCACATTGTCGATGCGAAAGGAGACGGCGAACGGTGCCTCCTCGACGGCGGAGCCGAAGAGATCGGCGCTTGGGTCGGCGAAGGAATAGGTCCTGAGCTTGTCAGGGCGCAAAGCAGCCGCGAGCAATCGGGTCTCGTCATCGTCGAGGTTGAGCACGACCGTCTCCGCCCTGGCGGCGAAGTCGCGGAAGAGGTGGCGGAGCTCGTCCAGCGATTTGTGGTCGAGCGTGACATTGTTGAGGACGGCAACGCGCGGGGCATAGAGCGCGATCGAGCCGTCGCTTTCGTCCACTTCGCTGACGAAATCCGGGCCCGCGCCGACCAGGGCGCTGGCGAAGGGTGCGTCGGCGCCGGCGAAATTCTTCATCACCGCGCCGTTCATCACCGTCGGATCCCGGCCGAGCGCATGCAGAATCCAGCCGATCATCCCGGTCACGGTCGATTTGCCGCTCGTCCCGCCGACCGCTATGCCGGTCTCGGCGGCGTTGAACAGTTCAGCGAGCAATTCCGGCCGGTTCACCCGCGCCGCGCCCCGCTCCTTCGCTTTCACCACGTCGCGGACCGTCTCCTCGATCGCAGCCGAGGTGACCAGGATCTGATCGGCCCGCGTGAGGCCGCTGCCGTCCTGCGGGAACAGTTCGATGCCTCGCGCGCGCAGATATTCGAACTTGGGCGCAAGCCGGCCCTGGTCGAGGGTGCGGTCCGAGCCCTTCACCTCGTGCCCGCGCCCTTGGACGATCAGCGCCAAGGGCAGCATGCCGCTGCCGCCAATGCCGCAGAAGAAATAGGATTTGGCCTCGCTCACCCGCCCGCTTTATTGCAAGCCAGGCGGAGTTCAACCGGGCGGTGAAAGGAGCGGGGATGCGGATCGCGGTGGTGGCGCCCAGCTCGCGCTTCAGCAGGGAGACGGCCGAGCGCGCGACCGCGATCGCCTCGAAACGCCATCCGGAGGTCGAGCTCCATTTTCACCCGCAATGCTTCCTCGCGCACAATCATTTCGCGGGATCGGACAACGATCGAGGTCATGCCCTCGTCGAGGTCGCGAACGATCCCGGCTTCGATGCCGTGTGGTTCGCGCGCGGCGGTTATGGCGCCTGCCGGATCGCGGAGGCGGCGATTGGCCGGATGGGCAAGACGGCGCGCGACAAGATCTGGATCGGCTACAGCGATGCCGGCTTCCTGCTTGCGGGGATGGCGCGCGCCGGCTTTGCCCGGCTCGCCCACGGCCCGATGCCGCAGGACGCGATGCGCGCGGGCGGTGAGGCGGCGATTGAGCGCGCATTGGACTGGCTGACAGCGCGCGCGTCCGAGGCGCTGGAGCCGGGACTCGATCCGGAAGGACGCCATTTCGCGTTCAATCTCGCCGTCCTCGGCAAGTTGCTCGGAACGCCGCTGGAGCCCGACTTCACCGATCGCATCCTGCTGATCGAGGAGGTGTCGGAGCATATGTATGCGTTCGACCGGGCGATGTTCCACCTCACCGCCAATCCGAACGTGCGGCGCGCGGCGGGGCTGCGGCTCGGCCGGGTCAGCGACGTCCTGCCCAATGATCCCGACTTCGGCGAGGGCGAGGAGGAGATTGTCCGCCGCTGGTGCGCGGGCGCGCAAATCCCCTATCTCGGCCGCGCCGACATCGGGCACGACTCGACGAACAAGGTGGTGCCGTTCGGCCTGCTCTCGTGACGTTCGCCGCTCTATCCACAGAAAAGCGCTGCCAGAGGGGCGAAAACGGAGGCAAACTGCCCCTACGGCATTGCCAAGGGGCGGGATTTGCGCTCTATCGGGCGGCAGAACTCACAGGGAGGGAAGAATGGCACAAGGTAGGCAGAGCGGTTTGCAGCGGCCGGTGACTCCGTCGAAGGAACTCGCGGCAATCACGGGCTCGGCGCCGCTTCCGCGCAGCCAAGTGGTCAGCAAGATTTGGGACCACATCCGCAAGAACAATCTCCAGAATCCGCAGAACAAGCGCGAGATCATCGCGGACGACAAGCTTCGGCCGATCTTCGGCAAGGACCGGGTCACCATGTTCGAGATGAACAAGCATCTGTCCAGGCATCTCAGCTAGGATCCTCGCCGGCGATCGCCCGGCCACAGACCACGTGAACCGCCCGCCCGGCCAGCGCTGGGATGGGCGGTTTTCGGTTTCTGGCCAGGAGGGTTTTCCCGATGACGAGTGAAGAATTGCTCGCCGACCTGCGCGCGCTTGGCGTGCGCACCGGCGACCTGTTGATGGTCCACGCTTCGCTGCGCCGGATCGGCCTGTCCCGCGCCGAGGCCGGTGCCGATGGGGCGGAGCGCTTGCACGATGCGCTTGAGGCAGCGGTCGGCGCAGAGGGCACCTTAATGATGGTGCTCGGCAGCCATTACGAGATGGACTGGGTGAACAAGGGTCCCCTCGAGGCGCGAGCGGCGCTGCTCGCCGGGAGTGCGCCCCTCGCCCAGACGACGGCCCCCGCGATGGCGGAGGTCGGCTGGCTGGCGGAGACCTTCCGGCGGCGGTCGGGCACGATCCTCAGCGACAATCCAAGCGGCCGGTTCGGCGCGCGCGGGGCGCGGGCGCCGGAGCTGATGGCGGATCAGCCATGGCACGATTATTACGGCCCGGGCTCGCCGCTGGAAAAGCTCGTCGCCTCGGGCGGGCGAGTTCTTCGGCTCGGCGCGAACCCCGACACGGTGACGGCGCTTCACTATGCCGAATATCTTGCTGAGCTGCCGAACAAGACGCGCACGCGCTGGGATTATGTGATCGCCGATTCGGGTGGGGTGCCGCGCCATGTCTGGATCGACTGCCTCGACGACAGCCGGGGCATCGCGGATTGGGATGGCGACGACTATTTTGTCGACATCTTGCAGGCCTATCTGGCGCTCGGCCGGCACCGCGAAGGGCAGGTCGGCAAGGCGCGCAGCGAATTGCTCGATGCGGCCGATCTGGTCGATTTCGGCACGCGCTGGATGGAGGCGAACCTAAAATGAGAAGGGCCCCGCGGCCGTGCTGGCCGCGGGCCCTCTCATTTCCGTCCTTGCGATCAGAAGCGGATCGTCATTTCCGCCATCGCCCGGTCGTCGCGGAAGTCCGCCTGACGGCCGATGCTGCTCTCGATCGCGCCGCCGAACGAGACGCGGCCATTGTCGAGGCGCAGCCCGCCGCGCACTTCCGCCCAGTTGCAATCGCCCCCCGCCACCGGCAGCGCGAAGGCGAAATCGGGCGCGCTGGCGAAGCGGACGAGCATACCGTCATCGGCTCCCGAAACCGTGTGGACATAATCGGCCTGGAGTTGCGGCTCCAGTGTCCAGCCGCCCATCCGCATCGCCCCGGTGAGCCTTGCGCCGAGGCGGGCCTCGAGGTTCTGGAGGCGAAGGTCGTCGACTTGCAGCGCAGCCTCGCCACCCGTCTCGCGGAAGCCGTTGAGACGGTAGGAGGAATAAGCCAGCGACGCCCGCGGGGTGAGCGTCAGGCCATGCCCGGCGGCGAGATTGGCGCCGGCCTCCATCATCACGTTGTAGCGGCGGGACTGGGTCGCGCCGTAGAGGTCGAACGCGATATGGCCAGTCGCGGTGCGGCGCTCCAGGTCGGCGCGGCTGACCTCGGCCGAAGCCAGGCCCGCGACGTAGAGGCCGCCGCCGAGCCGGTATGAGCCATAGGCAGCGGCTTGGGTGGTCCGCGATTCCGTCCGGCCCTGAAGGCCGGGCACGCTGAGGCCGTCCGCGAAGCCGAAGGCGCTGCCGATCGTCACGTTCTCGGACGCCTGGATTTCGAGGCCCATGCTGGCATACCAGCTGCGCTGGCCGCCGTTGAACGCGGCCTGGCTCGCATTGCCGGCGGTGAGATAGCCGGTGCTGACGAAGCCGGTCATCCCGCGCGGCAGCGATTGCACGCCCTGGCTGCCCGGGACCATCGAGCTGACGCCGAGCGCGGCCGGCGCCCGGCCGGTCGCCAGCGCGTGGGTGAGCGCCCCGGAGCCGGTAACGCTGAGCGTCCCGGTCGGGCCGGTGCCGAGCAGCGACAGGCGATCGCCGATCACGTTCAGCATCGCCCGGCTCTGCCGCTCCTGCAGGGAGCGATGCTCGCCGGTGACGGTGGGTGCCAGGCCGGACAGGGTCGCGGTAAGGGTCCGCCCGTCCATCAGGTCGATCACGCCGTAGAGGTTGTACAGCGAGGCGTACGAATTGCCGCGGAGCTGATCGAGCGCCTCGGCGAAGGCGATCGCGGTCGCATTCTGGCCGTCGAGGATCGTGACCAGGCTGCCGGCGCGAAGCGTCGCGACGATATTGTTCGGATTGTAGGTGAGCTCGGGCCGGAGCACGCCTTGGAACGAGTAGATCGTCCCGAACGTGCCGTCGACGCCTCCGCCCGCGGTGGCGATCGTCCAGGTATCGCCGTGGCGCGGCGCCGCGCCGACTTTGTTGAAGACGAGCGAGCCGCCGCCGAGAGCGAGGGCGCCGGTCACGGTCAGGCGATCGCCGGCGCCTCGTCCGACATCGACGAACAGCGACGAGGCAGAAGCGAGGATCAAGTTGCCGTCAACGGTCAGCGTGCCGACCCGATTGCCGCCGCCGGGCGCGACGATCGCGCCGACCACAGTCGTGAAGGGCGCCCGGATCGTGCCGGAGCCGGAGAGCAGGCCGGACAGGTACATCATGTCGCGGCCGCTCGCGACGAGGCCGTCGGCAGTGGTCCAGCCCTGCAGCTGGTTGTACTCGCCGAGCACATTGAGGCTCCCGCCGGTGCGAACGTGGAGACGGGTCTCTCCGTCCAACGTCATCCGGTCGATCGTCACGGACGAGCTCAGCGACGTCGTTCCGGGCGCGGCAAGGGTGACGTCATAATAGCGAGCTCGGATGCCCCCCGCGGGATTGGCGGTGACGTTGTTCGGCACGAAGTTGGTCGAGCCGGGCCCGCCGGGAATGAAGATGGGCGTTCCGTCGCCGGTCGGCGCGGCGCTGCTCAGCGTCGTGCAATCGCCGAGGAAGCAGATCTGGCCGAAGGCCGCGCCGCCGCCGGCAATGCCCTGGGCGGGGGTGCCGGGGAGCGAATTCACCAGCTCGCCGTCGACATCGATCATGTAATTGGGATCCATCAGCTGGACCCAGTGGGCGGGATCCTCCCAGTCGCCATTGCCGCCGAGGTTGCCGGCATAGACGTAAGGGTTGTTGGCGACAATCACGTCCCAATAGAGGAAGAGCGGCTGATAGAAGCTGTCCGTGCCGTAGCGATGACCGGCCTGGGCGGCGAAGAAGCGGGTGCCGCCGGAGAGTACGCCGACGGTGACCGGGCGGTCGTAGCGCTGATCGACGATCAGCGGGCCGCCGGAATCGCCGCCGGCGGTCGTGCCCTCGCGCGGCAGCGCGGCGTCGTCGCCGTACAGCCCGAAATCGAACCGCCCGGCGGCGGGATTGTAGTTCGGGTTCGGGTCCCGGAAATCGAAGAGATAGAGGCCGTTAGTGATGCTGCCCGAGCCGAACAGCCACGAATTGCGGTCGTTGAGCGAGCCGAGCACCGCGATCATGTTCTCGGCAGAGCGGCGGCGCCAGTCGATCGCGATCGTAGCGCTGTTTTCGCGTCCCGCATTGCCGTAGCCGGTGATGATCGCGTGGGTCGGCCCGTCCAGCGGCGAGAAGAGCATCGCCCAGGTCGGAATGTCGAAGGCCGGCGTGTCGAGCGTGGCGATGGCGATGTCCGCCTGCAGGAAGCAGGAGGTAGCCGACGTGCATGAGGTTGGCGCTCGGGAGCGCGGATCGTACCACACCTGTTCGACGGCATAGAGGGCGCGGGCGAGATTCGTCTGGTGGAGGAGCGCCGGATTGGCCGGCTCGCCGTCGCCGGACGAAAGCCCCAGCCAGAGCCGAACCGCCGGCAGATTGTCGGCGTTGAATCCGAACGCGATCGGGGTTCCGCCGGCGGTCCAGGCGCCGAAGGGCGTCCCGTTGGAGCCATAGGCTTCCGCCGGACGGCCGTTCACGCAATGGGCGGCGAAGATCACGGTGCGCGGATTGATCAGCGTGCCGGTGCACAAGCTCATGCTGGTCGAGGTGGGGCTGACGCGGACGGTCATCTGGCCGACGCCGGTGACGCCGCTGTCGAGGACGCCGCCCGGCGGCGGAGCATTGGGGTCGAGGTCGTTGCGGATAACGATCGATGAGTCTTCTTCGCCACCGCTCGGGACGGCCTGATCCTGAGCGTGCGCCCCGGTCGATGCCGCGATGGCGAAGCCGGTGGTGGCAATGAGCAGGCTGCGGCGGAAGGCCGAAATCGTCGTCGATCGCATGATTGTTTCTCCCCCTGCACAAATAAGGGAGGACTCAGCTGCGCCCACGAGTCGCCCCCTCCTCGAGCCCGAACAGGCTAGGGCAAGAATTGGCCGGCGCAAGAGGGAATCGCGGTCTTGCGCATTACTATGTCAGATGCAGTATTAACCGCAGTTACCGCCATCTATCGGCCCCTTATCCCCGCCAGCGAAGGCCAAACCACACGGTGCGCGGTGTCGCGCGCTCTACGATGCCGGCGCCCGAAATGCCGGCGATCACCCGCGCATTCGTCACGTTCTCGGCGCGCACCTCGAGCGCGAGGCTCTGCGCGACGGGCACCACGACGACTGCATCGAAGGTCAGCGCGTCGGGGATAAGCTGGCGGTTGAGGTCATCCTCATACTGGCTGCCGACGTAGCGGGTGGTGAGTGCGGCGGTGGCGCCGGTGGGGCCGTCCCAGGCCAGCGTCGCAGTGGCGCCGTGACGCGGCGTTTGGGCCGGGCGGAGGCCGTCGAGCGGCGCGGCGGTGCCCGAGGCGCGAAGCTCGGCGTCGGCGAAGCTGTAGCCCGCGGAGAGTCGCCAACGGCCAAGTGTAAGGCGCGCGTCCAGCTCGACGCCACGGCTGAGCACCGCTTCGACATTTTCGCGTCGGCGGAACTGGCCGCCCGCCGGGACGAAGCCGACGCCGGGGAAGGTGCCCGGCCCCTGGCCGAGAGTGACGTTGGCGATGGCGTCCTCGAGCCGGTTGGCGAAGACGGTGGCGCCGAGGCGGAAGGCGGGCGTGGGATGCCAGTCCAGCCCGGCCTCGATCCCGTTCAGCCGTTCGGGAGAAAGCGCCGCGTTGGCCGCGGTCGCGTCCGCGCCGACCCGGAACGGCCGATAGAGCTCGTTCAACGTCGGCAGCCGCCAGCCGCGATATGCGGCTGCGCGCAGGCTGAGTTGAGGCGAGGCGCGCCAGGCGAAGCCCGCGCGGCCGGTCGGCTCCCAGCCCGTGCGGTCGGGAAAGGCGGTGTCGGTCAGCGTCGCGCCGGTGGCGAGCAGTCGCTCGCGCAGCCGTCCGTCCGCGATCCACCAGCGGTCGATTCGCGCGCCGGCGGTGAGCAGCCACGGCCCGCTTTCCCAGCTCAATTCGGCGAAGGCGCCGAGCGTCCGAGTCCGCCCGCCGGCGATCCGGCCGCGGCTTGGTGCGCCGGCGACGAACTGGAACAGCTCCTGCGTCCGCCCTTCGGTCTGGCGCCCGTCCGCGCCGAGGCGAAGCTCGATGGGGTCCACGGGCGGGCGCAGCTCGAAGCGTGCGCCGAGGCCGGTGGCGGGGACGGCATATTGATCGAGCACTCGACTCGCCGTGGCGCGGTCGTCGCTGACCGCGGCGAAGCTGGTCGCGAAGTCGCGCAGCTGGACATAGGCCAGAGCGGCGAAGGGGAGGGCGCCGCTGCCGACGAGGCGCAGCGAGGCGTCGGCGCCCTCGTTGGCGATGGCGCTGAACGCGGTGCCGCGCTCGCGGCGATCGGTGAAGGCGCCGGTATTGGTCTGCAGTTCGAGCGCGGGGGCGAGCGGCGTCACCGCGCGCAGGGCGAGGCTCGCCTGCCGGTAGGGGGCCGGCCGGTCGGCCGGTCCGCGCTGTTCCGCGACGACGGGCACGAAACCGTCGCCCCGGGCGAAGCTGCCGGAGAGGCTCAGGAAGCCGGGTCCGAGCATCACCCCCGCCCCGGCGAAGGCATCGAGGCTGTCGCGGCTGCCGTAAGCGAGGCTCGCGGTGAGGCCCTCGATCTCGTCGGGCGCGGCGCTCTCCAGCTCGATCGTGCCGGCGAGCGCGCCCGGGCCGTGGACGCCGCTGCCGCCGCCGCGCGTGATTCCGACCCGGCCGAGTCGGCGCGGATCGAAGGCCGGCCAGGCGATCCAGCCGCCGAACGGATCGCTCTGCGGCACGCCGTCGAGGATCAGCAGCGCCCGGCTCGAGGCATTGCCGCCGAGCGCGCGCAAGGTCGCGCCCTGACTGGTCGGGTTGGCGCTACGCGCGTCCGAGCGGCGGAATTGCTGGAAGCCGGGGATGTCGCGCAGCACGTCCTCCAACCGGTTGGACGGGGAGGCGGCGAGCCGGGCGCGGTCGATCTCGATCACGTCATAGGCGGCATCGGCCCGCGCCGCGCCGAGCCCCCGGCCGGTGACGACGATGACCTGATCGTCCTGGGCGGCCGCAGGCGTCGCGGAGGCGAGAAGCAGTGAGAAGAGAAAAGCGGGGCGGATCACCCGCTAGCGCTAACAACAAAAAGCCGCGCCGGGGAGGGGTGCCCGGCGCGGCTTCGATTAAGGGCGTGGATCGCCCTTACGGAGTCGGCGTGCGGGCTTGGGCCTGCGCCTCGAGCTGCGCGCGGGTGATCGCGAGCACCAGCCCCTGGCCGTTCTTGCCGAAGCTGGTGATCGGAATATCCGCCCGCACCGTCCCGGTGCTGACGATCGCGCTGTCGGCGTCGACCGATTCGATCGTGCCAACCTCGCCGCCCTGTGCGTCGCGGACGGCCGCGCCGGCAGTCACGTCGGCGGCGGTCGCGGCGACGACCGGACCGGCCTGAGCCTGGGTGCCGACCTGTGCACTCGCCTGGGCATTGGCGTTCGCGGGCGGAGCCGTATTGGCGCCGACCTGCGCATTTGCCTGGGCATCGGCATTCGCCGGCGGAGCCGTATCGGCGCCGACCTGGGCGTTCGTCTGCACGTTGGCGGTCGCCGGCGGAGCCGTGTCGGCGCTCACCTGCGCATTGGTCTGCGCGTTGGCGTCCGCTGGCGGAGCCGTGTTGACGCCGGTCCGCACGCTGGTCTGCGCATTCGCGTCCACCGGCGGAGCCGCGTCGGCCGCGCTGTCGTCTGTGTCGGCGGCCTCGTTCGCCGTGTCGGCTGCCTCATCGGCGGCCTGCTCGACCGTTTCCTCGGCGCGGCGAACGGTTTCATCGACCGTGCCCTGCGATTCGCGCGCGGTCCGGGCCGCCTCGTCCTCCACCTCCTGAACAGTCTGGTTGACCTGATCCATGGTCGGTTGCGGCGCGGTCACCTGACCGGTGGCGCCGGTGGAGACGCTCACCTGAGCGCCCGCGGCGACCGGCAGCGCAAGCACCGCGGCAGCCGTCAACATTCTGATCTTAAAGGTCATTTCAAGCCTCCAATGGTAGAATTGGAGGGATAACGCCGCGGTCACCCCTTCGGGGTGCATGTCAAGCGACGAGTCGTGGCCAGGGAACGCCGGTTAACGAAACCAATCGGATTTTCAGACGCCCGGGGGACGTCCGTCTAGAGCACATATTTGCTGAGGTCGGTGTCGCGGGCGATGTCGGCGAGCTGCGCCTCGACATAAGCCGCGTCGACCGTGACCGTCTCGCCGGCCCGGTTCTCCGCCTCGAAGCTCACATCCTCGAGCAGTTTCTCCATCACGGTCTGCAGCCGCCGGGCGCCGATATTTTCGAGGCTCTCGTTCACCTCGGCGGCGATGCGGGCGAGCGCGCGGATGCCGTCCTCGGCGAAGTTCACCGTGACGCCTTCGGTGGCGAGCAGGGCGCGATATTGCTCGGTCAGGCTCGCCTGGGTGTCGGAAAGGATGCGGACGAAATCGGCCTCGGTGAGCGCCTTCAATTCGACCCGGATCGGCAGGCGGCCTTGCAGCTCCGGGAGCAGGTCGCTCGGCTTGGCGACATGGAAGGCGCCCGAGGCGATGAAGAGGATATGGTCGGTCTTCATCGGGCCGTATTTGGTGGCGACCGTCGTGCCCTCGATCAGCGGCAGCAGGTCGCGCTGCACGCCCTCGCGGCTGACCGATCCGCCCCGCACGTCGCTGACCGCGATCTTGTCGATCTCGTCCAAAAAGACGATGCCGTTCGCCTCGGCGTCCTTGAGCGCGACCCGGTTCACGTCGTCGGTGTCGAGACGCTTGTCCTGCTCCTCCTCGACGAGCTTGTCCCAGGCCTCGGCGACGCGCAGCTTGCGCTTCTTCCTCGGCTGCTGGCCGAAGGCTTTCCCCATCATGTCGGATAGATTGATCATGCCGACCTGACCGCCCATGCCCGGGATCTCGAACGGCGTCGCGGGCTGGTCGATCACCTCGATCTCGACCTCGGCGTCGTTCATGCTGTTGTCGGTCAGGCGTGCACGGAAGCTTTCGCGGGTGGCGACGCTGGCACCCTTGCCGGTCAGCGCGTCGAGCAGCCGCTCCATCGCCGCCTCGGACGCGGCTTCGCGCACCTTCTCGCGCCGCCTTTCCTTCTCGAGCCGCACAGCCTCCTCGACGAGGTCGCGGGCGATCTGCTCGACGTCGCGGCCGACATAGCCGACCTCGGTGAACTTGGTCGCCTCGACCTTGACGAACGGCGCGTCGGCGAGCTTCGCCAGCCGGCGGCTGATCTCGGTCTTGCCGCAGCCCGTGGGGCCGATCATCAATATGTTCTTGGGCGTGACCTCGTCGCGCAACGCGTCGGGGAGCTGCTGGCGCCGCCAGCGGTTGCGCAGGGCGACCGCGACGGCGCGCTTCGCCTCGTCCTGACCGATGATATGGGCGTCGAGCGCGGCGACCACCGCCTTGGGCGTGAGCTGATCGTTCATCTGGCCTGCTTCTCTGGGGGTGTCGGGCGCGAAGTCAATCTCCCCGGAGGGCTCCGGGCGGCTGGGCTGGTATTCCATAGAGCCGCTAGATTGGAGCCGCGCGCCCGCGCTTCAAGCGGTGCAGCGAAAGCCGCCGAAGAGGCGGCCGTGCGAGGCGACGATGCGGGCGATGGTTTCGGGCTCGGTGGCGACCTCCTCGACGCCGCGCTCGAAGGTGCCGCCGAGCAGGATGCCGTCGGCCCGGGGGAACATGTAGCCCGCCTCGCCGGTGAAGGCGTAGCGCACCTCCGGCTGCGGCAGCAGCACGGCGAGTTGGCCGCGGATCGGCACGAGATCGCTGTCGCCGAACAGCTCGCGCGCACCGAGGCCGGTGCAGTTGAAGAAGAGCCGCTCGGGCAAGGCGGCAATCTCGGCGGGACCGGTGAAGCGCCGCACCTCGAAGCGCCCACCGGCAAGTTGCACGTCGCGCGTGAGCTGGCGGAGGAAGCGGCCGGTTTCGACATACATGGTGTCGAAGCGGCTGATGCCGCCGGCGACCGGAAAGGGATGCTCGTCCTCCGCCAGCCTCCGCGCGCCGGGGTGATAGCCGTCCCGCGGCGCCTCGCCCTCGGTATAGGTGGGGAGCCAGCGGATCCCGTAATCGTCGCCGACCATGATCTGGAAGCGGCGCCAGCTGTAATCGAGCGCGGCGGCGAATTGCGCGCGCCATTCGGGCGTGACCGCGCTCTCGCGATAGTGGCCGAAGGGGCTCCACTGGCCCCCGGCGATGTTGGAGGTCGTGTCGGGCGGCAAGGCGGCGGCGTAGAGCGTGACCGGGAAGCCCGCTTCCTGGACCAGCCGGGCGGTGGTCAGCCCCATCACGCCCGCGCCGATTACCGCGACCGGCCCGCTATGACCCGGCAAGCCCAGCAGAGTGGCGAGCTTCGACGTGCCCCAGGAGAGGGTGATGCCGGCGCCGCCGTGACCGTAATTGTGGACCAGGCGCTTGTCGCCCAGCACCTCGGCCCGGACGACGAACCCGCTTTGCCGATAGGGTCGGAGGCCGGCCACGGACCGAATCACCCGCTCCGGTGAAGCGAGGACCGGCGGCAGGCACCCGCTCCGCGTTGCCGGCCGTGCCGCGGTCGTCACGCAGCCCGGCAGCAGCAGCGCGGAGGCGGAGGAGCCGAGGAAGAGGCGGCGGTCCATCTCCTCAGCCTAGTGCCGACCGTTCGCCCGGCAAACAAGGAGAAGTAAGGCGAGGGCGTAGCTTTCCTCAGCTATCGCCGTTGCCGTCCGCGCGGTTAGAACAACGCGATGATCCGGCCTTACCTCCCGCTCAATTCGCTGCGCGCCTTCGAGGCGGCGGCGCGGCATCTGAGCTTCAC
>NZ_JBQTJC010000188.1:0-9532 GCF_052387495.1 Sphingosinicella sp. | reverse complement strand
GAGCTGCGGCAGCCGCAGGCTGACATAGCGCCAGAGCTCCGCATCGCCATTGCCCGGGACGGCGAGAATCTCGCCCGAATTGCCGAGCAGGTCGAGCGTCATCAGGATGACGACCAAGGCCGCCAGCACCGCGAGGCTGCGCAACAGGAACAGGCGCGCCATGTAGAACGCGATCGGGCGCGACGGAAAGAATTGCAGGTTGATCATTCAGCCGCCGCAAGTGTCTGCCGCCGCCGGCCGAACAACCGGCCAAGCCGCTTGCCGACCAGCGCGAAGGCCTTCTCAAGCGCGGCGATGGGTTGGCCGCCGGGCTTGTGGGCGAGGGTCCAGTACATCCAGAATATGAGCGCGGCGAAGAGGAGGAAGGGGAGCCAGAGCGCGAGCAGGGGATCGAAGCGCCCCGCGGCCCCCGCCTGCTCGGCGTACTGGTTCACCTTGTGATAGGTCACCACCATCACGATCGAGAGGAAGATGCCCAGCCCGGACGTGGACCGCTTCGGCGGCACCGCCAGCGCGACGGCGAGCAAAGGCAGCATCAGGATCATCAGCATCTCGACCAGCCGGAAATGGAAATGCGCCCGCGCCGCGTCCCGCCGCCGCGCGTCGACCCCCGCGGCCCCGCCGAGCCCGATCCGGGCGAGCTCGGTGATGGTCAGCTCCTCCAACGGATTGCCCCGCCCCCGGAAGGACTGGATCGCGGGCAGCTCGAGGGGCAGGTCGTAGCGGTCGAAGCTCAGCACCCGGGGCGCCGGAAAATCCCGCTCCGAATGGACGAGGCGGCCGTTGGCGAGGCGGAAGATGATCGTATTGGGATCCTCGGTGGCGAGGAAGGTGCCCCGGTCCGCGGTCACCGCCAGCCGCCGCCCGTCGCGCCCCTCGGCGCGCAGGAAGACGCCGTGGAGATCGGTCCCCCGCCGCTCGCTGCGTTCGACCCGGAGCGTCATCCGCCGCCCGAAATTGTTGAACTCGCCGACCCGGATCGACGCGCCCAAGGCGCCCGAGCGCAGATCGAAGCGCAATTCTTCATAGGCATATTGGGCATAAGGCTGGACGAAGCCGACGATCGCCACGTTCGCCGCCATCAGCACGACGGCATAGAGATAGGGCACGCGCAGCAGCCGCCCATAGCCGAGCCCCACGGAGCGCAGCGAATCGAGCTCGGACGACAAAGCCAGCCGCCGGAAGGCGAGCAACACGCCGAGCATCAGCCCGATCGGGATGCCGAGACCCAGATATTCGGGGATCAGATTCGCCATCATCCGCCAGACGACGCCGACCGGGCCGCCTTCGGAGACGACGAAATCGAACAGCCGCAGCATCTTCTCGAGCAGCAGCAGCATCGCCGCCAGCACGAGCGTCGCGATCAGCGGCACCGCGATCAGCCGCGCGAGATAGCGATCGATCCGGGTCATCGGATCAAAGTGGTACTTTGATCCGGCCAGAAGGGCCAGAAAGGACCGGCAGGCCGGGGCAGGTTGGCGTCAGCGAGGATCAAGCCCGTCTTCCCTTGGCGCGCCCGGCGCGGATGGCGCCCCTATAGAGGCTGAGCGGAGCGAGGTCATGGGGGATTTGGGGTTCTGCTCGGCGCGATAGCCGCGCGAGCGTCTTAGCTCGTCGCTCCGATCACCGGGCCCGGGACGTAGGAACGCTTCAGCGGCAGGAGCATCTGATAGCGTGGCTCGAACTGGTGGTAGTGGGCGTAGATGAGTTCAATCAGGTTCTCGCCGTCGATCAGGCGGAGGTTGGGCTTGGTGCGCTCGAACGTGCGTGCCTCAGCGGAGAAGCTGCCGAGCGTGACAAACAGGCCATGCTCCCCGCGCTCGATCGCGCCGTGCAGCTGTTGAACCTCCGGGCGACCGATCGTCGTCAGAATCTGCTTGCACTGGACCTTGATGATGGGCGGTTCGAAGCCGAGTTCGTCCCGGTGAGCGATAATATCCACGCCACCGTCGCCCGATGACTGGGTGACGCGCGCGAAGTAGCCCATGCACTTGAGCAGGTGCGCAATGAAATGCTCGAATTGGAAGGGCGTCTGGGATGACTTAAGGCGCTTGATAATGAAGTCCTCAGTCGTCTCCTCCACTTGCAGAGCGACCCGATCCGCATTCGCCTCGTCGATCTCCTCGGGCGCGAGGGCGTCACCCTCCAGCGCAGCCAGAAATTCCTCGGCGTTTGAGCTCACCTGAAACAGGGTGAGGGCGGAGCCGATTTCGTTCAGGGCACTCTGCGAGAAAGAGGACCGCGGAATATGCTGCAGCCATCTCACTTTCCTGGTGTTCGGCCGGTTCAGCGGTAACGAGGGATCGTAGATGTAATCGCTCTCGATCACGCCGATGTTGACCATCCGATCCGGTTTTGAGGGAAAGATGATCAGGTCGCCCGGCTTCATTTCCACCGAGAACCTGTAAACCACCCCCGCGCCGACTGGCACCTCGCCGGGCTTCGCTTCTGGAAAAGCGCGCGCATAGGCCGCTTTGAAAGCATCGCGCGTCGGCCTGATCTCGCTCAGGTTTCCCAATTGGTACCAGCCGATTGCGACATAGCCTTCTTGCACGGGGACAAGTGCTCGCGAGGCATGTGAATTCCCCAGATCGTTCGGTTACTCAAATTTTCCCCCGTCAGCGGGCGTCACGACATTCTGATCTTGGCACTCATCGAATATGGCTGACAATAGCGGGCCCACGAGACACCGGGATCAGTCCTTGCCGAATCTCGGTTGCTGATAATCGGGGCGCAGCCAGCGGATCTTGCCTTCGGCTTCCTCGGCCGCGCGCTCGGCGTTGAGCGCGACGAGGCGGGCGACGATTTCGGCGGGAGTCAGGTCGGCGGGCCAGCCATAGGCCTCCGCCACCGCCGCGTCGATTTGCTCGTGCAGGCGATTGACGATTCCGGCGCGGGCGCGGGTCGCGCGGTCCTGCTCGGCGAAGTCCATCGTCTCGCCTGAGGCGAGCCGGGCCCGCAGATTGTAGATTTCGGTCATGGTGAGGCCGGGTGTTTCCTCCAGCGCCGTCTTGCGGGTGGCATCCAGCTCCTCGGCCAGCTCGGCGATGCGGACGCATTGTTCAGGCGTCGCGTCGGGGAAGGGGAAGGGGTCGAAGACCTTGGACTTCGAGTAACGCGGGTCGTTGCCGAAGCCGAGCCAGCCGCCCGCCTTCAACGCCCATTCGGTGTGGATGCGCGAGGAGAGCACGCCGAGGTGAAAGGCGTCGTCGCTGCCGATGGCGATGATCATGTGGTCGGGGACGATCTCGACCGGCAGAAACTGAAAGACCCGGTGTTTCGTGGTCTCGGTGGTGGCAATGTATCGTTCGAGATGCTCCAGCGTGGGTCTGAAAGTACGTCGCGGCTCACCGAAGACCCACCATCTCTCCTTCATCGCCTTGCGTCGATTCTGGTCCCGCTCCGGCTTTACGGTGTCCAGCAGATGCGTGTAACACCTCGGAAATCGGTGACGCGCTTCGGCTTCGGTCAGCCCAAAGAAATCAATTACAGATTGCCCACGGCTTCCCTGCATCAACTCCGCGCCGCCGAGATACGGGCGAATGACGTTGCGCGCGGATGGGCCATCTTCAGCGAGGAAAAATGCGGCGGTCTTGCGATCAATCTTGAAGCCCTTTCCGGCGAGCATCATGCCGTTGCATGAGAGGCCTTCATTGGCCGTGAGGGCCTTGGTCGAGCCCACGTCAGCGCCAATCGTCAAGTTGGGATTAATCCGCCCCACGGTCACGGCGAGATCGACCTGAGGCTCGTCGCTGTCGAGATTGGCCTCGCGTACCACCTCCATCAGAACCCCTTCGCGCGCACCCGCTTCCGCCACCGTCATCGCGATGCGGACGGCGGCGCTGTCCTTCGTCGCCTTCGTCCAGGGATGATCGGGAATGGCGAGGATGAGGGACAATCCTCTCCTCCCTACCAGGGAGGGGGTTGGGGGTGGGTGGCGGTCGAGAGGGGTCGATCCCCCCGAGGCCGCTTCCACGGCGGGCGCGGATGCGTCCTCTGGCTCGCGGACGCTCGCACCCACCCCGTGATCCCCTCCCTGAAAGGGAGGGGAAAGGTGTTGGGCAATCACCCTTCGGGAGAATTCCTGGGCGATCGAATTGGTGGTGACGAAGCCGAAGCGACGCAGCCTGGTCTCGGGGGCGGTCAGGATTTCAGCCGCCCGGTCCCACCATTGCATGACGAAATCAGCTGAAGGTGGAACAGACGAATTCGCCTTCCACAGCGCCTCGGCATACTCGCCGCTGAGCACCGACCGGATCCCTGTGCCCTTCCCGCCGATGAAGGGCGGATTGCCGACGATAAACTCGGCTTCGGGCCAGGCGGGCTGCAACGGATTGTCGAGGATCGGCTGGTTGGCTTCGTCGCGGCGCAGCACGGCGTCGTAGCCGCCGTGCCGCCCGAAATTGATGTTGGCGCCGCGCGCGAGGATCGGCTCGGGGACGCTTTCGGGATTGTTCTCGATGCGGAAGCGGAGCCAGCCGATCCACAGGACGAGCTCGGCGATCTTGGCGGCGCGTGGGTTCAGTTCCAGGCCGAAGAACTGGTGCGGGCCGACGAGCGGCTCGGCGGCGGCGCCGAGGCCGTCTATCGCCTCGATCACCCGCGCCTCCAGCCGCTCGATCGCTTCCATCGCGACGTAGAGGAAATTGCCGGTGCCGCAGGCCGGATCGAGCACGGTGACCTGCGAGAGCCGGCGATGGAAGGCCTGAGCGATCTCCAGCGCCTGCTCCGCCGTCGCGCCAGGATCGGTCATCCCCTCCTGCGCCGCTTCCCATTCGTCGTTCAGCACCTCCATGATCGTCGCATCGACCAGCCGCTCGACATAGGTGCGCGGCGTATAATGCGCGCCGAGCCGCGCGCGTTCCTGGACAGTCAGCGCCTGTTCGAGCAGTGTCCCAAAGATCGCCGGCTCGACCTTGCGCCAGTCGTGGCGAGCAGCATCGATCAGCTTGTCGAGATCGTTCCGGCTTAGCGGATAGACGCGATCATCCTCGAACAGCCCACCATTGAAGTAGCGAACCTCGTCCGTGAGAACCCAGGTCCAGCGTCCGGCCGGCGGGGGCGCAGCCATCTTGCGCCATAAATCCTGCAGACCCTTGCTAAGCTGGGTCTTGTCCATCAGGGCTCCCGGGGAGTCGTCGGGAGTCCTCGTGCAGCTTTCGAGGAACGCCTTGAACTTGCCCTTGGGAAGCAGTTCAATGTCTTCGGCAAACATGCAGAAGAGGAGTCGCATCAGAAACAATGCGACATCCTCAGTCGCCAACGCCCCTCGTGCGGCGAAATCGCGTTTGTAGTCGCTCTCGTCCTCGATGTGGGCGCTGACTTCCGCGAGCTTGCGCGAGATCTCACGAGTAACTTCGGCGGCGCGCAAGCGCGGATCGCGCGACGCCGGATCGGTCCAGAGGTCGCGAAGGAGCTGCCGGATTTCGTCCTCGCGCAGCGCGGCGAGCGGGATGCGATAGCGCTTGCGATCCGGGAAGAAGCCGTAGCCACGCCCGTTGCCGGCGAAATCGAAGAAGAGCTCGAAGGCGCGGCCAATGTCGCAGACAATCAGGAAGGGGACGGTGGGCTCGCTCGCCGGGAGATTGACGGCATAATTCTTGGCCTGGCCCTGCGCCTTCACCATCAGCCGGTCGTAGCGGGCTCCCGCTGGGGTGAGCGGAATCATCTTGGCGTCGTCGAACAGGCCGCCCTGTTCCTTCTCGCCGGGCGCGAGCTGGGACTGCTTGGCTTCCATGACGAAGCAGCCGCGCTTGTAGAGGTCGATGAAGCCTTTTCCGTGGGCCGAGCGGAAGGAGCCGCCGGGAACAGGGCCGTCGAACTGGTAGGCGCCAAGTACTCCGCCTTCGGCCGGATCGGGGCGATCGATGTCGAGCAGGTCGGTCAGCTCATAGATGAAGGGCTGGAAGTTGGCGCGCTCGGCGCCGCCGGGGAGATTGCCCCAGCGGGTGATGAACGCCTCAATGGCCGCCGCGTCAGTGACTTCCGCCCCCATGGGCTTCATCTTGGCCGCAGAACTCGCCGAGAGGAAGGGGGAAGGTGGACCCCGGATCAAGTCCAGGGTGACGAAGTGGGGAGGGTGAGGCAAAATAGAGCAAACCAAACCGGCACAAAACTCTTGACAGCGTGACGCTGTTTCGGTAAATCTTCCTATCGTGCGGAACCGCGCGCCGAGTCGGAGCGCACTTTGAGTCGGGGCGAACCGGGAGCGGGCCCCGTTTTCCTTTGCTGCCGTGCTTTCCGAGCCGTCGGGCGGTTCCGTCCGACTTGAAAGCACGCCTGGCCGGGGCGGCGATGCCGCGCCCGGCTTTTTCATATGGGAGACATGACGATGAGCGAGGCGAATGGCGCCGGCGCTGGTGCCGGCGCGCGTGCGGGGCGTGGGCCCACGCACAGGTTTTCGGCCGCGGACGAGGCGGCGGTGGTGATGGCGCTGGCCGAAGGGGCGACGGTGAAGGCGGCGGCGCAGGGCGTCGGGTTCGCGGTGCAGACCTTGTATGACGCGCGGGGGCGCTCGGCCGTGTTCGCGGCGGCGTGGGACGAAGCGGTGGCGGAGAGCGCGCGGCCGCGGCTGGTGGAGCCGGGGCCGGGGCGGCGCTGGCAGGTCAAGAAATTGCGGCGGGTGCGCTTCAACGAAGAGCGCAAGAACGCCTTCCTCGCCCATTTCGCGGCGACCTGCGACGTCACCGCTTCGGCGGCGGCGGCGGGGGTGTGCGTTTCGACCGTCTACGACCACCGGAGCCGCGACAGCGCCTTCCACGCGCGCTGGGACGAGGCGCTCGAGGCGGGCTATGCGCGGCTCGAGGCCGAGGCGCTGGCGATGCGGCTGGCGGCGATCGAGCGGCTCAAGGTCCAGCTCGGCAAGAAGGTGCGGCCGCGCGACTGCGACGAGGGCGCGGAGTTCGAGCGGGTGATGCACCTCCTGCGCGAGCACAAGCGCGGGCTCGCCGGCTACCAGAAGAACGGGCGGCCGCCGGCGAAGCGGATGAGCTTCGACGAGGCGATGGAGGAGCTGGAGAAGGCGCTCGACAAGTTCGAGCCCGACGCGCCGCACGACGAGACGCCTTCCTATCCGGACGACGATCTGCCGGCGTGAGGGGGTAGGGCCCCTCCACCATGCGTTGCATGGTCCCCCTCCCCGAGAAATCTCGGGGAGGATTTTAGGCCGCGCCTCCCTGAATTTGTCTCTTCGCCGCCACGTTTTGGCCGCAAGCGCGCGCCATGTGGCGGCGCGACAGGGGAAGATGTGGCCGGTTCCGCAGGCGCGGCGCCGGCCTTGCGGACTTTCTCGGGAGTAGATCGAAGTGATGACCAAGCGGAAGATCAAAGCAGCCACGGCCGGCCTCGCGGGGACCCTCGCGGTGCTCGCCGGCCCGGGCGCGGCGCAGGCGGCGATGGGACCGGACGCGGCCGCCTGCCGCGGCAACCGCCCCGGCATCCTCGTCACCGTCAGCGGCTTCAAGGAACGGCGCGGCAACGTCCGGGTCAACGTCTACGGCTCGGACCCGGACCGCTTCCTCGAGCGCGGCCAATATGTGCGGCAGATCAACCTGCCGGTGAGCCGCTCGGGGCCGATGCCGATCTGCGTCGCCGTGCCGGCGGCGGGGCGCTACGCGGTGGCGGTGCGCCACGATCTCGACGGCAACGGCCGCTCGGGCTGGAGTGACGGCGGCGGCTTTTCGCGCAACCCGCGGATCAGCCTGACCAACCTGCGGCCGAGCTACGAGCGGGTCGCGTTCAACGTCGGGCCGAACGGCTCGGGGGTGAGCGTCACCCTGCTCTACCGCTACGGTCTTTCGATCCGGCCGGCGGGCTAGGAAATGGCTCTCGTCGCGCTCCTCTCCAATCCGCGGTCGACCGGCAACCAGAGCCTGTTGCCGCGGGTGCGGAGCTTCTGCGCGCGCGAGAAGGACATCTTCCACTACGAGGTGGAGGAGGTCGGCCAGATCGGCCAGGCGCTCAGGACGATCGCGCGGGTGAAGCCGAAGCTGCTCGTGCTGAACGGCGGTGACGGGACGGTGCAGGCGGCGCTGACCGAGCTTTATCATGGCGACCATTTCGCCGGGAACCCGCCGCCGGTCGCGGTGCTGCCCAACGGCAAGACCAATCTGATCGCGCACGATCTCGGCGCCGAGGGCGACCCGATCGTCGCGCTCGAGCGGGTGCTCGAGCTGGCGCGGACCGACATGGCGCCGAACATCGTCCAGCGCGAGCTGATCTCGCTCACCGACGGCAGCGCCGGCGGGCGGGCGGTGCTCGGCATGTTCCTCGGCGGGGCGGGTCTGGCCGACACGATCCTCTATTGCCGGGACAAGATCTATCCGCTCGGCCTGCCGAACGGGGTGGCGCATTTCCTCGCCCTGATCATGGGGCTCGCCTCGATCCTGATCGGGCGAAGGGCGCGCTTCCTGCCGCTGCCGGCGCGGCCGCTGACCATCTCGGTGATGAAGCGGGGCGTGCTCAAGGGGACCTTCGCCTTCCTGATGGTGACGACGCTGCAGCGACTCCTGTTCAGCGGCAACATGCCCGGCGCGGGCCAGCCGACCGGATCGATGCAGCTGCTGCTGATCGACCGCAGCCTGCCGGCGCTGATGCGGGCCCTGGTCGCGGCGGTGCGCGGGCGGCTCGGGCGCTACACCTTGACCGGGGTCCATCTCGAGCGCGGCGACGAGATCCGCATCGAGGGCAGCCGCTCGAGCGTGATCCTCGACGGCGAGCTCTTCGAGGCGGACGACAACCGCCCGATCATCTTGAAGCCGACCCCGCCGGTGCCGTTCCTGAGGCTCGCCGCCTGACCGCCGCCGCCGCGGGGGATTTCACAAGACTGTCACGCAAGCGTCACGGAACCTCCGCCGTCGCCGCCTAACCCAAAGGCGGGATGGAGGAGGAGTGGCAGGTGCGAGTCCAGGCCGTTTCGTTGCCGACCGCCATGGGCGGGAGGGGGAATTGAAGGGCTCGGCGCTGGTCGTCGAGGACGATGCGAGCCTCGCCGAACTGCTCCAGTGGCATCTCGAGCGCAACGGCTTCACCGTGCGCGCGACGCCGGACGGGGAGGAGGCGCTGCTCCTCGCCAAGGAGGACGCGCCCGACGTCATCATCCTCGACTGGATGATCGAGGGGCTGCCGGGAATCGAGGTCTGCCGCCGGCTGCGCCGCACGCCGGGAGTTGCGCACGTGCCGATCATCATGATCACCGGGCGCAGCGAGGAGGCGGACCGGATCCGCGGGCTCGAGACCGGCGCCGACGACTATCTCACCAAGCCCTTCTCGCCGCAGGAGCTGATCGCCCGGATCGGCGCGGTGATGCGCCGGGCGCGGCCGGCGATGGCCGCCGAGCAGCTCCGCTTCGCCGACCTCGAAATGGACCTGACCCGCCACCGGGTGCGGCGCGGCGCGCGCAATATCGTGCTGGGGCCGACCGAGTTCCGGCTGCTGAGGCACCTGATCGAGTATCGCGGCCGGGTCTCTTCGCGCGAGCGTCTGCTCGACGCGGTCTGGGGCCACTACCGCGACTTCGAACAGCGCACCGTCG
>NZ_JBQTJC010000187.1:0-6636 GCF_052387495.1 Sphingosinicella sp. | reverse complement strand
TCGAGAAAGGCCTCGTCGGCGACCACCGCGGCGATCTCGTCGCCGAAGCCGCCGGTGCGAAGGTCCTCGTGGACGATCAGGCCGCGGCGGGTGCGGAGGACGGATTCGAGCACCAGCTCGCGGTCCCACGGCATCAGCGTCCTGAGATCGATCACGTCCGCGGAAACGTCCTTCGCCGCCGCCTCGCAACGCGGCACCATCGCGCCCCAGGCGACGATCGTGATCGCATCGCCCTCGCGCGTCTTCTTCGCGCGGCCGAAGGGCAGGACATAATCGTCTCCCGGCCAGGGCCGCCGTGCCCAGACATCGTCCAGCATCGCGCGATGCTCGAAGAAGACGGTCGGATCATTGCCCCTGAGCGCCGAGCGCAGCAGGCCGACCGCATCCTCGGCATTGCTCGGGGCCGCGACCAGCCAGCCGGGATTGTGGACGAACTGCACCTCGTTGGTCTGGCTGTGCCAGGGATCGCCGCATTTGAAGAAGCCGACCGGCATGCGCAGCACCATCGGCGCCGCGAAACGGTTGTTGGTGCGCCAGCGCATCGTCCCGCAATCGTTGATCTGCTCGAGCGCGGGCTCGGCATATTTGCGGAACTGGATTTCGGGCACGGGGAGCAGACCGGCGAGCGCCATCCCGACCGCGCGGCCGACGATCCCCTCCTCGCTTAAGGACGTGTCGAAGACGCGCTCGATGCCGAACTTCTCCTGGAGGCCGAGCGTCACCGCGTGGACGCCGCCCTTGGGGCCGATATCCTCGCCAAAGAGGAGCATGCGGTTGTTCGCGGCCAGCTCCTGATCGAGTGTGCGGCGGATCGCGGTGACCATGTTGATCCGCTGCCCCTCGGGCTTCGGCGTCTCGGTCGATTTGGGCGCGCGATAGCCCTTGGTCCATTGCCCGCCGCGCTGCTGCATCTCGCCGTCGTAGAAGACGTGGCGGGTGACGCTGGCCGGCTCGGCGACCCCGCGCGCCTCCGCCTCGGCGAGCGCGGCGGCGACCGCATCCCCGGCCTCGGTCTCGATCCTGTCCCACTCCGCTTCGTCGAGCAGCGCGCCGACCAGATGCGCCTTGAGCTTCGGCAGCGGATCGCGCGCCCATTCGGAGCGCACGAAATCCTCGGACTTGTAGGTCTGCGTGTCCTGCGCGCTGTGCCCTTGCAGGCGCGGCACGGTGAGGCGGAGCAGCGCCGGCCCTTCGCGCCCGCGGACATGGCCGATCGCCTCGTCGAGCAGCCGCGCGGCTTCGACCGGATCGGTGCCGTCGCCGGAGAGGACGTGGAGATTCGAGAAGCTCGCCAGGTTCTTCGCGATGTCGCCGCCCGGCGTCTGGCAGGTCGAGGGAACGGAGATGCCGTATTGATTGTCCTCGACGTAGAACAGCATCGGCAGCTGCTGCGTCGTCGCGATGGTGAGCGCGGACCAGAAGCCGTTGGTCGCCACGCTCGCGTCGCCGCCGAGCACGACCGCGATCGCCCCCTCGTAGGACTCGTCGCCGAGCGACTTGCGATAATATTCGATCGCCTGCGCCCAGCCCGCGGTCGGCGTATATTGCGCGCCGACGCCGCCGCACATCGGCAGCGCCGGGCAGGCGCCCGGGTTCGGATAGTTGAAGACGACGCCGATGTCGCGGCCGTCCGAATAGCCGCCCTCGCGCCCCATGTTCGAACCCAAGGCGTCGGCGAGCGGCACGCCGAGCGACAGCAGGAATGGCCGCGACCGGTAATAGCCGCAGGCGCCGTCATGCTTGTGGGTGAGGCGGCTGCCGAGCATGACCTGCGCCATATCGTGGCCGCGCGCGCTGAACTGGTAGAGCACCTTGCGCGCCGGGACGAGCTCGCTTTCCTCGAGCTTGTCGAGCGCGCGGCTGATCTGGACGAGGTATGCGATCCGCCGCCAGTCGAAGGCGGCATCGGGCGCGGCGGTGCCCGCCTTGCGCGCCTTCGCCGTCGCCTCAGCCATCCATCTTCTCCAGCACCGCCGCGGCGAAGCGGTCGACGTTCTCGTCCGAGAGACCGACGACGTTGAAGCGGCCCGAGCCGGCCATGTAGATGCCCTTCTCGTTGCGCAATTCGAGCACCTGCGCCGGGCTCAGGGGCAGCATCGAGAACATCCCCTTCTGTCCCTCGATATAGGCGAACCGCGGGTCGATCGCGGCGAGGCGGGCGCGGAGCGAACGGATGCGCGCGCCCATAGTCTCGACCTCGGCCCGCCACAGCGCGTTGAGCTCGGGATCGTCGAGGATGATGCGCGCGACCGCGGCGCCGTGATCGGGCGGCATCGACCACATCGTGCGGGCGAGCAGGAGCAGATTGCCGAAGGCGATCTCGGCGCCGCGCGCGCTCGATGCCTTGACGAAAAGCGAGCCGGTGCGCTCGCGATAGCAGCTGAAATTCTTGTCGCAGCTCTGGGCGAGGATCGCCTGTTCGGCCGCCTCGAACACCAGCCGCGCCCCGCCCGCGTCGGCCTCCAGCCCGTCGCCAAAGCCCTGATAAGCGAGGTCGACGAACGGAATCAGCCCGCGCGCCGCGATCAGCTCGGCGACCGCGCGCCACTGGTCCATATCGAGATCGGCGCCGGTCGGGTTGTGGCAGCAGCCGTGGAGCAGGACGAGATCGCCCGTCTCCGCTTCGCCCAGCGCGTCCATCATCCGGTCGAAGCAGATCTCCCGGCTGTCCTTGGCGTAATAGGGATAGGAGACCATCTCGACCCCCGCCGAGGCGATCAAGGGGGCGTGATTGGGCCAGGTTGGCTCGCCGGCGAAGATGCGCGCGAGCGGGTTCGCCTTGGCGACCAGCTCGGCGCCGAGCCGGAGCGCGCCGCAGCCGCCGGGGGTCTGCAGTCCGACGATGCGGTCGTCGCCTGCCGCGGCTTCGCCGAATACGATGCTCTTGATCAATTCGACGAAGCGGACGTCGCCCTGGCTGCCGATATAGGACTTGGTGTCCTGCGTTTCGACCAGGATCTGCTCGGCGATCTTGACGCTCTTCAGGATCGGCGTGTTGCCCGCCGCGTCCCGATAGACGCCGACACCAACGTCGATCTTCTCCGGCCGCGGATCGGCGGCGGCGAGCGCGATCAGGGCGATCAGCGAATCGCCCGGTTGCTCCTCGAGCCGGTCCAGCAGCATCGGCCGTGCGGCCGCCATCGCCCCCTGTTGCATGCGCGCCTCCATGAATGCGTCGATAACCCATGTGCGGCGCAAAAGTTAGGGACAGGTTGGACTACGAAACGACATTTGTGAAACGATCGTTTCATGATATGCGGTATTCATGGAAGATGCATTTCAACTCGATCCCGCCGACCGTCGAATCGTCCGCGCACTGCAGCGCGACGCCGGGATGAGCCAGGCGGCGCTGGCCGAGACGGTCGGCGCCTCGGCGGCGTCGGTCTGGCGGCGGGTGCGCAATCTCGAGCGCGAGGGCGTGCTCGGCCGGGTCGTCCGCCTCGTCGATCCGGCCAAGGTCGGGCGCAGCGTCAACGTGCTCTGCCAGGTCCGCATGACCCGCCAGACCCAGGAAGCGCGCGCCGAGTTCGAGAGCTTCATCGAAGGGCGCGAGGAGATCGTCGAATGCTACGCCATGTCGGGCGAGTGGGATTATCTCCTCCGCATCGCGGTCAGGGACGTCGCCGACTACGACCGCTTCATTCGCCAGGGCGTACTGGCGCATCCGAGCGTTGCGAATGCGGCGAGCAATTTCGCGCTCCGGCAGGTGAAATATACGACGGAGATCCCGGTGTGACAGACCCAAAGCTTCCGGCCGCGTTACACCTTCCGATAGCTAACTGGCCATTCTCGCTCTAAACATTTCGACATGCGGGCGATCCTTGTCCTTGCGGCTCTGAGCTTGGGAATGCCTGCCAGCGCGCAAATTGGTGCGGGGGCGTTGCGAAATCGAATCCAATCGATTGATCCTACGACCGTCAGCCAAGCCGACTGCGATACTAACGTGGATCGTGCAGCAGCCCTTAACGGACCAGACCTGCTCTACGCCGCCGCTGTTTGCGGCGCAGCGAACCGCCCGGTCGAATCGACCTTCCTCCTGAATGCCGGACAAACCCGGTCGACTATCGACATGATACTGATGGTACCCGCGACCAGAGCGGACAGTGACTTAACCGTAGAGCTTTACGGCTTTATCTATGCCTATGCCGGTGGCCCGGGTGACGAAAGCATTTTCCGCGATGCCACTATGCAGACCCGTTTCCTCGAGCTCTTCAATAACTGGTCCCCTGCCTATTCGCCCGAATACAATCCCGGCTGGAGTGTGCGACGGCGGCCCGAAGGGAGGGTCTATCATGCAGCGATAGACGAGGCGAGGGATGGCCGTCGGCAGCAGCTTGCCGAGATTGCTGCCCTCTATTCAGACGATACCTATTACGCACTACATCGCCGCTTTCAGGAACTTCAGGCGCGCAACTCGAGTAGTTATGTCGAAGGGACGCCAGAGGCTGATCTGGCGGATGATTTGACGCGTCAGATGAGTGAGCGCGCAGAGGCTCTGGGAATAGACGCTTTTGGCGGTGCCGAAGGTCGGGGTGAGTTCGAAGAGCCGCGCTTTCCGCCTGCCGTGCCGACATCCGGCGAGGCAATCGTTGCTGAACGCGACGATCCGGTCGTGCAACGCTGTGCCGACATGGCAGAAAGACTGACCATCGCGACCGATGCGGCGGTGAGGCGCGTGCTCGTAACCAGAAGTCAGGAATGGGGCATCATTTGGCGCGGGGACATCGTTGGGGGCGACCAGCCGCCCACTCGTTTCACCTGCACCGCAACAACGTCTTCGTCGCGGCCAATGGACGGACCGGACGAGACCATTCCCGCTTTGCCGCAGTCGACGAGCTCTGGCGAATCCCAGGGAACCCTCCTCTTCCCCATCAATTGAATCGCCCGCGACACGATCGAGAGGCTTATCATGGCGGCGCGTCCATATTGGAAGGGGCAGATCAGGCTGGCTCTGGTCTCGATCCCGGTCGAGATTTTCTCGGCGACCAAATCGGGCGCGACGATCGCGTTCAACCAGATCCACGAGCCGACCGGCAAGCGCATCAAATATGAGAAGGTGGTGCCCGGCGTCGGCCCGGTCGATGCGGACGAGATCGTCAAGGGCTACCAATATTCCAAGGGCCATTACGTCACCTTCGACGAGGAGGAGCTGGAGGCGGTCAAGCTCGAATCGAAGAAGACGCTCGAGCTGACCCAGTTCGTCGAGCCCAAGGAGATCGACCCCCTCTATTATGAGCGGCCCTATTACGTGGTGCCCGCCGACGATCTCGCCGAGGAGGCGTTCATCGTCCTCAGGGAGGCGCTACGCTCGGCCAACAAGGTCGCGCTCGGTCAGCTCGCGATGCGCGGCCGCGAATATATGGTGAGCCTGAAGCCGTGCGGCCGCGGCATCCTGCTGGAAACGATGCGCTACGCCGACGAGGTCAACAAGGCGCAGGGCTATTTCCGCGACATCGGCGACGACAAGCCCGACGAGGAGCTGCTCGAGCTCGCCGAGGCGCTGATCGACAAGAAGACGTCGAAGTTCGATCCCGGCAAGTTCAAGGACCATTATGTCGATGCGCTGAAGGAGCTGATCGAGAAGAAGCGCAAAACCGGCAAGCGTATCGAGGCCGAGGAGGAAGAGCCCGCGCGCGGCGGCGCCAACGTCATCGACCTGATGGCGGCGCTCAAACGCTCGATCGAGAAGCCCGGGGCGAAGGCGGAGGGGCGGAAGGGCTCGGCGAAGAAATCCACGGCGAAGAAGGCGCCCGCCAGGAAGGCCGCGCCGGCGCGGAAGCGGGCGGCCGGTGGCAGCCGCTGACGTCACCCTGATCTTGTTTCAGGGTCCATGCCTGAGCCCTGGCCGCGGCATGGATGCTGAAACGAGTTCACATGACGGGAGGGGTGTGATGCCCAGACGCAAGCCCGATCCGCTCGCCACCTACAGCCGCAAGCGGGATTTCTCGAAGACGAAGGAGCCCGCCGGCAAGGTCGCGGGCAAGCGCGCCAAGCAGCGCATCTTCATGGTCCAGAAGCATGACGCGACCCGGCTGCATTACGATTTCCGGCTCGAGCTGGGGGGCACGCTGAAGAGCTGGGCGGTGACGCGCGGACCCAGCCTCGACCCCGCCGACAAGCGCCTCGCGGTGCGCACCGAGGACCATCCGATGCGCTACGCCACGTTCGAAGGGACGATCCCGAAGGGCGAATATGGCGGCGGTACGGTGATGCTGTGGGACCGGGGCACCTGGGAGCCCGAGCCGGGCAAGGATCCGGCGAAGACGATCGAGGAGGGCCACCTCCACTTCACCCTCCACGGCGAGCGGATGAAGGGCGAATGGGTGATGTTCCGCCTCAAGCCACGTCTGGGCGAAAAAGGCGAGAACTGGATATTGAAGAAGGTCGACGACGAATTTGCCGGCAGCTCGACCGGGCTGACGGATGTGCATCTGACGTCGGTGGAGACCGACAGGACGATGCAGGAGATCGAAAGCGGCGTGAGACCTGTTCCCCGGCGAAGGCCGGGGTCCAGGCGGCGCTTCCGCGCCGTTCCTTGTTTGGGACTGGACCCCGGGCCTCGCCGGGGAGCAGCGTTGACGCCCCATTCGTTCAACAGGCTAGTGCGCCCCGGCGTCACCGAGGTAAGGTGCCGAT
>NZ_JBQTJC010000186.1:0-2282 GCF_052387495.1 Sphingosinicella sp. | reverse complement strand
GAGACCTGGCGGATTTGCTGAAAGGTGCGCTCCGCGGCGCGCAGGTCGCCGCCCGACAGGCCGAGATCGGCATCGACCACGCCGACCAGGGTGAGGTTGGGGAAGTGGTAGCCCTTGGTGACGAGCTGGGTGCCGATGACGATGTCGATCTCGCCCGCCTCCATCCGGGCGACGAATTCGGCCGCCTTGGCCGGCGACCAGATCGTGTCCGAGGTGACCATCGCGGCGCGCGCGTCGGGGAACAGCGCCGCGACCTCGTCGGCGATCCGCTCGACGCCGGGGCCGCAGGCGACGAGGCTGTCCTCCTCCTTGCATTCGGGGCAGGCATGGGGCGCCGGCATGACATGGCCGCAATGGTGGCAGGCGAGCCGCCGGGTGAAGCGATGCTCGACCATCCAGGCGGTGCAATTGGGGCATTGGAAGCGGTAGCCGCAATGGCGGCACAGAGTGAGCGGGGCATAGCCGCGGCGGTTGAGGAACAGGAGCGACTGCTCCTCCGCGTCGAGATTTTCCTCGAGCGCGTTGACCAGCTCGGGCGCCAGCCAGCGGCCGCGCGGCGGAGGCGAGGCCAAGAGGTCGATCGCCGCCATGTCGGGCAGGCGCGCGCCGCCGAAGCGGTCGGGGAGCTTGAGCTCGCGATAGATGCCGCTCTCGACCATGTGGCGGGTCTCGATCGCCGGCGTGGCGGAAGCAAGGACGACCGGGATCGCCTCGAAATGGCCGCGCATCACGGCGACGTCGCGGGCATGGTACTGGACGCCGTCCTCCTGCTTGAAGCTCGCCTCGTGCGCCTCGTCGACGACGATGAGGCCGAGCTTGGGATAGGGGAGGAAGAGCGAAGAGCGGGCACCGACCACGACTTGCGCCTCGCCGCTCGCGATCGCGCGCCAGGCGCGGCGGCGCTGCGACTGGCGCAGCCCCGAATGCCAGGCGACCGGCTCGGCGCCGAAGCGCGCGGCGAAGCGCTTGAGGAAAGGCTCGGTGAGCGCGATTTCGGGGAGGAGGACCAGCGTCTGTTTTCCCTCTCGCACCGCCTCGGCGATCGCTTCGAAATAGACCTCGGTCTTGCCCGATCCGGTGACTCCGTCGAGCAGGATCGGGGCGAAAGCGGCGGCGGCGACCGCTTATAGCAGCTCGCCGGCGGCACCTGCTTGCGCTGGCTCGAGCCCGGGCGGATCGTGATCCGGATCGGGCGCGGGGAAGGGGTCGTCGATGGTTACCTCGATCGGCTCGATCGCGCCGGCTTTGACGAGGCCTCGGATGACGCCGTCGGAGACGCCGCCGATCGTGGCGAGTTCGCTGACCAATCCCTGCCGCTCGCCGATCCGCGCCAGTGCCTGCTCGCGCTGCGGGGTGAGCCGTTCGGGCGCCTGGCCGGTGGCGCGGTATTCGGTGACGCTGCGCGCCCCCTCCAGCGCCCCGGAGGAGGGGAGGGCCATGCGCAGCACTGCGCCCAGGGGGGCCAGATAATAATCCGCCGTCCATTCGATCAGCCGCCTGAGCGGCGCGGAGAGCGGCGGCAGATCGTAAGCGTGGAGCAGGGGCCGCAGGCGATTGTCGCCGACCTCCTCGGTCTGCAGCCGCTCCGGCTCCCACGCCACGCCGACCACCTGCCGCGGACCCAGCGGCGCGACCACGATCGACCCCGGCTCGATCGTCATGCCGTGGGGCACGCGATAGTCGAGTGGACCCAAAGCGGCGTTCAACAGGATCACGCGGGCGCGGGACATGCCGCCTAGATCGAGTCCCCTGGCCGGAAAGGCAATGCGCGATCAGGCAAATGTCGCGCGTTCGAGGCGGGGGAGGAGGAGTGCCTGGCCGGCGGCGCGGGCGACGAGGAAGATTGTGAAGGCGAGCCAGAGGCCGTGATTGCCGAGCGGCCCGGTGACGAGGAGCAGGGCGCCGTAGATACCGAAGGCGGCGGCCATGGTGACGAGCAAGGCGCGAGTCCAGGTCGCGCCGATATAGATGCCGTCGAAGACGAAGGCGGTGACGCCGAGCACGGGGAGGAACAGCGCCCAGGGCAGGTAGGTCAAAGTCGCCTCGACCACCGCCGGATCGGTGCTGAAGCTCGCGGCGCGCGGCGCGCCGGCGCTGGCGTAAAACAAAGTGACCCGGGCGCCGAGCGCGCGGCCCGAGAGCAGCAGCGCCCGCACCAGCCGCCGGAACAGGCCCCGGTCGCGCGCGCCGACGGCCTCGCCGCAGAGCACCTGCGCGGCGCTCTCGAAGCCGTCGAGGAGCAAAGCCGAGAAGATGAAGAACTGATAGAGGCTGCCGGTGGC
>NZ_JBQTJC010000185.1:0-5282 GCF_052387495.1 Sphingosinicella sp. | reverse complement strand
TGCTCGACGGGGCGGAGGTGAAGCGGGCGAACGTGCCATTGGGCTGGGCCGCGCCCGCTCCCGGATCGGGGTCCGGGACAGGCTTCGACGTGCTGCAGCTCGAGGATTATGACTGGGTGATTTCGGGCCGCTCGGGGCTAACCGCAGGCGCGGTGGGCGAGATGGCGGCACGGCTCGGCTACCCGGTCGCCGGGCAGCATTATTTCGCGGGCTTCGTCCTCGATGGCGAGGACGCGCATCTTTGGCCCGCGATCGCCGCGGCGGCCGATGCGGCGCGTCTGCGCGGGACGGCCGAGATCTTTGTCTGGGCGCTGCCGCAGGTGCTGCGCGACGGCTTCGTGCATTTCGAGCTGGGAGAGGGTGAGGTGGACGCTTTCGACGACGTGCGCTTTCCGATCGCGCTGGGACGGGAGGCGCGGGTCGAACCCGCTTTCTCGACCGCGATCGTCACCACCGCGGGCGGCGCGGAGCAGCGCAACGCCGAATGGGCGGACGCGCGGCTGCGCTTCGACGCCGGGCCCGGCGTGCGCGGAACGCAGGAGCTGGAGACATTGATCGCCTTCTTCCGCGCGCGGCGCGGCGCGGCGATCGCCTTCCGGTTCGAGGATCCGTTCGACCATTCGTCGAGCGGGATGGCCGGGGAACCGGCGCCGACCGACCAGGCGCTCGGCAGCGGCGACGGCGCGCGGACCGATTTCGCCCTCATCAAGCATTATGGCGATCAGTTCCGCCGGATCACGCGGCCTGTGGCGGGAAGCGTGCGGGTTGCGGTCGACGGCGTCGAGCAGCTGACCGGCTGGACGCTGGGGTCCAAGGGACTGGTGAGCTTCGAGATTCCGCCCGGCGAAGGGGAGGCGATCACGGCCGGCTTCCGCTTCGATGTCCCGGTGCGCTTCGCCGAGGATCGGCTGGAGATCAGCCGCGCGACCTTCGCGGCCGGCGAGGTTCCTTCGATCCCGCTGATCGAGGTGCGCGAATGACCGCGTTTCTGGCGAAGGAGCTGCTGACCGTCGCCCTGTGCTGGCGGCTGGAGCGGCGGGACGGCGTCGCGCTCGGCTTCACCACCCACGACCGAGATTTGGCGATCGGCGGGCTGGCCTATCGCGCGGCGCCGGGAATGCTGCCGTCGTCGATCACCCTGTCGGATGGTTTCGATCCCGACTCGCTCGACATCAAGGGCGCACTGAGCGGCGACGCGATCCGGAGCGACGACCTTGGCGCCGGGCGGTGGGACGGCGCCGCGGTGACGGTCTTCATGGTCGATTGGGAGGCGCCGGACGGGGACATCTTGCCCGTCGCGCGCGGCGAGATGGGGGAGGTTTCGCTCCGCGGCGAAGGCTTCGAGGCAGAGTTGCGGGGGCCGACGGCGGCGCTCGAACGGCCGGTGGCCGAGCAGACGTCGCCCGAATGCCGCGCCGCGCTGGGCGACAGGAGGTGCCGGGTGGACATGGCCGGACGGACGCAGCTGACGCGGATCGCCCTGGTGCTGGAGGACGAGATCTTCGAGGTGGCGGAAGCGGCGGCCGGCCCTTCGACAAGCTCAGGACTCCATGGCTATGGCCGACTGCGCTGGCTCGGCGGAGCGAACAGCGGGCTCGAAAGCGCGATCCTGCGTTCCGACGGCGTTCGGATCACCCTGCGCGAGCCGCCGGCTTATTCACCGGTGCCCGGCGATCTCGTCGAGCTTCGCGAGGGGTGCGACCGGAGCCTCGAAGCCTGCGCGGGCCGATTCGCAAATGCAGTGAACTTCCGCGGCGAGCCGCACCTGCCCGGCATCGACCTGCTGACCCGTTACCCCGGGGCCTGAGCCCCTTCGCCTTTTGAAGGATCCGGCCATGGGACTTCGGCACGACCCCGGCGCGACGGTCGTCGCGCGGGCACGCGCCCTGATCGGCGTCAGGTTCCGTCCACAGGGGCGATCGCGCGAGGCGGGTCTGGACTGCGTCGGCGTCGTGGCCGCGGCGCTCGGATTGACAGCGCCCCCGGACGATTACCGGCTGCGCACTGGATCGACCGAGCGGATATTGGCGGCGCTCCGCGCGGCGGGATTGCGCGCGGCGCCGGCGCGGCGGCCGGGCGACGTGCTGATCATGGCGTCGGGACCGGGCCAGCTTCATCTCGGCATCTGGACGGGCAGCGGGCTCGTCCATGCGGATGCGCGGCTGCGGTGCGTGGTCGAGCGGCCCGGGCCGCCGCCATGGCGCGTGCTTTCACAATGGCGGAGCGGGTGACGTGGCGACTCTGATTCTGACGGCGGTCGGCAACGCGATCGGCGGCCCGATCGGGGGTGCGGTCGGCTCGATCCTCGGCCAAAGCCTCGACCGCAACCTGCTGTTCGCGCCCAAGGCGCGGCACGGGCCCCGGCTCGGCGAGCTCGCCGTGCAGACATCGTCCTATGGCGTCCAGATCCCGAGAATTTTCGGGACGATGCGGGTGGCCGGAATCGTGATCTGGTCGACCGACCTCATCGAGACCCGCTCGACCTCCGGCGGCAAAGGACGGCCGAAGACGGTGTCCAATTCCTACTCGGCGAGCTTTGCCGTGGCCTTGTCGGCGCGGCCGATCCGGGGCGTCGGGCGGATCTGGGCTGACGGCAAGCTGCTGCGCGGCGCCGCCGGCGACTTCAAGAGCACGACCGAGTTTCGCCTCTATCCCGGCGATGAGGACCAGGCGCCCGATCCGCTCATCGCTTCGGCCGAAGGCATCGTTCAAACGCCCGCCTTCCGAGGCCTGGCCTATGCGCTGTTCGAGGATTTCCAGCTCGAGGATTACGGCAACCGGATTCCCTCGCTGACCTTCGAGGTGGAAGCCGACGAAGGGGATGTCTCGATCGGCGACATTGCGCGGGAATTGAGCGAGGGCATGATCACGACGGGGACAACGCCGACGCTCGGCGGCTATGCCGCCGGCGGCGACAGCGTTCGAACGGCGGTCGAAGGCCTCGCCGAAATCGTGCCGCTGTCGCTCGCCGACGATGGGACGGTGCTGCGGCTGACCTCGGTGGGGGAGGCGGCGCCTGTCCCGATCTCCGCGGCCGAATTGAGTGGACAACGGGAGATCGTGCGGCGCGCCGCCGGCGCGATGCCGCAGGAGGTCAGCTTCGCTTATTACGACCGGGCGCGCGACTTTCAGGCCGGGCTGCAGCGCGCGACGACCGGGGAAAGGGCGCCGCGGAGCGAGGCCCGCGCGCTTCCCGTCGCCCTGGCCGCGAACGAAGCCAAGGCGCTGGCCGAGTTCCGTCTCGCGGCACTACGCGCTGGCCGAACCAGCGCCAAGCTGACCCTGGGATGGGCGCGCGCCGGCCTGCGGCCGGGCGGGCTGGTGACGCTCGAAGGCGAGAGCGGGCTTTGGGCCATCAGGCGCGCGACGCTGGGAGCGATGGACGTCGCGCTCGAATTGCAGCGGGTGACCGGCGCGGCGCTGCCCGGCGTCGCGACGGCCAGCCCCGGCCTCGGGGGGAGTCAGCCGGACCTGCTCCACGGTCCAACCATGTTGCGGCTGCTGGAACTGCCGATCGCCGATCCGCCAGGCGACCGGGCGCTGGTCTTCGTCGCCGCGGCGGGAAGCGAGCCGGGATGGCGGCGCGCCGGCCTGCTGATGAGCTTCGACGGCGGCGAGAGCTGGGAAGAGGCCGGCATTACGGCCGCACCAGCGGTGATGGGTCACGCGGTGAGCGCGCTAGGTGCCGGCCAGTCCTGCTTGTTCGATGACTCGGCAACGGTCGACGTCGCGCTCCTGAACGAGACGATGTGGCTCGAGAATGCTTCCGACGACGCCCTGCTCGACGGCGCGAACCTGGCCTGCCTCGGCGACGAATTGATCCAGTTCGGCCGGGCGCAATGGCTTGGCGGCAACAGCTTCCGACTCTCCAGGCTCCTGCGCGCAAGGCGGGCGACCGAATGGGCGACCGGGCTGCATGCGGTCGGAGACTCCTTCACCCTGATCGAGCGGACCTCGCTCGCGGTAATCGAGATTCCGCCAGAGCGGATCGGTGGCTTGCTTACGCTTAGTGCCAAGGGGATTGGCGACGGAGAGCCCGTGGCCGCCTCGGCGGCGATTCGGGGCGACGCGCTGACGCCGCCCGCGCCCGTCCATCTTGCCGCCCTCCGCCTCGACAGCGGCGACATCGAGATCGAATGGGTGCGTCGGAGCCGCCTAGGCTGGAGCTGGACGAGCGGCATCGACACCCCGCTCGGCGAGGAGGCGGAAGCCTATCGGCTCGGCATTTCGGGCGCGGGATTCGAGCGCTCGGTTCCGCTTCACACGCCCCATTATCTCTACACCCTCGCGGCGCAGGCCGAAGACGGCGCCAGCGGACCGATTCAAATCTCGGTCAGTCAGATCGGAACGCACGCCGTGTCGCGCGAACGCGAGCTGATCCTAGAATGAGGAAATGCCATGACGGAAACCAGCGCGCGCTTTGCATTGCCCTTCATCGTCCCTGGACAGGCGCAAAAAGAGGCGTTCCACAACGAAGCGCTCGTAGCGCTGGACTGTGCGCTTCATGCGTGCGTCGAGACGGATCCCTTGGCCGATCCGCCCGTGGCTCCCGAGCCCGGCCAGAGCTGGATCGTCGCGGCGGATTCGACGGGGGCCTGGGCCGAAAAGACGGACGCGCTCGCCTGCTGGACCGCAGGCGGCTGGCGATTCATTGTCCCGCTCGCGGGAATGATCGTCTGGAACAAGGCGGCCGGCCATTGGCTTCACTGGACGGGCGGCGCCTGGGCCAATGGGGCTTGGCCGGTTTCAGCGCTCACCATCGATGGTCTGCAAGTCGTCGGAGAGCGGCTTCCGGACGTGCCAAGCCCTTCAGGCGGAACGACAATTGATGCCGAGGCGCGGTCCGCGATCGATCTGCTCATTGCGACATTAAAGTCACACGGGCTGATCGAATGACGGATCGTATGCCGCGACGCAACCGAAGGGCGTTCGCGACGTTTCCGAACCAGCCTGATATCCGCGGTTCATCTTCCCGGTGAACTGCGGCATTTGGGCAACAGGTAAGCGGTCAAGCGCGCTTGCACGCTTTGTCTCCTTACCGTAAGGAGTTCACGTCGTTCCCGTTCGGGACGCAGAAGAAAGGGGAAGATTATGCGGAAGCTCGCCATTGTTGTGGCGCTGTCGTCAACCGTGCTCGCAACTCCGGCACTTGCGCGCGATGGCGCCTGGTACGTCGGCGGCGATTTCGGTGCGATGATCGTTGAGGACATCGCGTTCGACTTCGGCGCCGGTCCGATCATTCCGACCGGCAACGAGCAGATCGAGATCGACCATGAATATGG
>NZ_JBQTJC010000184.1:0-20358 GCF_052387495.1 Sphingosinicella sp. | reverse complement strand
CGGCCTCGCCAAGGTGCTCGACACCGCGCTCGGCTTCGACAGGCCCGGCGGCCGGCAGATTGCCCTGATCAAGCCGCAATTCGAGGCGGAGCGCGGCGAGATCGGCAAGGGCGGCGTGGTTCGCGATCCGGAAGTCCACGCGCGTGTCTGCGCCGAGGTATCGGCCTGGCTGGAGAAGCGCGGCTGGGAGGTCGCCGGCGTCGCGCCGAGCCCGATCACCGGCCCCGAGGGCAATGTCGAGTTCCTGATCGGCGCCGTCCGCCGCGGCTGATGCGAGACATTTTGATACAAGCCCTCTCTCGACAAAGCCGCGATTATGCGCATTGAGACGGGCCCAAGGATTTCAGGACGTTGAACAGACCCGCCTTGCCCCGCCGGATGCTCCTGCTCGCCATCGCGGCGGCGCTCGCCGCCTGTGGCAGCAGCGCGGCCGACAAACAGCGCGAGCGGCCCGCGCCTCTGGTCAAGGTGGAGCCGGCGCGGCCGATGCGCTTCGCCGACCGGATCGAGGCGGTTGGCACCGCGCTCGCCAACGAGCAGGTCACGCTTTCCGCGCCGGTCACCGAACGGATCACAAGGCTCAACTTCGACGACGGTTCCTACGTCCAGCGCGGCCAGATCGTCGCCGTCCTCCAGCAGGGACAGCAGAACGCCCAGATGCGCGAGGCCGAGGCGCGCTCGCGCGAGGCGCGCCAGCAGCTCGACCGCGTCGAGGCGCTCAAGAATCGCGGCTTCGCCACCCGTTCGGACTATGACGCCCGCGTCGCCGCCGCCGCCGCCGCCCGCGCCCAGGCCCAGTCGGCCGGCGCGGACATCGGCGACCGGGTGATCCGCGCGCCCTTCTCGGGCTGGGTCAGCTTGCGCAACATCTCGGTCGGCGCAATCGCCAGCCAGGGCACCGCGATTGCGACGATCAGCGACCTCTCGACGATCAAGCTCGATTTCGCGGTGCCGGAGACGATGCTTCCCGCCCTGCGCGAGGGGCAGCCGATCGAGGCGCGTTCCGACGCCTATCCGAATCGCCCCTTCCGCGGCGTCATCCACACGATCGACCCGGTGATCGACCCCAATACCCGCGCGGTGACGGTGCGGGCGCGGCTGCCCAATCCGGAGCGATTGCTGCGGCCCGGCATGCTGCTCACCGTCGGCATCGAGAACGCGCCGCGCATGTCGCTGTCGGTGCCGGAGCTTTCGGTGATCGGCGAGGGCGAGAGCCGCTTCGTCTACGTCGTCGACGCCGAGGGCCGCGCCCGGCGCACGCCCGTGCGCACCGGCGTCCGCTCGGGCGGCCGGATCGAGATCGTGCAGGGGCTGCGCCCCGGCCAGCGGGTCGTCACCGAGGGCGTGGTCAAGGTCGCCGACGGAATGGAGGTGCGGCTCGCCGGCCAACAGCGCCCGCCGCAGCGCGCCCAGCAGCAGGCGCCGCCTAGGCAGCGCCAGGGCGGCTAAGGGTCTGGACCTATGGCTGGAGGCGGCCGTGACGGGCTGGCATTTGTTGTCCAGCTAGGAGAGAGGAGGGAGCGATGAAGATTCATCGTGACCGATCGAGCGACGCCGCTGGGCGGCAAAGGACAGCCCGCCGCTCTGCGGTCGGCCGGAGAAGCCGGCTGGCTGCGTCGGCCGGCTCGACCGGGCTGCCCGGCCCGGCCTTCACCGCCCTCCTGTCCAGCCGGCTTCTCCGGCCGATCACGGCCATCTCCAGCCATAGGCCCAGACCCTAATGAAGCTCTCCGACCTGTCGGTGAAGCGGCCGGTCTTCGCGGCGGTGCTCGCGATGCTGGTCGCGGTGGTCGGCGTGATCGGCTTCTTCAGCCTCTCGGTCCGCGAATATCCGGACGTCGATCCGCCGATCGTCTCGGTCGAGACGCGCTATATCGGCGCTGCCGCGAACGTCGTCGAGACCCGGGTCACTCAGGTGCTCGAGGAACGGCTGGCGGGGATCGAGGGGCTGCAGACGATCACCTCGCGCTCGCGCGACGGCCAGTCCGACATTAGCATCGAGTTCGCCGCCGGGCGCGACATCGACGCCGCCGCCAACGACGTGCGCGACCGGGTCGGCGGCGCCACCGACGACCTGCCCGACGAGGCGCTGCCGCCGGAGGTGCGCAAGGTCGACGCGGACGCCTCCCCGATCATGTTCCTCGTCATCTCCAAGCCGGGCTGGTCGCGGCTCCAGCTTTCGGACTGGGTCGACCGCAACCTGGTCGACCGCTTCTCGTCGATCGATGGGGTCGCAAGGGTCTTCATCGGCGGCGAGGCGCGCCCGGCGATGCGGGTCTGGATCCGGCCCGAGCGGCTCGCAGCCTTCGGCCTGACGCCGGGCGACGTCGAGACGGCGCTCCGGAGTCAGAATGTCGAACTGCCCGCCGGGCGGATCGAATCCGCGCAACAGAACGTCACGCTCCGTGTCGACCGCTCGTTCGCGACGCCGGAACAGTTCCGCACGCTCGTCGTGGGCCGCGGCAGCGACGGCTATCTCGTGCGCCTGGGCGATGTCGCGCGGATCGAGGCGGGGCCGGAAAATCCCTACAGCGCCTTCCGGCTCAACGGGAATCCGGCGATCGGGCTCGGCATCGTCCGCCAGTCGGGCGCCAACACGCTCGCCGTCGCCGACGCCGCCAAGGCGATGGTCGAGCAGGTCCGGCCCGGCCTGCCCGAAGGGATGACGGTCACCGTCGGCTCCGATGAATCCCTGTTCATCGAAAGGGCGATCGAGAAGGTCTGGGTGACGCTCGTCGAGGCGGCCATCCTCGTCGTTCTCGTCATCTACCTGTTCCTCGGGAGCTGGCGCGCGACGCTCATCCCCGCGATCACCGTGCCCTTGTGCCTGCTGGCCAGCTTCGCCGTGCTCTGGGCGTTCGGCTTCTCGATCAATCTCCTCACTTTGCTCGCACTCGTCCTTTCGATCGGCATCGTCGTCGACGACGCGATCGTGGTGCTGGAGAATATCTATCACCGGATCGAGGAAGGCGAACCGCCGCTCGCCGCCGCGTACAATGGCGCGCGGCAGGTCGGCTTCGCGGTGCTTTCGACCACGCTCGTCGTCTGCGCCGTGTTCGTGCCGATCATGTTCATCGCCGGGCAGACCGGCCTCTTGTTCCGCGAGCTTGCGGCGGCGATGATCGGCGCGGTCGCCTTTTCGGGCTTCTTCGCGCTCAGCCTCGCGCCGATGCTCTGCTCCAAGCTGCTGCGGCACGAGAAGCGCGGGCGGTTCACCGCCTGGGTCGATCGGCGCTTCAAGGCGCTCGAGGATTTCTACGCCCGCCGGCTCGACCAGGCGCTTCGCAAGCCGCTTATCCCGCTCGTCGCCGTGATCCTCTTCGTCGGCGGCGCCGGCGGTCTCTTCTTCACGCTCCAGTCCGAGCTGGTCCCGGCGGAGGATACGGGCATCGCCATCGTCAGCGTCAACGCGCCCGAAGGCACCGGCTTCGCCGAGATGGACCGCTATATGGGTGAGGTGCAGGCCCGGCTGCTGCCGCTGATCGAAGAGGGCGCGGTGCGCTCGGTCGTAGCGCGCACTCCGGGCGGCTTCGGCAGCAGCGACGATTTCAACAGCGGCACCGCGATCGTCTTCCTCAAGCCTTGGGAGGAGCGCGAGCAGACGACTCAGGATGTCGTTGGCGAGATCAACCGCGAGCTCGGCCAGATCGCGGCGGTGCGCGGCAACGCTTCGGTGCGCAGCGCGCTGGGCCGGGGGCGCGGCCAGCCGGTCAACTTCGTCATCGCCGGCGCAACCTATCCGGAGCTCGCTGCGGCGCGCGACCGGATCGTCGCCGCGGCGGCGGGCAATCCCGGCCTGATCAACGTCGACAGCGACTATAAGGAGACCAAGCCGCAGCTCAGGATCGAGGTCGACACTTCCCGCGCGGGCGACCTGGGCGTCTCGGTCGCCGACGTCTCGAACGCGCTCCAGACCCTGCTCGGTTCGCGCCGCGTCTCCACCTATCTCGACCGGGGCGAGGAATATCGCGTCGTCGTCCAGGCCGAGGAGGGCGCGCGGGCGACCGAGGCCAATCTCGCCCAGATCTACGTGCGCAGCCGCACCGGCCAGCTCGTCCCGCTCTCCAACCTCGTACGCGCGCGCGACGCGGCGGGCGCGCGCGATCTCGGCCGCTACAACAAATTGCGCGCGATCACGCTCTCCGCGGGGCTGGCGCCCGGCTATTCGCTCGGCGAGGCGCTCGCCTTCTTCGAGGAGCAGGCGGCCGCGGCGCCCGAAGTCGCCGCGGGCGGCGATAGCGGCGAGAGCCCCGCCGTCCGAGAGGCGGGGGGCTCGATCTACTTCGTCTTCCTGCTCACCATCCTCGTCGTCTACCTGCTGCTCGCCGCGCAGTTCGAAAGCTTCGTTCATCCCGGCGTGATCATCGCGACCGTGCCGCTCGCCGTGGCGGGCGGGCTGATCGGGCTCGTCGTGATGGGCCAGACGATGAACCTGTTCAGCCAGGTCGGCCTTGTCATGCTGGTCGGCCTCGCCGCCAAGAACGGCATCCTGATCGTCGAGTTCGCCAACCAACTGCGCGACGCCGGGCGCGACATTCCGACCGCGATCCGCGACGCCTCGCGGCGGCGGCTGCGGCCAATCCTGATGACCTCGATCGCGACCGCGGCGGGCGCGATGCCGCTGATGCTCGCCTCCGGCGCGGGCGCGGGCGCGCGGACGGCGATCGGCGTCGTCATCGTCTTCGGCGTCTCGATCGCGACCGTGATTACCCTGCTGCTGATCCCGCTCCTCTACGCGCGCCTCGCCCGCTTCACCGGCTCGCCGCTCACCGTCACCCGCAAGCTGGAGACCGAGCTGGGCGGCGGCGCGCCCCAGCCCCAGCCCGCCGAATAAGGAACCCAGATGGCCGGCCTCGCCTCCCAGTCCCAGCTCAGGATGAGCTTCCTGCGCTATGCGCTGGTCACCGTGCCGGCGGTGCTGCTGCTCGGCAGCCTCTCGGGCGCACTGTCCAATGCGGGCTATGGCAATCCGTGGTTCGCTGCGCTCCAACAGCCGGCGCTGATGCCGCCCGGCTGGGTGTTCGGCCTCGCCTGGACGATCCTCTATGTGATGCTCGGCCTGTCGCTCGCGATGGTCCTGCACGCGAAGGGCGCCAGGCGGCGAAACCGCGCGCTCGCCTTGTTCGCGCTCCAGCTCCTGCTCAATTTCGCCTGGTCGCCGGTCTTCTTTGTCTGGCAGCGGGCCGACATCGCGCTGTCGATCGTCGCGGCGATGCTGGTCGGCACCTTCGCCCTGATCGTCGTCGTCTGGCGGATCCGCGTCGTCGCGGGGCTGCTCCTCTATCCCTATCTCGCCTGGCTGATGTTCGCCGGTCTGCTCAACTACCAGATCGTGGCGCTGAACCCGGATGCGGCGACGCTTGCGCCCGGCGGTGCGAGCACCGATATCCGGCTCTGACCCTTTTTCGAGGAGGCTTCAGCGATGCAGTCCCAGAACAGATTGTTCGACGATTTCGTCAAGGTGATGAACGGCGCCGCGGGCACCATCGCCGGGATGACCCGCGAAGCGCAGGCGGCGATGCAGGAGCGCGCGCGCGAATGGATCGGCGGGCTCGACCTCGTCTCCCGCGAGGAATTCGAGGCGGTGAAGGCGATGGCCGTCGCCGCCCGCGAGGAGAATGAGGCGCTGAGCCAGCGGATCGCCGCGCTGGAGGCGGGCGCCAAGCCCGCCGCCAAGTCCGCTTCGCGCAAGAAGCGCCCCGGCGCAGCAGCCTGACTATCCACAACTTTGTGAAGACGATTCCCCGCCTTTCCTTGCACTTTGACGCCAAGCGCGTCAGATTCGCGTAGAACAGAAGAGGACCGGGGACAGCCTCTATGAACATGGACGAATATGAGCTGGAGCGCGAGGCGAGCGCTCCGATCGACATGCTCGAAACCTATTTCAGCGCGCTCGGCTGGCAGTTCGAGCGCAACGGCGAGGACGAGATCGTCTCCTCCTTCCAGGGCAGCTGGACCCAATATGAGCTGCGCGCGATCTGGCGGGCGGAGGACCATGTCCTCCAGTTCCTCGCCTTGCCCGACATCCGCGTCTCCGCCGAGAAGCGCGACGCCACCTACGAGACGATCGGCCTGATCAACGAGCAGCTCTGGCTTGGCCATTTCGAATTGTGGTCGGCCTCGGGCCTCGTCCTGTTCCGCCACGCGGCCTTGCTCGAGGGCGAGGACAGCGGCACGTTGAGCCTGCAGCAGGCGGAGACCCTGGTCGAAGCGGCGATCGAGGAATGCGAGCGCTTCTACCCGGTCTTCCAGTTCGTGCTCTGGGCCGACAAGACCCCACAGGAAGCGATCGCAGCCGCTCTGATCGAGACGCAGGGCGAAGCTTAGCCACCCGAACAGGGACAGTTACCTTTGAGCGCAGCGTCGGAAACCCACCATCACCGCGCCTGAAATTAAAATTAACTGTTCCCACGCCGGCGCGACCTGGATTGCTTCGCTACGCTCGCAATGACAGAGGAAGGCATGTCCGACCGCCTTCTTCCCGGGCCGCTCTGGCTTGCCGGCTGCGGCAATATGGCGGGGGCGAAGCTCGCGCGCTGGCTCGACGAGGGGGTAGACCCGGCCCAGGTCAGCGTGGTCCGGCCGAGCGGGCGCGAGGTCGGCCACGGCATCCGCGTCACCACCGATTATCCCGAGGACGAGGTGCCGGCGATCGTCATGCTGGGGATGAAGCCGCGCCAGCTCGATCTGGCCGCCCCTGCGCTCGCCCCGATCCTCGATCCCGAAACCATCCTAGTCTCGATCCTCGCCGGGGCCGAGCTCGCCTCGCTCCGCGCGCGCTTTCCCGCGCCGCGCACGATCGTGCGGGCGATGCCGAACCTGCCGGTCCGGATCGGCAAGGGCGTCGTCGCCCTCGCCAGCGACAGCGATGACAATGCCGCCCGCGCGCTTGTCACCGGCTTGATGGCGGCGCTCGGCCACGCCGAATGGTTTGATGACGAGGCGGGCTTCGAGCTTGCCAGCGAGCTGACCGGCGCCGGGCCGGCCTTCCTGTTCCGCTTCATCGACGCGCTCGCGGAGGCGGCGGCAACGCTGGGCCTTCCCGATCAACAGGCCGCGCGGCTCACGCTGAGGATGGTCGAAGGCGCGGGTGCGCTGGCCGCGGCCGCGGACGACGATCCGGAGACCCTCGCCCGCAAGGTGGCGAGCCCGGGCGGGACGACCGAGGCCGGCCTGAAAGTGCTCGATGCCGACCGCGCCTTGCTCGACCTCGTCCGGCGCACGCTCGAGGCGACGCGGGTGCGCAGCCTCGAAATGGCCGAGGCGGCGCGGCCGGGCGCCGATTGACCGACCGACCGGTCGAGCTTATCCGCTCGGGCCATGGCAACTCCCCCGAGCTACGACGATCGCGACGGCACGATCTGGTTCGATGGCCGCCTGGTGCCTTGGCGCGAGGCGAACGTTCACGTCCTCACGCATGCGCTCCATTATGCCTCGTCGGTCTTCGAGGGGCAGCGCGCTTATGCGGGCGAGATCTTCAAGCTGACCGAGCATAGCGAGCGGCTGGTCAAGAGCGGGCGGCTGCTCGGCTTCGAGATTCCGTGGAGCGTCGAGCAGATCGATCAGGCCTGCCGCGAGGTGCTCGCGGACAGCGGCCTCGAGGACGCCTATATGCGCCCGCTCGCCTGGCGCGGCTCGGAGCAGATGGGCGTTTCGGCGCAGCGCGCGAAGATCCACCTCGCCATCGCCTGCTGGCCCTGGGGCGCCTATTTCGGCGACGAGTCGGCGCGTAAAGGCATCCGCATGATCGTCTCGCCCTGGCGGCGGCCCGCGCCCTATACCGCACCGACGGAAAGCAAGGCCGCGGGCTTGTACATGATCTGCACGCTCGCCCGGCACGAGGCGCAGGCCAAGGGCTATGACGACGCCTTGATGTTCGACTGGCGCGGCCGCGTCGCGGAAGGAACGGGCGCCAATGCCTTCTTCGTCAGGGACGGCGCGCTACACACGCCGACGCCGGATTGCTTTCTCGACGGCATCACGCGGCGTACAGTGATCGATCTCGCCCGGCGGCGCGGCATCGAGGTGCACGAGCGGCCGATCTGGCCCGAGGAGCTGGAGGGCTTCGAGCAATTCTTCCTGACCGGCACCGCGGCCGAGGTCACGCCGGTCGCCTCGGTCGGCCCATGGAACTTCGAGGTGGGCGATTTGACCCTGCAATTGCGCAGCGACTATCTCGATCTCGTCAATCGCAGGCTGACCAACGCCTAGATATGCGCGCGCGGCCCGCTATATAGCCGCGCTCACGCCGCTCTGCTGGGGCGTCGCCAAGTGGTAAGGCAGCGGCTTTTGGTGCCGCCATTCGCAGGTTCGAATCCTGCCGCCCCAGCCAATTTCTTCCGCCCTCATCGCCGGCTGCCGCAATAGCGGCGAAAGTCCTTTCAAGATCGCGCAAGTTACCGATTGCGCGATGTCTTGATCGGAGTACTATCGGGAGTCCGCGGGGGAGGGGTGCATGAAGCAGACGACCTTGTCTGTTCCACTTGAGGTCAAGCCGCAGAGCTGCGCGCAGCTGACCGCGCTGATCGACGCGCTCAAGCGCCGCGAGGAGACTCCGCCCTTCAACTATCCGGAAAATTACGGTCGGATCCTGCGCGAAGTCCCCACGCTTCATTTCATGTCGATGAGCGTGTTTCCGAGCGACGCCTTCGATCCGCTGTTCATCCTCGAGGCCAATTTCGACGGCGGCCCCGGCGTGTTCTGGGGCCAGATGGAGGCGGCGCTGGGCGAGGATCTGCGGGCGATCCTGCGCTGCTGCAAGGCGCCGCGGGACGATGATGCCGAGCTCTATGCCGCGGTCACCGCGGCCGGCTCGCGCGCGCCGGTGGCGCCCTATTTCGAGGCGCGCACCGAGCGGCCGACCGTCTTCCACCACGGCAATCGCGGCCTGACCCGCGATCGCGTCCTCGACGATGCGGCCTTGTTCGTTGCGTTGCGCGACGAGATCGACCGGCCGGACGGCGCGAGTCCCTATCGCGGCACCAGCGCGCGCGATGCGCACGCCGCGCTGCGGGCGGCGATGCTGCCGCGCTTCGCCTGGCTCGAGGACAAGGCGCCGAAGCGGATCGGCGCGCTGGAGCGGGCCACGGATCTGGCGCGTCTCCTGCTGTTCGCGGTGGTGGCGTTGCTCGTCCTGTCGCTGCCTGGGCTGGTGCTGGCACCGTTGCTGCCGTGGCGCGGCTATCTGGTGCTGATCGCAATCCTCGGGCTGGTCATCGCCCTGGCCGTGTTTCTGAACAGGAAGGGACCGCCGGGCGAAGGCATCGCCGGTCACTTCCCGCTCTCCGCGTTCAAGCCCAAATTCCTGCTCCTCCTCCTGCTCGCGGTGGCGGCCTATGCGGCGATCGCGACGTTGCTTCTCATCCCCTCCGTCTGGGCGGCCGGCCAGATCGGCGAATGGCTCGGCGCCGGGCCGGCCCCCGAGTTCGAGGAGACTTGGCGGCCGGTCGCGCGCGCGGTCGTGCTCGGCCTCGCCGGCATCTTCGTCAGCATCCCGCTCCTGCTCCTCTGGCTGCGCTATCTGGAGAAGCGCGATTCCGCGCACGATGCGCCCCGCGTCGATGAGGACATGCTGCGCCAGATGGTGCGCCGCGAGGACTGGATCGCGCAGAACCACATGGGCTCGATCGTGCTGATCAAGCCCGGTATCCTGCGCGCGATCATCATCCGCGCCGGTCATCTCGGCCTCGGCCTGCTGCTGCGCGTGATCGCGACCAGCGGCTATCTCGGCAGCATGCGCACCGTCCATTTCGCCCATTGGGCCTTTTTGAACAACGGCAGCCGCCTGCTCTTCTTCAGCAATTTCGATCTGAGCTGGGACTCCTATCTCGACGACTTCATCGAGAAGGCGCACGAGGGCCTGACCGTCGCCTGGGGCTGCGGCGTGGGCTTCCCGCCGACCCGCTTCCTGATCTACGAAGGCGCCAGCCACGGCCGGCAGTTCAAGAACTGGGCGCTGGCGTCGCGGGCGGTCAGCCGCTTCTGGTACAGCGCCTATCGCGACCTCACCGTCGATCAGATCGAGCGAAACCATCGCATCGCCAACGGGCTGCGCCGCGCGCGCCTCAGCGAGAAGGATGCGGCAGCATGGATGAGGGACCTGTGAGCGCGCCGGGCAAGTCGCCGCCGAGCTGGAAGCTCGCCCCGCCGGTCGCCGAGGCGACCCAGGGGCTGGTGGTTACCGGGTTTGGCAATCTCGAGACCGGGCGGGCGCTTTTCCTCGAGATCGAGGGCGACAGTTTCGGCGGCGCCTGGCTGCGCGCGCTGGCGGAGGTGGCGCCGATCACCACCGCGGTGCCGCCGCCCAAGGGCGCGCCGGCCGCGCAGACCAGGGCCGCGGCGATCGCCTTCACCTGGAGCGGCCTCGCCCGGATGGGCCTGGACGACTCCGCGCTCGCCTCCTTCTCCCGCCCCTTCCGCGAGGGCATGTTCCAGGAGGACCGGCTGCGCCGGCTCGGCGACCGGCGCGCGGGCGCCTGGCTGGAGACGGTGATCGACGACGGGCCGATCTGGAGCGGCAACACGCCGCCGCGGGAGGCCGGCGACGCGGAGGAGCGGATCGAGACGCGGGTCACCGTCCACGCCTTGCTGATGCTCTACGCGCAGGACGAAGCGGATGCGAACGACTGGGCGGGCGCGGTCGAAAAGGCGCTTGAGCCGCACCACGTCCGCGTCGTCCACCGTCTGCCGCTGGTGCTCGACGTCGAGGGCGCCGGCATCAGCCGCGAGCATTTCGGCTTCGCCGACGGTCTGTCCCAGCCAGAGCCCTACGACGAAGGCGGGGCGGTTACGGTGGGTGGCAAACCGGCGGATAAGGACAGGGTGCAAGGCATCCCGCTCGGCGAAATCATCATGGGCTATCCCAACGGCCATGCCGAACGGGCGCCGGGGCCGGCCGTGCCGGACGACGCGGCGCACGCGCCCGCCGCCGCCGGGCTGCCGCCGCACCCTGATGCGGAAGGCTTTTTCGATCTCGGGCTCAACGGCAGCTACATGGTGGTGCGCGAGCTCAGGCAATATGTCGCCGAATTCTGGAACTCGATGGATGCCAATACCGCCCGCATCCGCGAGCAGGATCCGGCCCATTCCTCCCACGTCACCGCCGACTGGCTCGCCGAACGCGTGATCGGCCGCGATCGAAATGGCCATCTGCTCTGCCCGGGCGGAACGCTCGGCCCCGACCCGGCGGGATTGCCGAGGAACAATTTTTGCTTTTTCGACACCGACCCGCATGGTGTCGGCTGTCCGCCGGGATCGCATGTCCGCCGCGCCAACCCGCGCGACGCGCTCGCCCCGACTCCCGGGGACAAGGAGGCACTTCTGGAGGCCGCGAACAATCACCGCATCCTTCGCCGCGGCCGCAAATACGGACCCAAGATCGCCGACTATCGCGTGGCCGACGGCAAGGATCGCGGACTGCTCTTCGTCTGCCTCAACACCGACATCGCCCGCCAGTTCGAGTTCGTCCAGCAGACCTGGCTGCTCAATTCCAACTTCGCTACGCTTTTCGACGAGACCGATCCGCTGGTGGGCCCCAAGGGACGGATGACGATCCGCGAGGAGCCGCTGCGTCGCACGGTCAATGTCGAGACCTTCGTCCAGTTCGCCGGCGGCGAATATTTCTTCCTGCCGAGCCTGCCGGCGCTCAGCTATCTGTCGAGCCGATGAGCGCGGCGGCGCCGGAGCCCGTGTTTCGCCCGCCGACCTTCAGGACCCGGCTGCTCGGTTTCGGCATGCGGCGGATGCCGTTCCTGCTTCGCCTGGCGCGGCGAATCTGGCCGATCCCGCGCCTCGGAAGCACCTATGTCGTCACCCGCCACGACGACGTACGCGACGTCTATCTCAACGACCGCGCCTTCGGCGTGCCATACAAGGAGAATCTCGACGTCATCATGGACGGCGAGCCCTTCTTTCTCGGCATGGGCGACACGCCGGAATATCATGCCGGGCGCGACGCCATGCTGGCGGTGGTGCGGCGCAAGGACGTCGCGGACCGCCTCGCACCAAAGGCGGAGGCGATGGCGGAACGGATCGTGGCCGAGGCGGGCGGCCGGCTCGAGGTGGTCGACCAGCTCGTCCGGCGCGTCACCTTCGATCTGCTCGGCGATTATTTCGGGGTGCCCGATCCGCCGGGAGGAGACCTTCGCGTCTGGGCCACGCGACTGTTCGAATTCCAGTTCGCCGATGACGGGAGCGATGCGCTAGGCGCCGAGGTCAAATCGATCGGCCAAAGGCTGCGCGATCATATCGATGCGGAGATCGCCCGGCGCCGTGCCGTACCGAGCGACAAGGACGATGTGCTGGGCCGCTGCCTTATCCTGCAGGGGCAAGGAAAGCCGGGCTATTCGGACAGTGAGATCCGCACCGGCCTGATGGGAATGATCGTCGGCGGACCGCCGCAGCCGCCGATGGTGGTGCCGCAGGCGCTGGAGCAGCTGCTGCGCCGTCCGGATGCTCTCGCCGGAGCGCAGCGGGCCGCGCAAGGGGGCGACGATGCGTGCCTCGCCGCTTATGTCTTCGAAGCGATGCGGTTCGATCCGATCGCGCCGCTGATGCCGCGGGTCGCGGTGGCGGACGGCATGATCGCCGCCGGGACCAGGCGCAGGCGGCGCGTGCCGAAGGGGTCGAAGCTGATGGTGGGCCTGAGCTCGGCGATGATGGATTCACGCCGCGTGCCCGATCCCTATCGCTTCGATCCGCACCGGCTGCCGCACGAATATATTCACTTCGGCTACGGCCTTCATCAATGCTTCGGCATGCACATCAACAAAGCGGTGCTGCCGGCGATGCTGAAGCCGCTGCTCAGGCGCGAGAATCTCCGCCGCGCACCGGGGGGCGCCGGACGCCTGAAGAAGCAGGGGCCTTTCTCCACCGAGCTCCACGTCCACTACGATTGACCTCGCCGCGCGCGTGACACGGCACCCGCCGGACACTAGGGGAAATTCATGTCTGCATCCGGAGCGGCGAAAATCCATGTCGGCATCGGCGGGTGGGATTTCGATCCGTGGCGGGGGACATTCTTCCCAGCGGGCCTGCCGAAAACGCGGCAGCTCGAATATGTCGGCCAGCAGTTGACCGCGACCGAGATCAACGCGACCTTCTACAAGCTCCAGTCGCCGGCTTTGTTCGAGCGCTGGGGCAAGGCGGTGCCGGACGGTTTCAAATTCGCGATCAAAGCCTCGCGCTTCTGCACCAACCGCAAGAATCTGGGCGATGCGGGCGAGTCGATCGGCAAATTCTGCGCGCAGGGCTTCACCGAGCTGGGTGACAAATTGGGCCCGATCCTGTGGCAGCTCGCGCCGACCAAGAAGTTCGATCCCGACGAGATCCGCGCCTTCCTCGCCTTGCTGCCGACCAGCCGGGACGGCCTGCGCCTCCGCCACGCGATCGAGGTCCGGCACGAGAGCTTCCGGAACCGCGCCTTCGTCGCGATGGCGCGCGCCTCGAACGTCGCGATCGTCTTCGCCGATCACGAGACCTATCCGGAAATCGCCGATTTGACCGCCGATTTCGTCTACGCGCGGCTCCAGCGGACGCGCGAGGAGGAGCCGGCCGGCTACGACCCCGCCTCGCTGGATCGTTGGGCGAGTGCGATAAAGGACTGGGCGGGCGGCGGGAGCCCGGCGGCGCCAAATTTCGTCAGCGACGCGGTCGCGCGAAGGACGCCGCGCGAGGTCTTCGCCTTCGTCATCGCCGGGGCGAAGGTCAGGAATCCGCTCGCCGCTCGGGCGCTGATCGAGCGGCTCGGATGAGCGAGCTCGTTTCGTACAGCCCGATCGACGGCGCGGAGCTCGGCCGCGTTCCGGTCAGCGACGCCGCGGCGGTCGCCGACGCGGTCGGGCGCGCTCACCAGGCCTTTCTCGGCTGGCGCCTGGTTCCGCCGCCGCGCCGGGGCGAGCTGGTCCGGCTGCTCGGCGAGGTGCTGCGCGAGGAGAAGGAGCCGCTCGGCCGGCTGGTCAGCCGGGAATGCGGCAAGATCCTGAGCGAGGGCCTCGGCGAGGTCCAGGAGATGATCGACATTTGCGATTTCGCGGTCGGCCTTTCCCGCCAACTCTACGGTCTCACCATCGCCACCGAGCGGCCCGGCCACCGGATGATGGAGACCTGGCACCCGCTGGGCGTCGTCGGCGTCATCTCTGCCTTCAACTTCCCAGTCGCGGTCTGGGCCTGGAATGCCTGCCTCGCCTTCGTCTGCGGCGACAGCGTGGTGTGGAAGCCGTCGGAAAAGACGCCGCTGACCGCCGCCGCCTTGGCCGCCCTGTTCGCGCGGGCGGCGGAGCGATTCGGCGATGCGCCGGCGAGCCGGCGGGAGGTCGTCCAGGGCGGGCGCGGAACGGGCGAGGCGCTCGCCGACGATCCGCGCGTGCCGCTCGTCTCGGCGACCGGCTCGACCCGCATGGGCCGCGCGCTGGCCCCGCGCGTCGCGGCGCGCTTCGGCCGCACCCTGCTCGAGCTTGGCGGCAACAATGCGATGATCGTTGCCCCTTCCGCCGATCTCGACCTCGCCGAGCGCGCCATCGCCTTCGCCGCCGCCGGCACGGCGGGGCAGCGCTGCACGACGCTGCGCCGGCTGATCGTGCACGAGACGATCTACGAAGAGCTGGTCGAGCGGCTGAAGCGGGTCTGGGCGCGCCTGCCCGTCGGCGACCCGCTGGCCGACGGCATCTTGGTGGGCCCGCTGATCGATCGCGATGCTGTGGACGCGATGCAGGCGGCCCTGGCGGCGGCGCGGGAGCAGGGCGGCGCCGTCCATGGTGGCGAGCTGATCGACGGCTGCTATGTGCGCCCCGCTTTGGTCGAAATGCCGGGCCAGAGCGAGGTGATGCGCCGGGAGACGTTCGCGCCGATCCTCTATGTGATGCGCTATGCCGAACTCGCCGAGGCGATCGCGCTCCAGAACGACGTGCCGCAGGGACTCGCTTCCTCCATCTTCACGACCGATCTGCGCGAGGCGGAGCTGTTCCTCTCCGCCGCAGGCTCGGATTGCGGCATCGCCAACGTCAATATCGGGCCCTCGGGCGCCGAGATCGGCGGCGCGTTCGGCGGCGAGAAGGAGACCGGCGGCGGGCGCGAAAGTGGCTCCGATTCCTGGCGGACCTATATGCGCCGCGCGACCAACACCATTAACTATGGTCGCGATCTGCCGCTCGCCCAAGGCGTGGATTTCTCGTTGCCGGACAAGAGGTAAAAGCGGGTCCGGCACCGTCTGCGCCGACCCCGTCCCGCGGCTCAGCGATTTGTTAACACCTGTGCTGGTATTTCTGCCGCTTCTCGGGAGACGGCAGTGGGATATTCACGGAAAGTCGGTCCACCGATTGTATCGGCCGCGGTCGCGACGCTCGTCCTGACGAACTTCGCGACTGTGAGCATCATTCGGGACGACACCAGTTCTCGCATGGAGCTGTTCGGCACGATCTGGCCGATCACGCTGACCTCGGCCGTCGCCGTCGTCCTCGTCATGTCCTTCCTCTACCGCTCGATCGTCGACCTCGTGCAGGAGCTCGAGGACCGGCAGGAGGCGGCGCAGCACCAGGCGCTGCACGATCAGCTCACCGGCCTCGCCAATCGCGCCTTGCTCGAAGACCGGCTCGATCAGGCACTGACCCGTTACCGCCGATCGGGCGAGCAGGTCGCGCTGCTGATGCTCGATCTCGACCGTTTCAAGCAGGTCAACGACACGCTCGGCCACAATGCCGGCGACAAGCTCGTTTCCGAGGTCGCCGACCGTCTGCGCTCGCTGGTCCGCGAGACCGACACCGTGGCCCGCATCGGCGGCGACGAATTCGCCATCGTCCAGGTCAGCCCGAAGGGTGAGGCTGACGTCCGCCGCCTCTGCGAGCGGATCATTGCGGTCATCCGCGAGCCCTTCATGATCGGCGAGCGCGAGGCGCGCGTCGGCGTCAGCATCGGCGCGGTCTTCGCCAGCAAGGAGGTCGCCGAGGCGTCCGAGCTGCTGCGCAAGGCCGACATCACCATGTACCGTGCCAAGGCCGCGGGCCGCGACTGCTTCCGCATCTTTACCGAGGCGATGGACGCCGATGTCCAGCGCCGCGACCAGATCGAGAGCGCGCTGCGCACCGAGCTCAAGGGCGGCACCGCGCTCCAGCTGCATTTCCAGCCGGTGATCGGCAATCGCGGCAACGTGATCGGGCTCGAGGGGCTGCTTCGCTGGCGCCACCCGATCCTGGGCCAGGTGCCGCCGATGGAGGTCATTCCGATCGCCGAGGAGTGCGGGGTGATCGACGAGATCGGCCTGCTGACCTTCCGTGACGCCTGCCGGATGGCGCGCCGCTGGCCGGACCTTGCGGTTGCGGTCAACCTCTCGCCGATCCAGTTCCGCAATCCCGGCCTTCCGGCCGCGCTGCGCGGCATCGCCGCGGAGGAGAAGGTGGAGCCCAACCAGATCGAGCTGGAGATCACCGAGGGCCTGTTCATCGAGCATGGCTCGCTCTGCACCCAGGCGATCCAGGAGCTGCGCCGCGACGGCTTCCGCATCGCGCTCGACGATTTCGGCACCGGCTATTCGTCGCTGTCCTGCCTGCGCCGCTTTCCGGTCGACAAGATCAAGCTCGACCGCTCGTTCATCGACATCGCCGCCCGCGACCAGAGCATCGCGATCATCCGCGCCGCGGTGACGCTCGGCCATGCGATGGACCTCGAGGTCGTCGCCGAGGGCGTCTCCTGCCGCGAGGAGGAGCAGATCGCGCTCGAAGCCGGCTGCGACGCGCTGCAGGGCCATCTCTACGCCCATGCGATGTCGCCCGAGCAGCTCGAGGCCTATATGGCCGACGCGCGGCGCGCCACGATCTCCGACGCCGCCTGAGCGTCAGCGGCTGAGCAGGTCTCCCAGGGGAGAGACAAGCGGCGCGTGCCATGATGTGACGACCGCCCAAAGCAGGACCCCGCCGACCAGTGCGCCCGGGCTGGGCGCCGCGTTCCGCCCGGGAGCCTTGCCGGCCAGCAACGCGCCGAAGGGAACGAACGACGTCTTCGCCATCCAGTCGCGCCAGGTTTCGCCGAGCAAGCGGGCCTTCTTGTGGTCTTGACCGAGCGAGCCGACGAAAGCGAGGATCAGGATGCCGCCCGCGACGATGACGTTGCGCGGGCTCCCCGACAGCGACAGGTGGACCATCGCCCAGAGCATGAAGCTCCAGTTCATCGGATGGCGGGTAATCGCGAACACCCCGCGCGGCGGCGGGATGTCGCGGAGCGCGGCGCCGGGGTGGGGGAAAGCCGGATTGCGGGCGAAGGAGCCGACCAGCAAGATGCTCGCGACGAGCATGATCCCCGACGCCACCGGCGCCCACCAGATCGGCGCCAGCCACATCGGGTCGGACGAATCGCCGGCGCGCCAGGCGAAGATCATCCAGCCCAGGGTGGCGAGCGAGACCAGCGAATAGACGCCAAGAAAGCCCCCTTCGCCGAGCCGCGCGACCAGTCCCGGGCGCAGCGGATGCGACATCAACAGGTGCGTGCCGACGAAGGCGAGGGTCGCCAGCGCGAGGCTGACGGTTGGTGTCATTGCCTTGGCGTGTAGGCGTGGGGGAGCGCGCCTTCCCGCGGCTGGCGGTAGCGGTCGCGCAGCCGGGTCTGCCGGTTCTCCAGGCTCTGGCGAACGCCGTCGATCCAGACCGCTTCGACGCCGGTCGCGAGTTCGAGCGGGTCGCCGTCCCAGATCACCACGTCGCCGCGCCGCCCCGGGCGGAGCGAGCCGATCTCGCTGCCGAGCCCGATCACTTCTGCGGGCGCCGAGCTAATCGCGGCGAAGGCCTCGTCCCAGCTGAGGCCGCTATGGCCCGGCACACGGCCGATCGCGACGAGATTGCCCGCATATTGCGGGAGGACCCGGGTCTGCCGCGCCTCGTCGTCATTGATCATGCCGATCGCGACCTGGACGCCGGCGGCGCGCATCCGGCCGATATTGGACTGGGTCGCGCCGAGCTGCTCGAAGCTCGCGGGAAGATCGACCAGCGCGTTGGCGATTACCGGCACGCGCGCGGCGGCGATCGCGTCGGCGACTCGCCAGCCTTCGGTGGCGCCGACCAGGACGAGGCGGAGGTTCGGGAACTCGCGCTTCAGCGCGAGCGCCTGGAGGATATCGCTGGCCCGCTCGACATGGACGAGGAGGAGTTGGCGCCCCTGCAATACGGGGACGAGCGCGGCGGCGTCGAAGCGGGTGAGGAGCACGTCCTCCGAACGGCGCGCGTCGGGCAGGATATAGGGATTCTCGGGCAGATCCTCGGGCGGAGCGGTCGACGGCGAGCGCGAACGCCCGCCGCTGCCGACCGGCAGCCGGAGGTCGCGCGCCTCGCGAAGCGCGTTGCGCAGCAGGACGTGAGCGGCGGCGCGGCTGCCGCCGGCGTCGTTCGCGCCGTCCTCGCCCAGCTCGATATACTGGAAGGCGCGAGGGCGGGTGATCGGCTGCATATCGCCGCCGAGATCGATGATCGCGCCCTGGCCGGCGAAAATGCTGCGCGCGGTTGCGGGAGAGACGACGGCACGGGTCACGCCAGCCGCGCGGTTGATCGCGATCGACGAGGCCTGCGGATTGACCGCCGGGACCACGTCGATGGCGGCGCTGAACGGCGAGCTGTTCGCCTGCGCGTCGTTGCTCGGATCGACCGCGTCGACCTCGATCAGGCCGATCCGCGAGAAGCCGGCGACGATTCCCGGCGTCACCCATTTGCCGCGCGCATCGACGACGGTCGCGCCCGCGGGCACGGCGACGTTGGCGCCGGCGGCGACGATGCGGCCGTCGCGGATGACGACGGTGCCGCCGTCGATCGGCGGCGAGCCGTCGCCGACGACGACGCGGCCGCCGGTGATCGCGATGGTCTGCGCCGCGGCGGGCACGGCGGCGAGGGCGGCGATTCCCGCCATGAGGGCGATCAGCCGGTTCAATGCACGTCTCCCTCGCCGGGCTGGCCGAGCTCGAAGTCGGTCACGGGGCGCAGCCGCGGATTGTTCATGTCGTAGAGCAGAGCGCCGTCGATCCAGACTTGCTGCGGCCGCGTGTAGACGCTGAACGGATTGCCGTTCCACAGCACGACGTCGGCGCGCTTGCCGACGCGCAAGGACCCGGTCTGATCGGCGATGCCGAGCGCGGTCGCCGGATTGATCGCCAGCCAGCGCCAGGCGACTTCGTCGGAGATGTCGATCCCCATCCGCCGGCCGTCGGCGAGCGCCTTGGCCGCTTCCTGGTTGAGCCGCTGGATGCCGTTGGCGTCGTCCGAATGGACGATCGCGCAGGCGCCGGCATTGTGGACGAGCGGGATGTTCTCGTTGACCGCGTCGTAGCTTTCCATCTTGAAGCCGTACCAATCGGACCACATCGCCGCGCAGGTGCCGTTCTCGCGCAGCAGATCGCCGATCTTGTAGGCCTCGACCGCATGGTGGAAGGTCGAGATTCGGAAACCGAACTCGCGCGCCATGTCGAGCATGATCGCCATCTCGTCGGCGCGGTAGCAATGGTTGTGGACGAGGACGTCGCCCGCCATCGCCTCGACCAGCGTGTCGAGCTGGAAATCGCGCGCGGTATTGGCGTCGCGCCGGCGACGCTCGCGATACTCGACCGCGCGCTGCCAGGTGGCGCGCATCACCGCAACATTGCCCATCCGGGTCGCGGGCATCTGGTTGCGCCCGCCGTAGACCCGCTTCGGATTCTCGCCGCAGGCCATCTTCAGACCGCGCGGCGCGCCCGGGAAGCGCATCTGCTGCATCGTCCGCCCTGGGACGTTGCGCAGGGTAACGCCGCGGCCGCCGAAGAGATTGGCCGAGCCCGGCAGGATCTGCAGCGTGGTGACGCCGCCATTGGCGAGCGCGCGGGTGAAGCCCGGGTCCTGCGGCCAGACGCTGTGCTCGGCCCAGACCTCGGTGCGCACCGGATTGGTCGCCTCGTTGCCGTCGCTATGCGCGGCGACGCCGGGGCTCGGATAATTGCCGAGGTGGGAATGGACGTCGATCACGCCCGGAGTCACCCAGCGGCCGGCCCCGTCGACGCGGACCGCGCCGTCGGGAATCGGCGTCTCGGGCCCGCCGATCGCCTGGATGCGGCCTTCGGCGAGGACGATCGTGCCATTGTCGATCCGCCCGCCCTCACCGTCGAAGATCGTGGCGCCGGTGATCGCCGTCGTCGCGCCCGGATAGGGACGGTAGGTCGAGGGGTAGGGATCGGCCGATTCCCGCCGCTCCGGCGGCGCGCTCGATGCGGCCTGCGGCGGCGCCTCCTGATTGGCGCAGCCGAAGAGAAGGCACGCGGCGGCGAGCGCCGCCGCCCCGGTCAGACGCCCCGCCATCTCAGGCCTTCGTCTCGAGCTCGGGATGCATGCCGGGCGCCTGATTCTCCGCCAGCTCGGCGCG
>NZ_JBQTJC010000183.1:0-3116 GCF_052387495.1 Sphingosinicella sp. | reverse complement strand
GAGGATCGCGCCGCCCTTGATGCGATGCGCGGCCATGCCCTTTTCGAGCCGTTCCTGCCCCTCCGCGTCGAGACCGTTGGCGGGCTCGTCGAGCAGCCAGAGCGGGGCGTTGCAGGCGAGGATGCGGGCGAGCGCGGCCCGCTTGCGCTGCCCGGTCGAAAGCATCCGCACCGGGACATCGGCGAGATGACCGATCCCCATCGCCTCCATCCCGGGCACGGCCGAGACCCCGTCCAGCCGCGCCCAAAGCCCAAGCGCCGCGCCCAGGCTCTGCCGCTCGTCGAGAGCGAGATGCTCGTCCGCCAGAGCGGCGTCCTCGCGTGAAACCGTGCCGGCGGCGGGGCGGAGCAGGCCGGCGGCAAGCCGGAGCAGGCTCGATTTGCCGACCCCGTTGGGGCCGCGCACGAGCAAGGCCTCGCCCGGCGCGAGCGCGAGGCTCAGCCCCTCGAACAGCAGGCGCCCGCCGCGCACGCAGGCGACGCCCTCGAGCCGCAGCCGCTCGCTCAACCCGCCGCCTCCTCGATCGCGTGCATCTCCGCGTCGGAGAAGCCGAAATGGTGGCCGACCTCGTGGACGATGACGTGGGTGATCAGCGCCTCGAGGCTGACCCCCGTGTCCACCCATTCGTCGAGCAACGGGCGGCGATAGAGGTGGACGCGCGGCGGCAGCTCGCCCGAGGCCCAGCTGCTCTCCTCGCGCATCGAACGGCCGGTATAGAGGCCGGTCAGGTCGAACGGATCCTCGATGCCGAGCTCGTCAAGCACTTCGTCGTCGGCGAATTCCTCGACCCTCAGCACGACGTTGGCGAGATGGCGCCGGAAGCGCTCGGGCAGGCCAGCGATCGCCGCGTCCGCGAGCCGCTCGATCGCCGCCGCGTCGGGGGCGAAGGTTTGACCTCTGGCCATGACAGGGGACATAGAGAAGCGCACAAGAAGGAGGAAGGGCCGTGGCGCTGCTGAGCGAAGCCGAACGTGAGGCCGCGCTCGCCGCGCTGCCGGGATGGGCCTACGATGCGGACCGGAACGGCATCGCCAAAAGCTTCAAATTCGCCGATTTCAACGCCGCCGTCGGCTTCATGACCCGGGTCGCCCTCGCCGCCGAGAAGGCCGATCACCATCCCGAATGGTCGAACGTCTGGAACCGGGTTGACATCCTGCTGAGCACGCACAGCGAAGGCGGCGTGACGGAGAAGGACATCGCGCTCGCCCGGACGATCGAGGCCAGCTTGCCCTGAGCGCGCGCCCTTACTAGATGCACCGCTTCCAGGCGTTTGATTGCGAACCCGATTCACGCCCGCCGCTTCGCGGCGACCGATCGGTTTCGGTGCGGAGCGGTGGCCGAGTGGTCGAAGGCGCTCGCCTGGAAAGTGAGTATACGGCAAAACCGTATCGAGGGTTCGAATCCCTCCCGCTCCGCCACAACCCTCTCCAGCATCTTCCAAAATAGTCTATAAAACATAGCTTTTCTGCCGATCCTCGAATAATGTGCGTCCGACGCGTTCCTGCGAAGTGCCCCCAAATCCGGGGCAGCGGGGGGCACTGGCGGGGCACGGCCTTGCAATTTTGGGGGCACGGATGCTCACAGATCTGAAGGCGCGGAACGCCAAGGCTCGCGATAGAGACTACAAGTTGGCCGACTCTGGCGGCCTCTATCTTTTTGTGACCACGAAGGGGTCCACCCCGCGCTGTTCGCCGTGACGATCGGTGCCTATTTCGCCTTCCTCGCGATCATGGCGGCGGCGTTCATGAACGCTGAACTGATCCTGCCGTTTGCGATCTTCTTCATCTACGTGGCGATGGCGTTCGGCACGCCGGCGCTGTGGGCGCGGATCGCGCCGCGGCCCGAGGGCCGCTTTGCGAGCTGGGCCGAGTTCCGTGCGGACGGGGTGGAGATCGAGACTGGCCACATCGGCAGCGGCGCCGCCATCGCCCAGGTGCTCGTGCTCCCGATCCTGGTCGCGGGCTGGGCGCTGGCGATCGCGATCATCGTCGCGTTCGTCTGAACGGGGGCTTGGTACCCGCGCCGCACCGAATTGGAGTCGAGAACGATGATGGCTGCTCCGAATCCCACGCCGGAAGATTTGCTGGCTCGCCTTCGGCGCCTGCGCGCACGGCTGGTCGAGCAGGGCCGGTCCGAGGCGGTGTCGGCGCTCGACGCAGCGATCGCGGACGCGGAAACTGAGCGGGCGAGTCGGCGAAAGGGCGGAGGGCGATCCGCCGCCGGCCGCCGCAGGGCGCTCGCGACGTGACGGCGACGCGCGGAGAGCAGATGCTCGCGCTCCGGCGCGCGCGGATGGCGGCGGCTCCGCCCATCTTGCGCGGAGGATTTCGCCCGTTCTTTCTCGGCGGGTCGGCCTGGGCCGTTCTCGCGCTGGCGCTGTGGCTGGTCGCGCTGGCCGGCGGTGGCGCGCTGCCGAGCGCGTTCGATCCGCTCGCCTGGCACCGGCACGAAATGCTGTTCGGCTTCGTCGGCGCGGTGATCGCCGGTTTCCTGCTGACCGCCATCCCGAACTGGACCGGCCGGCTGCCGATCGCCGGGCCGCCGCTTGCCGCTCTGTTCGGCCTTTGGCTGGCCGGCCGCGTCGCGGTATTGTTTTCCACCGAGCTCGGCCGCGCGCCGGCCGCGGCGCTCGACGTCGGCTTCTACCTGATCCTTGCCGGGCTCGCCGCCCGCGAGGTGCTGGCCGCGAAGAACCGCAATCTGCCGATCGTCGGCCTTGTCCTCCTGCTCGGGCTTGCGAACGCGGCCGATCACGCGGCCGCGGCCGGCCTCTTCGCGATGACGGACGGCGGCGTCTTCGCCGCGATGGCGCTCGTGATCCTGATGATCTCGCTGATCGGCGGGCGCATCATTCCCTCCTTCACCCGCAACTGGATGCAGAAGCAGGGACTCGGTGGGCGCCTTCCGGCCCAGCCCGGCCGTTTCGATCTCGCCGTGATCGCGGCGACGGCGGCGGCTCTGCTCGGCTGGATCCTGCTTGGCGAATCCCGGCTCGTTGGCGCGCTTCTCGTGGGCGCCGGCCTGCTCCAGGCGCTGTGGCGGGCGCGCTGGCGCGGGCTGCGGGCCGCGCGCGACCCGCTCGGCCTGATCCGGCCTATCGGCGATTCGTGGCTGCC
>NZ_JBQTJC010000182.1:0-3793 GCF_052387495.1 Sphingosinicella sp. | reverse complement strand
GGAGCGGATCGCACCGCAATGGCATTGTCCCGTGGGCGTGGGCATAGAGCGGCCTACCACGGCGGCGCCGACCCGGGGAGCCAGCGCCCGCGCAGCCAGCGACGCGCCGCGGTTTCGGCCTTGGCCGCATAATCCGGATCGCCCATGCCGATCAAAGGCAGCCCGGTCGCCGCGATCGTCGCGTCGATCCCGGACGTATCAAGCGCGCGTCCCGCCGCGACGGCGTGGCGGATAAGCTCCATCTCCTGCCCCCAGAAATGCACCGCGCGCGCGCCGACATTGGCTTGCATCGCGCGCACCTCCTCGACGCGACGGTCATTGACGAGGGGCAGCCATATGTCGGGGAGCAACAGATCGACCGGGCGATCCGGCCGGTAGGAGAATGCGTCGCCCTCGAGGACGCGGAGCTTCGCCCGCGCCTCGGACGGCAATTGGGCGAAGATGTCCAGCTCGCGATGAAGCGCGAGCACATCCGCGTCCTTCTCGACGACGATGACTTCGCTCACGGCCGGGAGCGCCGCGCAGGCGCACGCTGCCCAGCCGAGCCCGAGGCCGAAGATCAGCACGTGGCCCGCCGCCGCACGGACGCCGAGCCCCTGGCTCTCCAGCTCGAACGGGGTCAGCGACATCCAGGAGCGGCCGTCGCGAACGAGCACCGCCATCTGCTCAACGAGGACGGGATCGCTCCAATAGCCCGGTGAAATCGCCATCTCGGCGACCCGCAATTCCCAATCGCCGCTTCGCGCGGCACGATAACGCGGGACGAAAAGGTCCGTCGCGAAGCGCGGGATGCCGGGCGGAAGCTGCTCGCTCACACGTCCAGATTGGCGACGTTCAGCGCATTCTCCTGGATGAACTCGCGTCGCGGCTCGACGACGTCGCCCATCAGGCGGGTGAAAATTTCGTCGGCAACGTCGGCCTGAGCGACCTCCACTTGCAGCATCGCGCGGTTGGTCGGGTCGAGCGTCGTTTCCCAGAGCTGGTCGGCGTTCATCTCGCCCAAACCCTTGTAGCGCTGGACGGCGAGACCTTTACGGCCGACGGCGAGGACCGCCTCGAGCAGCTGGGTCGGACGGTTGATCGCCACGCCCTTGCGCGCCGCGGGCGCCTCCTCCTCGGCCTCTTCGCTCTCGGCCTCGGCGGCCTCCGCCGCCTCGGCCCGCGCGCCGCGCGGCAGTGGGGTAAGGGTGAGCGGCTGGGCATAGGCTTCGGCCTGCTCCTCGATCAGGGCATGGAGCCGGCGCGCCTCCTGGCTCGCGAGGAAGGCGGGCTCGATCCGGTGATGATCGGTGACGCCCCGCCAGGCCCGCTCGAGCACATAGCCGCCGTCCTCGGCGACCGAACCCGTCCAGCGCGCCTCCTCATCGCCGCCGCCGAGCCAGCCGGCGGCGAAAGCGAGCGCGTCGGCGCGCTGCTCTCGGCGCAGCGCCGGATCGAGCGCGCCGGTCAGCGCCAGCGCCTCAATCACCATCGGATCGTAGCGGCGCGGCACATAGTTCATCAAGGTCCGCACCCGCCGACCATGATCGACCAGGGCGCGCAGCTCGCGGCCCGAGCGCGGTTCTCCCGCGCCGTCGAGCCGGCTCGCCTCGGTCCCCGCCTGGATCAGATATTCGTCGAGCGCCACATTGTCCTTGAGATAGACCTCCGAGCGGCCCTTCGCGACTTTGTAGAGCGGCGGCTGGGCGATGTAGAGGTGCCCGCGCTCGATGATGTCGGGCATCTGACGGTAGAAGAAGGTCAACAGCAGGGTCCGGATATGGGCGCCGTCGACGTCTGCGTCGGTCATGATCACGATCTTGTGATAGCGCAGTTTCTCGATGTCGAAATCGTCGCGGCCGATGCCGGTGCCCATCGCCTGGATGAGCGTGCCGACCTCGCGGCTCGACAGCATCCGGTCGAAGCGCGCGCGCTCGACGTTGAGGATCTTGCCGCGCAAGGGAAGGATCGCCTGGAAATGGCGGTCGCGGCCCTGCTTGGCCGAGCCGCCGGCGCTGTCGCCCTCGACCAGGAACAGCTCCGACTTGGCCGGATCGCGCTCCTGGCAGTCGGCGAGCTTTCCGGGCAGCGAGGCGATCCCCATCACGCTCTAGCGGCTCGCCTCGCGCGCCTTGCGGGCGGCATCGCGCGCGGCGGCGGCGTCGATGATCTTCTGGATGATGGTGCGCGCGTGGCCGGGATTCTCCTCCAGCCATTCGGCCATCTTGTCGGCCATCAGGCTTTCGAGCGGCTGGCGCACCTCGGAAGAGACCAATTTGTCCTTGGTCTGCGAGCTGAACTTGGGATCGGGGAGCTTGACCGAGACGATCGCGGTCAGCCCCTCGCGCATGTCGTCGCCGGTCAGGCTGACCTTCTCGCGCTTCATCATGCCGGACTTGTCGGCATAATTGTTGAGCGTGCGGGTCAGCGCGGCGCGGAAGGCGGCCATATGGGTGCCGCCGTCGCGCTGCGGGATGTTGTTGGTGAAGGCGAGGACGTTCTCGTAATAGGAGTCGTTCCACTCGAGCGCGACCTCGATGCCGACCTCGTCGCGCTGCCCGGTGACCGAGATCGGATCGGGGATCAGCGCGCTCTTGGCGCGGTCGAGATAGCGGACGAAGGCCGAGATGCCGCCCTCGTAATAGAGCTCGACCTCCTTCTTTTCCTCGTGTCGCGCGTCGGTGAGGATCAGGCGCACGCCGGAATTGAGGAAGGCGAGCTCGCGGAAGCGATGCTTGAGCGTGTCGAAATCGAACTCGACGATCTTGAAGGTCTGGGTCGAGGGCAGGAAGGTGACCCGCGTTCCCTTGCGCCCGGCCGGCGCGTCGCCCACCACCTTCAAGGGCGCCTCCGCGTCGCCATGGCGGAAGCGCATCCAATGCTCCTTGCCGTCGCGCCAAACGGTGAGCTCGAGCCATTCGCTGAGCGCGTTGACCACCGAGACGCCGACGCCGTGCAGGCCGCCCGAGACCTTATAGGCGTTGTCGTCCGACGTGTTCTCGAACTTCCCGCCCGCGTGGAGCTGGGTCATGATCACCTCGGCCGCCGAGACGCCTTCCTCCGCGTGAATATCGGTCGGAATGCCGCGGCCATTGTCCTCGACGCTGACCGAGCCGTCGGGGTTCAAGGTGATCAAAATCCGGTCGCAATGGCCGGCCAGCGCCTCGTCGATCGCGTTGTCGGAAACCTCGAACACCATGTGGTGCAGGCCCGAGCCGTCGTCGGTGTCGCCGATATACATTCCGGGCCGCTTGCGGACCGCGTCGAGGCCTTTCAGCACCTTGATGGATTCGGCGCCGTAGCTGCTTTCATTGGGGGAGGATGCCATGACGAGGATATAGGGAATCGGGGGGCGAAACCCAAGGAAAAAGGCGCGTTTCAGGCGGGCCGGGCGGCCCCGTCGCGCACCTCGAAAAAGCTCGCTTTTTCATTGACTTCCACGAACAAATTCCGCTCGGTCCCGGTCATCCAGACCTGACCGCCGGCCTGGGCCAGCCGATCGAACAGCGCGCCGCGGCGAATGGGGTCGAGATGGGCGGCGATTTCGTCGAGCAAAAGGATCGGGCGGCGGCCCGATCGGGCGGCGACGAGATCGGCATGGGCGAGGATCAGGCCGATCAGCAGCGCCTTCTGCTCGCCCGTCGAGGCGAGCGCGGCCGGCTGCGATTTGCCGACGTGCGTGACGGCGAGATCGGTGCGGTGCGGCCCGGCGAGCGTGCGCCCCGCGACGGCGTCGCGGGCGCGGCCCGCGGCCGGCGCGAACCCGCGATCCGGCCCGGCGCCGCCTTCGAGCGCCCGGCGAGCGCGGGCGCAC
>NZ_JBQTJC010000181.1:0-10945 GCF_052387495.1 Sphingosinicella sp. | reverse complement strand
TCCATATAGGCTTTGCAGGCGGCGATGACCTCACCCAGATTGTGCGGCGGGATGTTGGTCGCCATGCCGACCGCGATGCCGCCGGCGCCGTTGACCAGAAGGTTCGGGAAGCGCGCCGGCAGGACCTGCGGCTCCTCGCGCGACGCGTCGTAATTGGGCTGGAAGTCGACTGTGTCCTTGTCGAGATCGTCGAGCAGGGTCATCGCCACCCTGGCGAGCCGCGCCTCGGTGTAGCGCATCGAGGCGGGCGGATCGGGATCCATCGAGCCGAAATTGCCCTGGCCGTCGATCAGCGGCACCCGCAACGACCAGTCCTGCGTCATCCGCGCCAGCGCGTCGTAGATCGCGCTGTCGCCGTGCGGGTGGTAATTGCCCATCACGTCGCCGACGATCTTGGCGCATTTGCGATAGGGGCGGCCGGCGACGAAACCGCCCTCCTGACAGGCGTAGAGGATACGGCGATGAACGGGCTTCAGACCGTCGCGCACGTCGGGCAGCGCGCGCGCCACGATCACGCTCATCGCGTAATCGAGATAGGAGGTCTTCATCTCGTCGACGATGGAGATGGGGGAGATGTCGGAAGGCTCGATGGTCGGCGGCAGGCTGGCCAATGTCTTGGTTCCCGGAGATTGTTTGCTATGGGCGCCGCAAGGGCGGCAATGGATCGGCTTCGGTCCTAGCCGATGCACGCGCCTGGCGCCACCCCTGCGCGCGCGTACGCGTGCGCGCGCGAGGATTGGGAGTTCATATGGTTGTTTTACCGGGCTTTTCCAGCCCGCCGCAGTTCAAGCGCGGTTCATGGCCCGCCCCCTAGAAAGCCGGCGCTTATGGCGGTAGAAGCCACGGCCCTCAGGGCGGACGGTTTCACTGGATTCGCCCCGCTTTGGGCTGATGGGAGGCGTGCTTTCATGACGGCATCGAAAGTCCGGCTGGCCGCCTTGCTCGCCGCCGGTGGCCTCGCTCTCGCGACGGCCGGAACCGCGCAGCCGCCCGCCGCCGCGCCCGCTTTGACCTTCACGCGCGAGGAGCGGACCGCGATCGCCGCGCTGCAAACGGCTGCCGCCGGCACGGACCGGGCCGCGCAGGATGCCGCGGTCCAGACCGCGCGCGGCGTCGCACGCAGCGCCAACGCCCGCTATGCCGTCGCCAATCTCCATTTCCAGATCGCTCGCCAGCGCGGCGACGCTCAAGCCATGGCCGCCGCCGCCGACGAGATGATCGCCAGCGGCGTGCCGCAGGGCGCCGAGCTCTCCGCCTTGCTCGCCAACCAGGCGAGCCGCGCCTTCTCGGCCAACGATCTTCGCCGGCTCGACCGGATTCTGGAGCGGATGGTCGAGGCACAGCCGAACCATCCCGCCGTCCTCGCCGACGCGGGCCAGATGAAGGCACGGCTCGGCGACCGGCCGGCGGCGGTGGCGCTGCTCCAGCGCGCGCTCGCCGCGCACCGCGCGAGCGGGCGGCCGGCGCCGGAAAGCTGGCACCAGCGTGCGCTCGGCCTCGCCGTCGAAGGGCGGCTGGTGCCGCAGAGCATCTCGCTCGGCCGGGAGCTGGTGGCGGCCTATCCGAGTCCCGCCAATTGGCGCGACGTCCTGCTCACCTACCGCCAGGCCGTGGCGGGCGATCCGGCGCTCGAGCTCGACATTCGGCGGCTTGCGCGTGCCGGTCAGGGCCTGGCCGGCGAGCGCGACTATCTCGATCATGCCCAGGCCTTCGCGCGCGCCCATCCGGGTGAGGCCAAGGCGGCGCTCGACGAGGGCGTCTCGCGCGGCATGCTCAATGCCAGCGAGGCGGCCGTGCGGCAGGCGATCGCCACCGCCAATCCCGCTGCCGCGCGCGAGCGGACCGGCCTTGCCGCCGCCCGCACCCGCGCGCTCGCCGCGGCCGACGGCGCGTCGGCGCTGGCCGCCGGCGATGCCCATTTCGGCCACGGCCAATATGCTCAGGCGGCGGAGCTTTATCGCGCCGCGCTGCAGAAGGGCGGTCAGGATCCGAATCTGGTCAACACCCGGCTCGGCGCCGCGCTCGCGCTCGCCGGCCAGCGTACCGAGGCCGAGGCCGCCTTTCGGCTCGTCACAGGGCCGCGCGCCGAGCTTGCCGGTTATTGGCTCGCTTGGCTGGCCGGGCGCCCATCCGCTTAGCTTTTTCGCTTGTTCACCGCGCCGAGTTGGCGCGCACAGGAGGTTTGAATGAAGGTTTCCACGCTCGCCCTCGCCGCATCGCTGGCGGCCGTCACCAGCCCCGCGGCCGCGCAATATTCGCAGCCGCAAACCCAGCCGCAGGCGCAGCCGCAGCAGGACGAGCCGCGGAACGAGCGCAGGGAGCGCCGGCAACGCGGCGAGCGGCAGGCGCCGGGCCAGCAGCTCTCGCGCGAGGAGATCGCGGCCGTCCAGCCGCTGCAGACGGCGGTCAACGCCCAGGATTGGACGGCTGCTGCTGCTGCTCTTCCGGCCGCGCAGACCGCTGCGACCAGCCCCTATGGGCGCTTCGTCGTCGGCCGGTTCCAGCTTCAGATCGGGCAGGGCACCCAGAACCAGCAGATGCAGATTCAGGCGGTCGACGCGATGCTGGCGAGCGGTGCGGCGCCGGCTGAGTTCGTCCAGACCCTGGTCGGCGCCCGCGCCTCCTTCGCCATCCAGGCAAGCGACTGGCCGACTGCGGAGCAGATGCTGACCCGTTTCACCGACGCGGCTCCGAACGACCTGGAGCGCCTGCGCCAGCTCGCCGAGGTCAAGATCCAGCTGGGTAAGAATGCCGAGGCGCTGACTCTCTATCAGCGGCTGCTGCAGGCGGCGGAGGCCGGCGGCCAGCCCGCCCCTGCCGAATATTATACCCGCACTGCGGCGCTGCTGCTCGATCAGCGCCAGGAAGGGCCCTGGCTCGAATTCAGCCGGCGTATGCTGCGCGCTTATCCGACCGCCGACAATTGGCGCGAGACTTTGGTCCGCTACCGCCAGATGGCGGGCGAGGATGCGGCGCTCGGGCTTGACGTGCGCCGCCTGATGCGCGTCGCCCACGCCTTCTCGCGCCCCGGCGACTATATCGAGTTCGCCGACCGGCTCGGCCGTGCCGGCCTGCCGAACGAGCAGAAGACATTGCTCGAGGAAGGGATCAGCCGCGGCGTCATCACTGCCGGGGATTCGACCGCGCGCCAGATGATCGCCCAGGCCAATGAGCGGATCGCCGAGGACCGGCCGACGCTCGCGCGCTCGCGCACGCAAGCGTTGGCTGGCACCGGCCGGCAGGCGCGGATCATGGGCGACGCCTATTACGCCTACGGCCAATATGCCGACGCCGCCGAGCTCTATCGGGCGGCGCTTCAGAAAGGCGGCGAGGATGCCGGCATGGTCAACACCCGGCTCGGCGCGGCGCTCGCGCTCGGCGGCCAGCGGGCCGAGGCCGAGGCGGCCTTCCGCGCGGTGAGCGGAAGCTATGCCAATCTCGCGCAGCTCTGGCTGGCCTGGCTGGAGCGTCCGGCCACCGCGGCCTGACCGGCTCCCGGAGGGGTTGCGAAAGAGGGCGTCGGCCAAGCCGGCGCCCTTTTTCTTTGCCGGCCCGCCGTCCCACTTTGCGACGCGGCTCGGCGGGCCACTTCCGCCGACGCACGCCAAGGTTTAGGCCGATCGGGATGCGCTTCGACGACATGATTTCCACCGCTCTCGCGGGGGCCGAGCAGCCAACGCAATGGTGCCAGCTCGTCGACCTGCTCGCCCAGAGGCGGGCCGGCGACGGCGAGGCGCGCGCGCGCGCCTTCGCTTCCCTGCGCGCGAACCGCGACCGCGTCGATCTCGCGACTCGCGTGGCGACGGCGCGGTCGCTGGCCGGCCTGCCGGTAGCGCCGGCCTTGCTCGCCTTCTTTGCCGAGGACGTGCCCGCGGTGTCGGCGCCGCTGATCGGTTCGGCGCGACTCGGCCGCGACGACTGGCTCGCCTTGCTCCCCCGGCTCGGGCCGACGGGGCGGTCGCTGCTCCGCCACCGGCGCGACCTGCCGGCCGAGGTCAGGCAGGCGCTCGCCGCGTTCGGGCCGACGGACTTCGTCATCGAAGGCAGCGTCGAAACGGCCGGCGCGACCGGCGGGGAATCGCAGATCCGCGAGCTGGTCGAGCGGATCGAAGCCTATCGCCGGCAGAAAGGCGAGGCGCCCGCGCCCGCTCCCGCGCCCGCGGCCGAGCCGGTCGAAGGGTTCCGCTGGGAGACGGGCAGCGACGGCGTGATCCGCTGGGTCGAAGGCGCGCCGCGCGGGCCCCTGGTTGGGGAAGGCATCGCTGCCATCGCCGGGCCGGGCCAATATGGTGTCGACGGCCAGGCGGCGGGCGCCTTAGCCAAGCGGGCGCCGTTCCGAGACGCGCGCTTCGCCGTCGCAGGGATCGGCCCCGCGGCGGGCGAGTGGCGGATCTCCGGCGTGCCTTTCTTCGATCCGGTGCGGGGCGGCTTCCTCGGCTATCGCGGCACGGCGCGGCGGCCGCGCGTCGACGAGACCGCGCGCGCCGAGCCCGGGGGGGGCGTGTTCGGCGCCCAATTCCAGCCCGATGCGCTGCGCCAGCTGATCCACGAGCTGCGCACACCCTTGAATGCGATCATCGGCTTCGCCGAGATGATCGAAGGCCAGTATCTGGGGCCGGCCGCGAGCGGCTATCGCGGCCGCGCCGCCGAGATCATGGACCAGGCCCGGCGCCTGCTGTCGGCGGTCGACGATCTCGACACGGCGGCGCGGATCGAGACGGACCGGCTCGAACTCGATCCGGGCGCGGTGGATGCGGGCGCGCTCGTCGCCCGGCTGCACCATTCCTATGCGCAACTGGCGGAGGAGAGGGGAGCGATGCTTCGGCTCGAGATCGCGCCCGAACTGCCGCCCGCGCGGCTGCCGCCGGACACCGCGGAGCGGATTTTCGCCCGCCTCCTCGCCGCTACGACCGGCCTGGCCCGAAGCGGGGAGACGCTCGGCGCCACGCTCGGCGCGACCATTTCGAGCAAGGAGGCGCTGCTCGAATTCGCGATCGACCGCCCGGAGGCGGTCGCCGGCCTCGGCGAGGCCGAGCTGCTCGATCCCGGTTTCAGCCCCGAGGGCGACTGGCCCGAAGCGCCGGCGCTCGGCCTCGGCTTCGCGCTGCGCCTGGTCCGCAATCTGGCCGGGGCGGCGGGCGGCGCGCTTCGCATCGGCGAGAGCCGCATCCGCCTCCTCCTCCCGGCGCTGACCGAGGCCGCGCCGCTGGCGGGCAATGGCGAAGCGGGCGGCTGAACCGACTGGCCTTGCACGGCGCGCTTCGCTATCGCACATCCGGCTGACGGGGAGGGCCTGTAGCTCAACGGTAGAGCCGGCCGCTCATAACGGCTTGGTTGTAGGTTCGAATCCTGCCGGGCCCACCACATAGCCGCCGGAGGTTCGGGGAGTAGCGCAGCCTGGTAGCGCATCTGCTTTGGGAGCAGAGGGTCGCAGGTTCGAATCCTGTCTCCCCGACCACTGGTCCGATCCGGCGCGAAATCCAGGTCGATTCGGTGTGAATGCTGGTCGACTTGCCGACGAAGCCCTGGTGAAACCCCTGTTGCGCAACGAAGTGTGAGTGTAGCGCAATCAAGGGGGACGACCATGAGAATCATCAGCGCCCTAACGCTCGTGGCAACCGCGATCTCGATGAGCTTCGCCGCTCAGGCCAACCTGCTCCAGTACCGCTTGTACCACATCTATTACAGCAACGAGCAGAAGATCGAGGTTGTCGGCTATTCGATCATCTACTGCGACGACACCGTCGCCGGCAACGGCTATCCGACGCCGTGGTACGACGAATATTGGACGGATTGCGACCAATAAGCGCTGGCGGACGCAGGGTCAGCGGATCGTGCGCTGGCCGAGGAAGTAGGAGATGCGGCCGTTCGAGCGGCTGCCGTTCGGGTTCATGAGATCGTAAACCATCGCATTCTCGACGACGCGCTGGACGTAGTTGCGCGTCTCGGAGAAGGGGATTTCCTCGATCCAGTCGATCACGTCGGTGCCCGGCGTGCGCGGATCGCCGTTGCGCGCGGTCCACTGCGGCACTCGGCCGGGCCCCGCATTATAGGCGACCGCGACCAGCACGAGATTGTTGCCGAACCGGTCCATCAGCATGTTGAGATGGGCGCTGCCGAGCAGCACGTTGTAGTCGGGATCCGTGGTCAAGCGCCCGAGATTGTAGGGGACTCCGACGCGGCGCGCCTCAATTTGCGCCGTACCCGGCATCAATTGCATCATCCCGCGCGCGCCCGCGGAGCTGACCGCGCTGCGCTCGAACGAGCTTTCCTGGCGCATGATGCCGTGCGCCGCCGCCCAATGAGAGCGATAGGGCGCCGGGATCGACACTTCGGGGAAGGCGGGACGGGCATAGAAGCTTTCGCCGCCGCTCCGCGCCTCGCGCGCCGCCCAGACGCCCATGTCGAGCCGGCCGATCATCCGCCCGAACTCGGCGGCCGCGACGCGCTCGCGGTCGGTCCTGAGCGAACCGGCGAGCGCCCGGATGAAGAGCGTCTGGTCGTTGCGCCGGTCGCTCGCGCCGAGATGGCGGACCGCCTCGGCGAGCGGGCGGCGGAGAAAGGCGGCGCGCTCCTCGGCGGTCGCGGGCGGCAGCTCGGCCGGCGCCGGCGGCCGGCGCCCAAGCCGCTCGAGCGCGAGCAGGCCGTAGAACTGGTCGGGCGCGGCGGCTGCCTGCTCGAGCCAGGCGGCGGCCCGCTCCGCCTGTCCGCCCGCGGTCGCGGCGCGCGCGGCCCAGTAAAAGCCCTTGGCGCGGGTCTGTGAGGATTGGGCGGCGCGGCCGTAGCGGTCGAACATCGCCGCCGCGTCGGCAAGGCGGCCCATGCGCAGCGCCGCCTGGCCAGCGAGCCAGGTGAGATTGGTATATTCGTCGCGCTCGCCATAGGAGCGGGTGCTCACGTCGGTGTCGGGCGGGAAGATGTCGTCGACCTGGCTCGCGATCTGATGCGCCGTTGACCATTGCCGGTCGTTGGCCGCGGCGCGGGCGATCGCGACCATCGCCTCCATGAACTTTTCGGGGTTGGCCGGCCGGTGGCTCAGGCGCCGCGGCTGGGCGAGCAATTGGCGGGCGCCGAAGGAATTGCCGGTCTCCCTGAGCCAGATCGCCCGGTCGATCAGCAGGCCGGGATCGCCCGTGCCCGCGCCGCCGAGCGCGGCCAGCCGGGCCGCGGCGTCCGCCGCGCGCGTCTGCAGCGCGAGCCGCGTCTCAAAGATCAGCCGGCGTGCCGGCGAGGCCCAGGACAGGGCCCGGGTCGCGCTCTGCCGGTCGCCGTTGGAGAGGAGGACGTCGAGCCGCCGGTCGTGATCCTCCGGCGTGAAGCCGCCCGAAAAGGCGCCGAGCAGGCGTTGCTCGTCGGTCACCGGCATCACGCCGGCGGTCCAGGCTTCGCGTGCGGCGGCGAGCGCCTCGGAGCGTTGGCCGCTGGCCAGCAGAGCGAGCGCGCGCTGGGCGTGGCCGCCGGGCGTGAGCGGCGGATGCTGCTCGAGATAGCGCAGCACCTCGCGCGGCGCGACGGGCTCGACCGAGAGCCGCCCCTCGGCGGCGCGGCGCATCGCCGTCTCGCCGGGCCAGCCGCGATAGCTGGCGAGGAAGGAGGCGTAAGCGGAGAAGGGCAGGCTGTCGCTCTGCCTGAGGCTCTGCCAGCGCGCGACCGCGCTCGCGATTGCTGGCGATTGCGCTTGAGACGGACCGTACTGAGCAACGGCGGTCAGCACCGGGACCAGCACCGGCCGGGTGGCGGCGGGCCCCTCCGCGCGGCCGAGCAAGCCGGCGCCCTCCGAGCTGGCGGCGAGCGCCGTCGCGGAAATCCCGAGTAAAAGAAACAAACCGGCACTGTTACGCATGCTGGACAGAATGACGCCCCCCTCCTTATCAGGCCATGAACATCCCCCGGATGCCCGCATGTTCCTCCCTAGGCCATGCTTTGCCGCGGGGTGAAGGAGGCGAGGATGCTGAAAGGGTCGATCCCGGCTCTGGTGACGATTTTCCGCGACGAAGCGTTTGACGCGGGCGCCTATCGCGACTTCGTGGCCTGGCAAATATCCGAAGGGAGTCATGGCCTTGTCCCCTGCGGCACGACCGGCGAGGGGGCCACGCTCGATTCGACTGAGCACAAGCGCGCCATCGAGATTTGCGTCGAGCAGGCGGGCGGGAAGCTGCCGGTCGTCGCCGGCTGCGGCTCCAACGACACGCGCCACGCCATCGCTCTGACCCGCGCCGCCAAGGAGGCGGGGGCGGACGCCGCGCTCCACGTCCCGCCTTATTACAACCGCCCGAACCAGGAGGGGATCTACGCCCATCTCGCCGCCGTGGCCGAGGCGGTGGATATCCCGATCGTGCTCTACAACGTGCCGAGCCGTACGATCACCGACATCGCGGTCGAGACGATGGCGCGGCTGGCGAAGATCGCCAACGTGATCGCGGTCAAGGACGCGACCGGCAATCTCGCCCGCGTCTCCGCCCAGCGCGCGGCCTGCGGCGCGGATTTCATCCAGCTCTCCGGCAACGACGACATGGCCCTGGCCTTCAACGCGATGGGCGGGCGGGGCTGCATCTCGGTAACCGCCAATGTCGCACCCCGTCTCTGCGCGGACTTTCAGAATGCCCTACTTTCAGACGATTGGGGCATGGCCTTGAGATTGCAGGACAAGCTCTACCCGCTCCACGCCGCCTTGTTCAGCGACGCCTCGCCCGGCCCGACCAAGTATGCGCTGAGCCGAATCCACGGCGGCTTCTCCGCCGAGCTCCGTCTGCCGATGACTCCGCCGAGCGAAGCAAGCCGCGCCGCGGTCGATGCGGCGCTGGCGCATGCTGGGCTGACTTAGGTGAGCGACAATTACAACGATTACGAGCTGGAGCTCATGGATGCGGTTCGTGAGCACGGTTGGTTTTGCCTATGTGTCGGCGCCGACCCGGAAAGTCAGGCTCCGGGATTTGCCTATTCAATCGGTTTCATGGAGACGCTGGGAACTCCAGAGTTCATCCTGTTTGGTCTCGATTTCGAGTTGATGCACGCCATGCTTTGGGAAGTCTTTCACCAACTGCAGGACGGCCGCAAAGTGCATGACGGCGATAGAATGTCTGGCGTGATTGGCGGCTTCGATTGCATCATCCGTGACGTGCATCCGAGCAGCATCGTTCCCGAATTTTTCAATTCGGCGCTCTGGTATCGCCGCCATCGCTGTGGGACCGATGACGGATTTCGAGCAATGCAAATCGTTTGGCCCGGCGCGGTCGATGGTCGTTTTCCGTGGGAACCCGAGGCCGACCCGTTTGTGCAGGAGTGCCAGCCACCGCTCTATCTGCCCAACCGCGGCCTTCATTGAGCGTTTTCGCAAGGTTCACACACGAAAATTCCTCGCCTTCCCGCCCGGCCAGACTCTATGTGCTCTTCATGCCCCGCCCCCGCCATCCCGAGTTCGACAAGAAGAAGGTCGTCGCCGAGAACCGGCGGGCGCGGTTCGATTATGTCATCGAGGACAAGTTCGAGGCGGGGATCGCGCTCACCGGCACCGAAGTGAAGTCGCTGCGCTTCGGCGAGGGCTCGATCCAGGAGAGCTATGCCGAGGTGAAGGACGGCGAGGCCTTCCTGATCAACGCCAACATCCCCGAATTCAGTCACGGCAATCGCTTTAACCACGAGCCGAAACGGCCGCGCAAGCTGCTCCTGAAGGCGCGCGAGATCGAGAAATTGTTCGGCGCCGTCGCCCGGCAGGGCATGACGCTCGTCCCGCTTTCGATCTATTTCAACGCGCGCGGGCGGGCGAAGGTCGAATTGGCGCTGGCGCGCGGCCGCAAGACGCACGACAAGCGCGAATATGAGAAGGAAAAGGACTGGAAGCGCGAGCAGGGGCGCTTGCTGAGGCAGCATGGTTGAGCGCTTCACCCGCTGGGTGGCGAAGAACACGCCGGACCGCGAGCAGCTGGCCCAGAGCCGCTGGATGAAGCCGTTCGGCCAGCGCGTGCTCCATTCGGAGTTCTGGCGCTTCACCCGCCGCTCCGTCCCGCGCGGCGTCGCGGTCGGCATGTTCGTCGGCATCTTCGCCTTGATCCCGGGCGTCCAGATCGTCGGCTCGGCTCTAGTCTCGATTCCCTTGCGGGCGAACATCCCGCTCGCGGCGGCGATGACCTTCCTCACCAACCCCTTCACGACGCCGTTCCTGCTGGGCGCGTCCTATTTCGTCGGCAGCAGCCTCGGGCTGGGCGGCCAGCAAGGCGTTCCGGGGCGGGAGGCGAGCGTCTCCGATTGGTTCGCCTGGCTGTTCTCCGACGCCGCGCTCGCGACGGTCAGCGGCCTGTTCGTGATCGCAACGGTCAGCGCCGCGGTGAGCTATCTGCTCGCGGTCGGGATCTGGCGCTGGTGGCAAAGCCGCAAGTGGAAGCGACGACTGCGGCGAGGCATGGAGCCGATGGCGTGAGCGCGCTCGTGCGCTCAAGCGGCGCCCGTGACATCCCCCTATTCCTCCTCGCCGCGCTCGCCTCCGCCGGCCTGCTGCTCTGGGCGGTGGGCGACCGGATCTTCGCCGGCGCCTTCCTCGCCGCGATGCTCGGCGTCGGCGCGGTGCTGCTCATCCCCCGCCGCGGCCCGCGCGCCGCGGCGGTCGTCGACGAACAGGCGGGTCACTCGGACGCGCGGCTGCTCCGTGCCGCGCTCGACTGCGCCGGGCCAAATATCGCGCTCGCCTTGACTGACGCCGAGGGCCGGCTGGTCGTCGCCAACGCCACCTGGGGGCGCTGGTTCGGCGGCGGCGCGGCGCCGGCCGAGCTCGCCGACAGCCCCGGCCAGAACGAGCTGCTCACCGCGACCGCCCGCGCCGCCCGCCGCGACGGCGCCGCCTCGATCGAAAGCGTGGCGGTCAACGGCCGCCGCCTGCGCGGCGAGGCCCGCGCCGCCGGCACGGGCGATCATCTCCTGTGGAGCTTCGCCGGCAGCGACGGACCCGATC
>NZ_JBQTJC010000180.1:0-11390 GCF_052387495.1 Sphingosinicella sp. | reverse complement strand
TTTGTAATTTGCCCCCACTGTGTCGGCCTTGCCTTTTTTTGTGACTGGGGGGGGGGGGGGGCGCCCTGATGGGGCGGGGGGGCCCCGCGCGCGCAGTCCGCGGCACCTGTCGGGCAGCCGCGTGTCGGGCGGCCTTACACTCGCCGCTTCGGCCGGGGGCGCGCGCCCGTGATCCGGCTGTTCAAGCATTATCTCCCTTATGCGGTGCTGCTGCTGGGGACGATCGACTTCGTCATCCTGCTGCTCGCGGCCGAGGCCGGCTGGCTGCTGCGGCTCTGGCAGGTCGGGGTCGACGCCGGCGACAGCGGCTCCCGGGTCGCCAACATGCTGGTCTTCGCCGGCACGCTCCAGGTGGCGATGGTCGCGGTCGGCGTCTACGGCGCGCCGGCGCTGCGGTCGGTCCGCTTCGCCACCGCGCGGCTGGTCGTCGCCGTCGCGCTCGGCATCATCCTCCTCTCCTTGCTCTTCTTCGTCTTCCCGCCGGTCGCCTTCTGGCGATCGAGCCTGCTCTACGCGACCTGGATCGCCCTGTTCGTCATGGTCGCCGTCCGGACGCTCCTTCGCGGCGTGCTGAGCGGCGCGCGCTTCAAGCGGCGCGTGATGGTGCTGGGCGCCGGGGCGCGCGCGGCGCGGATCGAGGCGCTGACCAGGGCCGAGGGCGCGGGCTTCACCGTCGTCGGCTTCATCTCGATGAATGACGGGCCGCCCGCGGTCCCGGGCGCCGCCAATCGCGACGACATCGCCAGCCTACCCGCGCACCTGCTCCGCCTCGGCGCGGGCGAGGTCGTGCTCGCGCTGGAGGAGCGGCGCAACGCGCTGCCGCTCAACGATCTCCTCAGGATCAAGACCACGGGCGTCGAGGTCCACGATTTCTCCAGCTTTATCGAGCGAGAGACGGGGCGGGTCGATCTCGACAGCCTCAATCCCTCCTGGCTGATCTTCTCGGACGGCTTCTCGGCCGGGCGGCGGCTGTCCTCGTGGGGCAAGCGGCTGTTCGACCTCACCGTCAGCCTGATTCTACTGCTCCTCACGGCGCCGCTGATCGCGGTCACCGCTTTGCTCGTGAAGCTGGAGAGCAAGGGGCCCGCTTTCTTCCGCCAGCGCCGGGTGGGGCTCTACGGCGAGACCTTCGAGGTGATCAAGTTGCGCTCGATGCGGGTTGACGCCGAGGTGGGGGGCAAGGCCGTGTGGGCGCAGAAGGACGATCCCCGCGTCACCCGGGTCGGCCGGATCATCCGCAAGTTGCGCATCGACGAATTGCCGCAGGCGTGGAGCGTCTTGAAGGGCGAGATGAGCTTCGTCGGCCCACGCCCTGAGCGCCCCCAGTTCGTCGCCGATCTCGAGGCGCGGCTGCCTTATTACACCGAGCGGCACGTGGTGAAGCCGGGGATCACCGGCTGGGCGCAGATCAACTACCCCTACGGCGCCAGCGTCGAGGACGCCCGCGAGAAGCTCGAATTCGATCTCTACTACGCCAAGAACTACACCCCCTTCCTCGACATCCTCATCCTCCTCCAGACAGCGCGTGTGGTGATCTGGCCGGAGGGGGCGCGCTGATGCTCGGCCTGGTCACCCTCTGGAGCCACCTGCTCGCCGCCGCGCTTTACGGAGCGCTGGCGATTTTCCAGCTGCGCCACTGGAACGGCGACGCGCGCAACCGGCCGCTGGTCACCGCCTTTGCGACGGTTTCCGTCTGGGCGATCTTCCTCGGCTTTCTCGACGGCTACGACATGCTGCCGCAGCTCGCGGAGAGCGCCCGCAACCTCGCCTTCCTCGACTTCATGTACGGGATCATGCGTGAGGCCGACGCGGACGGCAGCCAGCGCGCGGTCAAAGCGGTCTATGCCGCGGTCGCCGCGGTCGTCGGCCTGCAGATCGCGGTCGGCGGCATCATGGCGCAGTTCCGTGGCCAGCCGCTCGCCTTCGAGGCGCTGGTCGCGACCAGCCAGCTGTTCGGCCTCACCATCGCGGCGGGCGCCCTGATCCTCGTCCACAATCTCTATGGCCAGGCGGCGCCGGCGTCGCGCGCCATGCTCAAATTCCCGATGCTCGCGCTCGCCGCGATGTGGGCCTACGACCTCCATCTCTACACGGTCGACTATTTCACCCGCGGCCTCGCCGGCGACCTGCATGCGATGCGCGGCGCCGTGCTGGCGATGATCGTGCCCCTGTTCGCATGGGGGCTGAAGCAGGGGACGACCTGGAAGATCCAGCTCTCCCGCGCGGCGACGTTCCAGTCGGTCTCGCTGATCGGAATCCTCGGCTATCTGATCGTGATGATGTCGGCGTCGCGGGCGATGGAGCTGGTCGGCGGCGATTGGGGGCGGGCGGCCGAGCTTGGCATCATCCTGGTGATGACGGGAATCGCGATCGTGCTGCTCCCCTCGGGACGCGCGCGAGCATGGCTGCGCGTGTTTCTGGCCAAGCACGTCTTCGAGCATCGCTACGACTATCGCCGGGAATGGCTGCGTTTCACCGACACGATCGGCCGTGAGGGCCGCGACGGCGCCCCGCTCGAGGTGCGGATCGTCAAGGCGCTTGCCGATATCGGCGGCGCCGAGGGCGGCCTGCTGCTGCTCGCCGGCGACAATTACCGGCTCTCGGCGGCGGCAAGCTGGAATGCCGGCACGGAGCACGCCGCCTGCGGCCCCGGCGCCGAAGCGCTGCTGCGGTTCATCGAGGCCGAGGCGTGGGTGCTCGACTTCGACAGAATTGCAGGGGGCGCGCTCGAGGCGAAGGACCAGCGGATTCCGGTCCCGGCCTGGTTGGCAGGGATGGAGCACGCCTGGGCGGGGGTGCCGCTGATCCACGCCGGCAAGCTGGTCGGCCTCGTCATCCTCGAGCATCCCTCGTTCCGCCGAACGCTCGATTGGGAGGATATCGACCTGTTCCGCACCGCCGGCATCCAGGCGGCGAGCTATCTCGCCGAGGCGCGGGGCCAGCAGGCACTCGCCGACGCGCGCCGCTTCGACGAGTTCAACCGCCGCTTCGCCTTCATTCTTCATGACATCAAGAACCTCGTCAGCCAGCTCAGCCTGGTGACGCGCAACGCCGAACGCCATGCCAACAATCCCGAATTTCGGGCCGACATGATCGCGACGCTGCAGGGCTCGGTCAGAAAGATGAACGACCTGCTCGTGCGCCTCTCGCCCGGCGCGGCGCGGCTCGCCGAACCGCCGCGCGCCGCCGCGATCGGCCCGATCGTCGAGGCCGTCGCCGCCGCGAAGAAGAGCGCCCATCCGGTCGCCATCAGCGGCGACATGGCTCTGGTCGCCTTGGCCGACGCCGCCGCGCTCGAACAGGCGCTCGGCCACCTCGTCCAGAATGCGATCGACGCCAGCGAGGCGGGCGTGCCGGTCGAGCTTCGCGTCTTCGAGAGCGGCGGCGACGTCGCGATCGAAGTGATCGACCGCGGCCGGGGCATGTCGGGCGAGTTCGTGCGGAGTCGGCTTTTCCAGCCTTTTGCTTCCACCAAGGAGTCGGGCTTCGGGATCGGCGCCTATGAGGCGCGCACCCTGATCCGGGCGATGGGCGGCCGGCTCGAGGTGGAGAGCGCCGAAGGCGAAGGCACTTGCTTCACCATCTTCCTCCCCGGAGCGGCGACCCGCTCCCAAATCAATATCGAACGGATGCGCGCATGAACGCCCCCCTGAATCACGACCGGCTGAAGCCGACCCTGCTCATCGTGGAAGACGACGAGGGACTGCAGCGTCAGCTGCGCTGGGCCTATGATGATTATGAGGTGATCGTCGCCTCCGACCGGAGCGCCGCGGTGGACCTGGTCCGCTCGGCGGAGCCCGCGGTGGTGACGCTCGACCTCGGCCTGCCGCCAGATCCGGACGGGGTGACCGAAGGCTTCGCCGCGCTCGAATCGATCCTCGCGCTCAAGCCCGAGACCAAGGTGATCGTCGCCTCCGGCCATGGCGCGCGGGAAAGCGCGCTGCGGGCGATCGCGTCGGGCGCCTATGATTTCTACCGGAAACCGGTCGACATCGATCAGCTCGGCCTGATCGTCCGGCGCGCCTTCCAGCTCCACGAGATCGAGCGCGAGAACCGGCGGCTGGAGGAAGCGGTCGGCGAGGATCGCACCGTGCTTGGCACGATGATTACCGCCGCCCCCGAAATGGCCAAGGTCGCGCGCACGATCGAGCGGGTCGCCGATGCCGACGTCTCCGTGATGCTGCTCGGCGCCTCGGGCACGGGCAAGGAATTGCTCGCGCGCGGGCTGCACCAGGCGAGCCGGCGGCGCGGCGGCGGCTTCGTTGCGATCAACTGCGCCGCGATCCCCGAGAATCTGCTTGAGGCCGAATTGTTCGGCTATGAGAAGGGTGCCTTCACCGGCGCGATCAAGACCATTGAGGGCAAGATCGAGCTCGCCCAGGGCGGCACTCTCTTCCTCGACGAGGTCGGCGACATCCCGCTCCCCTTGCAGGTCAAGCTGCTCCGCTTCCTTCAGGAGCGGGTAATCGAACGGATCGGCGGGCGCAGCCCGATCGCGGTGGACACGCGCATCGTCTGCGCGACCCATCAGAATCTGGAGGCGATGATCGCCGCGGGCACGTTCCGCGAGGATCTCTATGACCGTCTCGCCGAGATCGTCGTGCGCATCCCGACCTTGGCCGAGCGCCCGGGCGATCCGGCCCTGCTCGCCAAGCATTTCCTCGGCCGCTTCGCGCGCGAGATGAACCCGCAGGTGAAGGGCTTCGCCCCCGGCGCGCTCGCGGCGATCGAGAAATGGCACTGGCCGGGCAATATCCGCGAGCTGGAAAACCGGCTGAAACGCGCCGTGATCATGGCCGACGGTAAATTGGTTTCGGCCGATGATCTCGACCTCGCCGCGCCGGCCGGCGATTGCCTTCCGGTCAACCTCAAGGCGGCGCGCGAGGCGGCGGATCGGCGCGCGATCCGCAAGGCGATCGCCCAGACCGACGGCAACATCTCCGCCGCCGCCAAGCTGCTCGGGATCAGCCGCCCGACCCTCTACGACCTGCTGAAGCAATATGGGCTGCAGGCGTGAAGGCACGCGCGCTCCTGATCGCTTTGGCCCTGCTCGCCGCCTGCTCGGGCGGCGGCAGCCATTACGAGCGCGGGCTGGCCGCGTTCGAGGCGGGCGACCTGCGTACCGCCCGGGTCGAGTTGATGAACGCGCTTCAGTCCGATCCCGCCAATGGCCCGGTACGGGTGATGCAGGCGCGGGTGCTGCTGGCGCTCGGCGACGGCGTCGCGGCCGAATCAGAGATCGCCCGGGCGCGTCGCTCGGGCATCCCCGCCGAAGAGACGCGGCACCTTTTCGCCCATGCCCGGCTGCTCCAGAGCGACGCGCAGGGCGCGCTGAATGAGCTGGCCGAGGTGCCCGACGCGTATGCCGCTTATGCGGCGCGCATCCGGGCGCGGGCGCTCGCGGCGCTCGGCGACAGTGCGGCCGGCGCGGAGTTCGACCGGGCGCTGCGGCTCGGCCCCGAGGACAGTTACGTCCACAGCGACGTCGCCCGCTTCCGCCGGAGCAACGGCGACATCGCCGGCGCGCTCCAGGCGGTCGATCGGGCGCTGGCGCTCCGGCCCACCAACAGCGAGGCGCTGCTGCTGCGCGGCGAGCTGACCCGCTCCCAATACGGCCTTGCCTCCGCTCTGCCCTGGTTCGACCGCGCGCTCGAGGTCGATCCGGGCGACGTCAACGCGCTGCTCGAACGGGCGATCACCTATGGCGACATGGGCCGGATGCGCGACATGCTCGCCGACGCCCGCGCCGCCCACCGCCTCAACGGCGGCGCCCATACCACCGCTTATTATCTGCAGGCCGTGCTCGCCGCCCGCGCGCGCGACTTCGAGCTGGCGCGCGCCATTTACAACCGGACCAACGGCGCCTTCGCGGCCAGCCCTGCCGGCATGCTGCTCGAAAGCGCGATCGACTTCGAGACCGGAAATGGCGAGCTGGGGGCGACCCGCTGGGCCCGCCTGATCCGCCTCCAGCCCGGCAACCGTCGCGCGCGACGGCTACTCGCGGCGGCGCAATGGCGGATGAGCGATCCGCGCGCGACCGCGGAGACGCTCTGGCCGATCGTCTCGCGGCCCGATGCGGACAGCTACAGCCTGTCGCTGATGGGCCGCGCCCTCGCGCGGCTCGGCGACGGCCCGCGCGCCTCCTGGTTTCTCGCGCGTGCGGCCCAGCCGCGCTCCGCCGCGCGCACCGCGCTCGATCCGCTGAGCGACGGCGGCTTCACCGCGCTGCAGGCCGAGGCCAGCGAACAGCCCGGCAACGGGCCGCTGCAGGTGCGGCTGATCTCGGCCATGCTCGCCCGCGGCCTCGGCGACGAGGCGCTCGTGCGGGCGCGGCGGTTGCAGGCCGACAATCCCGGCGCGCCGGAAGCGCACATGCTGGTCGGCGACGCGCTCGGCGTGCGCGGCGACTTCGCCGGCGCGGCCGAGCAGTATCGGCGCGCCGCCAACCTCGCTTTCTCCGAGCCGGTGGCGATCCGGCTGATCGAGGCGCTGCAGCGCTCCGGCCAGCAGCCGGCGGCGGACCAGGTGCTCGGCCTCTTCCTCCGCCAGAATCCGCGCAACATCCCCGCCCAGATCCTGTTCGCCTCGCGGATGATGCAAACCGAGGATTGGGAGGGCGCGATCCGCGTCTATGAAGGCCTGCGCACCCGCATCGGCAATAACGACGCGACGATCCTCAACAATCTCGCCTGGGCCTATTCGGAAACGGGCGATTACGACCGGGCCGTGCCGCTCGCCCGCCGCGCCTGGTCGCTCGACCGCGACAATCCGGCGACCGCCGACACGCTCGGCTGGATCCTCTACAAGAGCGGGGTCAACCGGGCCGAGGGCCTCGTCCTGCTCGAACGCGCCGCGCGCGGCGCCCCGAGCGACGGCGCGATCCAGCGCCGCCTCGCCGAAGCCCGCGCGGGCTGATCTCCCTCTAACCGTCACCCCGGACTTGATCCGGGGCCCACCTTTTTTGGCTACGATGCAGCAGAAAGAGGCGGATGCCGGATCAAGTCCGGCATGACGAGGAAAGGCTACCGCAAGGCCGCCGCGTCGAGGTTGAGCTCGGCGATCGGGATCACGGTGACGGTGCGGCCTTCGGCGCGCAGCCGCTCGACGAATTGCGACGCTTCGCCGACGATCACCATCGTCGCGCCTTCGGGCGAGAGCAGCGCCGCCGCCGCGCCCTGCGCCTCGGCTGGCGTGACCGCGAGCACCGAGGGCAAATAGCGTCCGACCTCGTCGGGGCTGATCCCGCGCAGGACATAGCTTCCCATCAGGCTGGCGAGCCCCGCCGTGGTTTCGGCGCTGCGCCCGAAATCGCCGGTCAGCGAGGCGCGCCGGGCGGTGAGCTCGCCCGCGCTGATCGGCTCCGCGCCCAGCCGCCGCATCTCGCCCAGGATCAGGCCGAGCACCTCGGCCGCCGCGTCGTTGCGGGTCTGGGTGACCGCTGTGAACGGCCCCGCCTCCGCGCGGGCGTCGACGCTGCTGCCCGAGCCATAGGAGAGGCCGCGGCGGATGCGGATTTCCTGGTTCAATCGGGCGCTGTAGCCGCCGCCGAGCACCGCGTTGGCGACGAGAGCGCGATAGAAGCGCGGATCGCGCCGCGAGAGCGCGCGCCGGGTGACCGCGACCGCGGCCTGGCCGGCGCCCGGCATGTCGACGACGATCACGTCGCCGCCGCGCGGCGCCGAGGCCTCAGCGGGTGCCGCGGCGGGGGCGGCCGCTTCGCTGCTCCAGTCGCCGAAATGGCGCTCGGCGAGACGCCTGGCTTCGGTCGGCTCGATGTCGCCGGTCAGAATCAGGGTTGTATTGGCGGGCCGCCACTGGGCGCGCCAGGCGCTTTCGAGATCGGCGCGGGTGATCGCGCGGAGCGATGCGGCCGTGCCGTCCGCCGGATGGCCATAGGGCTCGGCGCCGTAAAGCGAGCGCGCGGCGGTCATCCGCGCGACGTCGCCGGGATCGCTCATCGCCACCGCGACCGCGTCAATGGCCAGCGTCCGCTGCCGCTCGATCTCCGCTTCGGCGAGGGCCGGGCGGCGGGCGACGTCGGCGATGATGGCGAGCGCGGCGTCAGCCTGCGCGGTTCCTACGGTGAGGCCGAGCTGCGAGCCGTCCCAGCCGGCGCTGCTGCCAAGCGAGGAGCCGAGCGCCTCGACAGCCTGGTCGATCTGGGTGGCGGAGCGGCTCGCCGTGCCCTCGGTCATCACCGCCGCGGCCAGCGTCGCGGTGCCCGCGCGCCCTGCGGGATCGGCGGCCGAGCCGCCGCGGGCAACGAGGTTCAACGTCACGATCGGCAGACTCGGATTGCGCACGGTGATGAGTGTGAGGCCGTTCGCGAGCCGCTGCACGTCGGGCGCCGGAATTTCCGGCACGATCTCAGGCCCCGGCTCGGGCGGCGCGACTCGCTCGGCCTCGGGCGCGGGCTCCCAGATGCGGATGTTCGGCGGTGGCGTGAGCGCGACGGTCTGGACGGTTCGCGCGGTCGCGAGTGCATCTTCCGCCGCGCCGTTCTGCGCCTCCTCGGGAAGGTAGCGGACGGCGGCGCTGCGCTCGTCGCGCAGCCAGCGCTGAGCGACCCGCTGGATGTCGGCGGGGGTGACCGCGGCGATGCGGGCGAGCCGGCGGTCGGCGGCGGCGGGGTCGCCGTCCTGGACGACCGCCTCGGCCAGCGCTTCGGCCTGGCCCTCGACGGTCTCGCGCCCGCGCAAGGCGGAGGTCAGCAGCTCGTTCTTCGCCTCTTCGAGCTCGGCCGCGCTGACCGGCTCGTCGCGGAAGCGCGCGATCTCGCGGCGCAGCGCCGCCTCGCCCGCTTCGGCGCTCTGGCCGCCCGAGAGGATCGCGTAAGCGGCGAGCACGCCCCGGCCCCGTTTGAGGTCGACATAGGAGCTCGCCGAGGCGGCGATGCGGTCGCGATAGACGAGGCCTTGGTGGAGCCGCGAGCTCTGCCCGGTGGAAAGAATCCCGTCCAGCACCTCCATCGCGGCGGCATCCTCGTCGTTCGACGGCGGCGCGGGATAGGAGATCAGCACCGCCGGGAGCGGCGTGTTCGGCTCGTAGACGGTGTAGGTCCGCGCCTCGCGCCGCTCGGGCTCGACGGCGGTGACGCGCGGGATCTCGCCGGCGGGCCGCGCGATCGGCGCGAAATAACGGTCCACCCAGCGGTCGAGATCGGCCTGCTCGAAATTGCCCGAGACGACCAGCACGGCATTGTCGGGCCGGTAGTAAGTGGCGTGGAAGGCGCGCACGTCGTCGACCGTCGCCGCGTCGAGATCCTCGATGCTGCCGATCCCCGGCCGCCCGTACGGGTGAACGTCGTACGAGATTTGCGGGAGATAGAGGTAGAACAGCCGGCCGTAGGGCTGGGCGAGCACGCGGCTCCGGAATTCCTCCTTCACGACGTCACGCTCGGAGGCGAAGAAGCCGGGCTCGATCACCAGCGAGCTCATCCGCTCGGCTTCGGCCCAGAGCAGCCGCTCGAGATGGTTCGCCGGGACGACCTCGTAATAATTGGTGAAATCGTCGTGGGTCGAGGCGTTGTTGAAGCCGCCGACATCCTCGGTCAGCCGATCGAGCTGCTCGGGCACCATGTTGCGGGTCGATTTGAACATGAGATGCTCGAAGAGGTGCGCGAAGCCCGAGCGGCCGCGCGGATCGTCGCGCGAGCCGACATCGTACCAGACCTGGACCGAGACGTTGGCGCTGTTGGGATCGCGGATCGAATAGACGCGAAGGCCGTTGGCCAGCGTCCGGTTCTGATAGACGATCGGGGGCACGGATTGCGGCTGCGCCGCCGCGGCGACCGGGCTCAGGGCGAAAGCCGCCAGCGACAAGAGAACGTAACGCTTCATCGATCCACCTCCCCGGAGCCCGCGCCGTTGGTGCGCGAGCGGCCGGGCGGGGTCAAGCTTGCAGCGCCTCCGCCTGCTCGGCCAGCTCCAGCCAGCGCTCTTCGGCGGCGTCGCGCTCGGCCCGCGCCTTATCGATCGCCTCGGTGAGCTGGGCGAAGCGGGCCGGGTCGCGCGCGTAGAGATCGGGATCGGAAAGGATGTCCTCGTCGCGCGCGATCTCCGCCTCCAGCGCGTCGATCCGCGCCGGCAGCAGGTCGTAATCGCGCTGGTCCTTGTAGGAGAGCTTGGTCCTGGGCTTCGGCGGCGGCGCATCCGCCTTGGCCGGCGCCGCGACCTTGGGATTGTGGACGTGGGGGCGGCGCTTGCGCTCCCAATCCTCATAGCCGCCGGCGACGATGTCGACCTTGCCCGAACCGTCGAGGCCCAGGGTGATCGTCACCGTCCGGTCGAGGAAGTCGCGGTCGTGGCTGACGATGAGGACGGTGCCGTCATAATCGGCGATCACCTCCTGCAGCAGGTCGAGCGTCTCCAGGTCGAGATCGTTGGTCGGCTCGTCGAGGACGAGCAGGTTCGAGGCGCGGGCGAATTCGCGCGCGAGCAGCAGCCGCGAGCGTTCGCCGCCGGAAAGGCTGCCGACCTTGGCGTCGATCAGGGTCGGCTCGAAGAGAAACTCCTTCAAATAGCCCTGGACGTGCTTCCGGTGGCCCCGGACCTCGATCCAGTCGCCGCCGTCGGCGAGAATGTCGCGGACGCTCTTGGCAGGGTCGAGCAGCCGGCGCTGCTGGTCGATCATGATCCCCTGCAGCGTCTTGGCGCGGGTGATCTTGCCCTCGTCCGGCGCGGTCTCGCCGGTGAGCAGCCTGAGCAGGGTGGTCTTGCCGGTGCCGTTGGCGCCGACCACGCCGATCCGGTCGCCGCGCTGGATGCGCAGGGAGAAATCCTTGACGATCGCGCGGTCGCCAAAGCGCTTGGTCACATTCTCGGCCTCGATCACCATCTTGGTGCGGACCTCGTCATTCTCGAGCGCGATCTTCGCCGTGCCGGCGGGGCCGAGCATCGCCGCGCGGGCGGCGCGCATCTCGTGGAGTTTCGTCAGGCGGCCCTGGTTGCGCCGCCGCCGCGCGGTAACGCCGCGCTGCAGCCAGTGCAGCTCCAGCTTGAGCTTGGCGTCGAGCTTGTCGGCGGCGCGCGCCTCCTCCTCGTAGACCTTCTCGGTCCAGGCCTCGAAGCCGCCATAGCCGACCTCGGCGCGGCGCAGCTGGCCGCGGTCGAGCCAGAGCGAGGAGCGGGTCAGGCGCTTCAAAAAGGTGCGGTCGTGGCTGATCACGATGAAGGCGCCGGTATAGCGGCCGAGCCAGTCCTCGAGCCACTCGATCCCGGCGAGATCGAGATGGTTGGTCGGCTCGTCGAGCAGCAGCACGTCCGGCTCGAGCGCCAGCGCCCGCGCGATCGCCGCCCGCCGCCGCTCGCCGCCCGAGGCGGTCTTCGCCTCGTGGGAGAGATCGAGCCCGAGCTGATCGGCGACCGCTTCCACCGCATGCGCGGGCGCGC
>NZ_JBQTJC010000179.1:0-2982 GCF_052387495.1 Sphingosinicella sp. | reverse complement strand
ACTCCTCCGGATGCGACAACAATCTTTGCCGCGAATGTCGATTTCGAGGCGGTCTGTTCGTCTATAGGCCGCAAGGAGCGAGTCAAACTTTCGGACGCGAGGCGCCTCCGGGCGCGAGCGGCACGTCGTTAGGCGAGGTAAGACGGGGATGGGAATGTCGGGTCGGATACTAGCCTGGGTGGTCGTGATCCTGGGTGCCGGCGCGGTTGCCGGCGGCTTGGGCTTCTACAAGTATGCCGAGATCAAGGCGGCGACGGCGGCGGCAGCAGCCGCTCCCGAAGCCGCGGAAGCGGTCGAGGCCGTGCGCGTGCGCAGCGGTCACTGGACGGCGTCCGCACGGGCGGTGGGAACGGTCGTCGCCCTGCGCCAGGTCGAGATCCGCAACGAGCTGGCCGGAACCATCGCCGCGGTGGCGTTCTCGTCCGGCGATATCGTCGAGGCCGGCCAGGTGCTCGTCCGCTTCGATACGCGCCAGGAAGAAGCGTCGCTCGCGGCCGCCGAGGCGGAGGCCCGGATGGCGCGCCTCACCTTCGAGCGGCGCGACCGGCTGCGCGGAAGCCAGGCTCTTTCCGCGCACGACCTCGATCGGGCGCGCGAGGAGTCCGCGGCGGCGACCGCTCGCGTCGAAAGTCTCCGGATCGGCATCGAGAAGAAGACGCTGCGGGCCCCCTTTCGCGCCCGCATCGGGCTGACCGATCTGCAACCCGGCGCCTATCTCGACGCCGGCACCCGCATCGCCATGCTCCAGGGCGTCGACGCGAATGCCTATGTCGACTTCTCGCTGCCGCAGGACGCGACCTCGGCGATCGGACCGGGCGCAACCGTCAATCTCGCGGCGCCGCAGATTCCCGGCGGCACGGCCACCGCCACGATCGTCGCCGACGACGCCAGCGTGGACGACAGCAGCCGGACGGTCCGATTCCGCGCCACCGTCAGCGGCCTCGGCGAAGCGCTGCGCCCGGGCACCTTCGTCGACGTCGTCGCCGTCACGTCGGCACCGCAAGCGGCCCTGTTCGCGCCGCTGACAGCCGTCAGGCGCGCACCCTTCGGACAGTACGTCTATGTTCTCGCGAAAGAGCAGGGCCAGTTGCGGGCGCGCCAGCGCATCGTCCGGACGGGACCGGTCCGGGACGGCGACATCGCGATCACCGAGGGCGTCGCCGAGGGCGACCTGATCGCCGCCGCCGGCTCGTTCAAGCTGCGCGAAGGCATCCTCGTGAACATCGACAGCCCGCCGGCGCAGAGCGCGCAGGCCGTGGCCGAATAGAGCGGGGATTCACATGTCAGGACACCCAGGTTGTAATTCCCGCGAAAGCGGGAATCCATATGTGGACGGCCCCCGGCCTGCAAGAGTTCGGAGAGGTTGTGATCGGATCGCTTGCACCCATATGTCCGGCCTGTTTGTGGCGGTCGCCATGACCGCTGGCCAAGATGGGTTCCGCGATGCGAGTTCCACACAGGGCAACGGTGTCGAATGCCACTGGATTCCACGGATTGTCTCGCATGTCGAATCGATCGATCGCACCATCTGCTCCGTCTCGAGCAAGCGCCGGCCTCAGCGGCAAGCGTCCTGTCGCCTGCCGCCGATCCGATTAGACTGTCTGCCCCACGGCGGCGGCGACAGCATGACGGGGATCGTAAGGCTCCCCACTGACCATCAGCTTCCAGGCGATGCGTGCCATCTTGTTGGCCAGCGCCACGGCGGCCTCCTTCGGCTCTTTGCGCTTCAAGAGCGCGATGAGCCACGGCGAGGGAGAACCTCTGCCGCGTCGCACCTGCTGGATCACCGCAGTCGCGCCGACCACCAACGTCGAGCGCAAAGCCTCGTCACCGGCGCGCGTGATCACCCCCAACCTGGTCTTGCCGGCGGTCGAGTGATCGCGCGGCGTCAGCCCGATCCACGCCGCGAAGTGGCGGCCGGACGGGAAGCTGTGGGGATCGGGGGCCTTCAGCGCCAAGAGCGTGGCGCCGATCGGGCCGATGCCGGGAACCTGCGCCAGCCGGCGGCTCGGCTCATTCTGCCGGTGCCAGGCCATCAGCCGGGCTTCCATCTTCGTCAGCTCGGCCTGCACCTGCGTGTATTCCTCGGCCAGCGAGGCGAACAGCGCCCGCGCCAGGTCCGGCAGCGTCTCCTCCGCCTGCAGGCGCGCCAGCAGCGGCTCGATCTTGTCCAGACCCTTGGCGGCGACCAATCCGAACTCCGCGGCATGGCCACGGATCGCATTGCTCAACTGAGTGCGCCGACGCACCAGCCGGTCGCGGCTGCTCGCCAGCATCTGCGCCGCCTGCTGCTCGGCCGTCTTCACCGGCACAAAGCGCATCGTCGGCCGGCTCATCGCCTCACACACCGCTTCGGCATCCACCGCGTCGTTCTTGCCCCGCTTTACATAGGCCTTCACGTATTGCGGCGGCAACAGCTTGACCTCATGCCCCAGGCCTTGCAACGCCCGCGCCCAATGATGCGCTCCCCCGCAGGCTTCCATCCCGATCACCGTCGGCGGCAGCGCGGCGAAGAACCCCTCCAGCTCTCGACGCCGCAACTTCTTGCGAAGCACGACCTGCTCGGATGCATCCACCCCATGTAACTGAAACACTCGCTTGGACGTGTCCATACCAATTCGACTAAGCTGTTTCACGGACGGCCTCCTCGTTTGAGATCCACAACGACCTCAATCTGGCAGATTCGATGCCGTCGGGGGCCGTCCACTCCATCAGGGCAACCGCATCGTCGGTCGCTCTGGACGGGGGGTGACAAGCTTTCAAGTATGTGGCTGTTCCGAGCCAGATTTCATCGCTGCGCAACAAGCCGGCGCCGACCGGACCTATTCCTGGTTGTCGCGCCACTCGGACGAATAGCGGTGGGACCATGTGACGTTGCCGCGGGGACCGTAGGACAGCAGCAGGCCCTCGAAGGTCGGCATCTGCCCGATGCCGTAGCCGCCGCGGTTCCGCTGCTCCTCCGTCGGCGCGACCACGTAACAT
>NZ_JBQTJC010000178.1:0-16954 GCF_052387495.1 Sphingosinicella sp. | reverse complement strand
GTTCGGGCAGATCGCTCGCATCCCCTTCGAGTTCAATATCCGCATTCAGGGCCAGTTCCGCTCCCTGATCGCGACCGCCCGCTCGTTCAACGATCCGATTCCGCTGATCCAGTCGGAGCTGGAAAGGTTGCGCGCGCCTGCCAACACCATTCAGGATGAGGAAAGCGAGCCTGTGCAATGAGATCAGCGAACTTGACGAGAGAAAGCCGCGATGCGAGCCGAAGGAACATGCGAGGGACGGAGCGATGGCTGCTGGCGCTGGCCGCGGGCGCGGCGCTTTCGGGCTGCGTCCAGGTGAGCGCGCCCGAACGGCCGATCGAGATCAACCTCAACATCACCATCCGGCAGGAGGTGGTGGTCCGGCTCCAGCGCGACGCGCAGGAGTTGATCCAGAACAACCCGGGAGTATTTTGACATGAACCGCCGCATGAAATGGATGATCGCCGCCGCGCTCGGCCTCGCCGTCGCCGCGGGCGGGACCGCCTATGCGATGCAGGACGCCGCGGCGCAACTGCGCGCGACCGGCCAGGTCGGCGAGCAGGCCGACGGCTATCTTGGCATAGTCGGCGGAGGGTCGGGCGTCCTCCGCTCGCAGATGGAGGCGATCAACATCCAGCGCCGCGCCGCCTACACCCAGCTCGCCGCGCAGCGCAACGCGACGATCGAGGAGGTCGCCGCCGCCACCGCCTGCCAGCTCTTCGCGACCCGGGTCGGGCCCGGCCAATATTACCGGCTGCCCGACGGCGTCTGGCGCCGCCGCAACGGCAACGAGCCGGTGCCGCGCCCCAGCCACTGCGGCTGAGGCCCCTAAGGACTGCGCTCGCCCGGGACTTCGAAAGCGGGCCTGAACCGGTCCGGAATCCCGGCCAGGTCTTCGGGCTCGAAGGCCAGCTCGACGATATAGTCGCCCTCGACATAAGGCCCGGCCGCATAAGGCGGCAGGAGGATGCGCAAGCTGTCGAAGCGGCCGTTGCCGTCCTCGTCCGCGGGCGCCATCACCTGTTCGGCCAGCGCGGGGCAGTCGGTGAACATGTCGTCCGAGCCTCGCCGCACCGGCTCGCCGCGCCGCTCCGCCCGCTCCGCGTCGAGCGCGTCGCAATAGCGCGGGCCGAGGCGTTCGAGCGCGGCTCGTCCGAACAGCTCGGGCCCGGCAATCCCGCGCCCGTCCGCCAGGTCCCACAAGATCGCTTCGAAATGCATGTTGCCGTGCGCGCCGCCCGTATAGGTCTCGATCGACGCTTGCAGGCTCAGCAGTTGCGGCGCGCTGCCGGCGACTTCCCAATTCTGGTGATAATAATGCGGGTTGAAGCCGGCCTCGGGCGGGCGGCTTTGCCGATCCTCCGCGACATAGCGTTCGGCTTCGGCGCGTGCCTCCACCCTGTCTCGTTCTAGCGCCGCGCGCAGCCTTGGGTCCTCGGCCGCTGCCGTGGGCCAGGCATAGATGAAGTCGAGCGGCGCCTCGTTGGCCGATTGTGCTGCGGCGAACAGGAGGGCGACGAGGGGGATCATGACGCGATCATAGCCGCTGCCGGCGCGCCGCTGAAGCCCGGCCGTTGCTGCACTGCGGCAACGTGTTGACTTGGGGGGTGCCCCTTCCTAAAGGAACCGCGCCTTGGCGGGTTCGTTCGCCGGCATGTCCCTCGCCCATGGATGAGTCCCTAGTTCGTGGGGCTTTCGCACGGGAGAAAGCATGGCGGAAAACGAGCCCCGGCAAGACCCAGGCCTTCCGGAAGACGTGCGGCTGACCTCGCTCGATGAGCGGCTCAGGCGGGCGCAAGCCGAGGAGGCGAAGCGGGTCGGCAGGACGACGGGCGGGGCGACACCCTATTATCGGTCGCCGGGCTATCGGGTGCTGTCGGTGCTGATCAGCTACCCCTTCGGGAGCGCCATGATCGGTTTCGCGATCGATTGGCTGGCGCAGACCAAGGGGATCTGGGTCGTGATGCTGTTCCTCGGGTTCGGCCTCGCGATCTGGGAAGTGTGGAAGATTTCGAAGCAAAGCCCCGATTGAGGGGTTTTCGGGGAAGCGAAGCGTGGCGGCCGAACAAGCGACCATCGATCCGATGCACCAGTTCCAGATCGATTCCCTCGCGGGCGATCTGGCCGGCAACCCGTTCGCCTTCACCAACAGCGCGTTGTGGATGATGATCGTGCTGGGCTCGATCCTGGTCTTCATGATCGGCGGGATGCGGCGCGAGCTGGTGCCCGGCCGCTGGCAGGTGATGGTGGAAGGGATTACGGGCTTCGTCAGCTCGATGATCGACACCAATATCGGCCCGGAGGGGCGCAAATACCTGCCCTGGGTCTTCACTATCTTCATCTTCATCCTGTTCGCCAACCTGATGGGGCTGATGCCGTTCGGCGTGCTCATTCCCGTGGCGGACTATGTTCCCGGCGTCGGCCTCGTGGCGCATCCGTTCACGGTCACCAGCCAGTTCGTGATCACCGGGGTGATGGCGATCATCAGCTTTTCGATCGTGCTGATCGTGGGCTTCTGGCGGCATCGCCTCCACTTTTTTTCGCTGTTCGTGCCGAAGGGCACGCCCCTGCTTCTCCAGCTGTTGATCGTCCCGATCGAATTCATCTCCTTCATAGTCCGCCCGTTCAGCCTCGCGCTGCGGCTGTTCGTGGCGATGATCGCGGGCCATATCCTGATCAAGGTGTTCGGCAGCTTCGTCGTGTCGGGCTTGAACGCGGAGGGCGCGATGGGTCCGGCGATCGCCATCCTGAGTTTCCTCTTCATCGCGGGCGTGAGCGCGCTCGAGCTGCTGGTCGCGGCGATCCAGGCCTATGTGTTTGCTTTGCTCACCTCGCTCTACATCAACGACGCGGTCAATCTTCACTAAGTTACTGAATTCGAAAGCAAGGAGCTTATCATGGACTTCGCATCTGCCCAGGTTATCGGCGCCGGCCTCGCGGCCATCGGCGTCGGCGCCGCCGCCGCCGGCGTCGGCAACGTCTTCGGTTCGTTTCTTCAGGGTGCGCTCCGCAACCCGGCCGCGGCCGACGGCCAGCAGGGCCGGCTGTTCATCGGCTTCGCGGCCGCCGAGCTGCTCGGCCTGATCGCGTTCGCCGTCGCGATGATCATTCTCTACGCCCGTTAAGTTGGACGTGCGGCGGGAGCGACGCTCCCGCCCATAGAGAAGGCTCGAAATGCCCCAGATCAACCAGCTCGGCGACGTCCTCTACTCGCAGCTCTTCTGGCTGCTGGTCACCCTTGCCGTCATCTATTTCGGCATCGGCAAGGCGATGTTGCCGAAGATCATGTCGACGATGGCGGCGCGCGACGACCGCATCGCCGACGATCTCGCCGCCGCGGAGGCTGCCCGCAAGGCCGCCGACGCGACCGAGGAGGCCTATCGCGCGCGGATGAACGACAGCCGGGGCGAGGCGCTCAAGGTGACGGCCGCGGCCAAGGCCGAGAGCGCGCGGGCGACCGAGGCGCGCGTCGCCAAGGCCGATACGAAGATCAGGGCCAAGGTCGACGAGGCGGAGGCGCGGCTCAGGGCCGCGACCGATGCCGCGCTCGCCGACATCGAGGGCGTCGCCGCCGAGGCGGCGCAGGACATGGTGAAGCGGCTCGCCGGCCTTTCGGTCGGCAAGTCCGAAGCGAGCCGGGCCGTGAGGGCGGCGATTGCCAATGGCTAGTCATCCTCCCGCCGAGAAAGGCGCCCATCCGCCCGTCGCGACCGACGCCGCGCATGCCGCGCCTGGCCCTGGCGAAACCAAGGCCGGCACCGAGGATCATGGCGGTGGCCATGCCGAGCCGACGGCTTTGGGCTTCGACGCCTCGGGCTGGGTCGCGTGGGCGATGGTCGCGGTCTTCCTGCTCATGCTCTGGAAGCGGGTGCCGGCCGCGATCGGCCGCGCATTGGACCGCAAGATCGCCGGCATCCGCCAGCAGCTCGACGAGGCGGCGCAGCTCCGCGCCGAGGCCGAGGCGTTGCGCGCTGAATATGAGGCGAAGGCGGCGCAGGCCGACGCCGAGGCCGCGACGATGATCGAGCGCGCCAAAACCGAGGCCGAGGCCATCATCAAGCAGGCCGAGTTCGATGCCGCCGCCCTGGTCGAGCGCCGCACGCGGATGGCCGAGGACAAGATCGCCGCCGCCGAGCGCGCCGCCGTCGACGAGGTCCGCGCCCGCGCCGCGAGCGCTGCCGCCGCCGCCGCCGAAACCCTGATCCGCGACCGCCTCGACGCCGAGGGCGACAAAGCGATGGTCGACGCGACGATCGCCGAGCTGGGGCGGGGCTAAGCCCGCGCATCTGGCAGCTTGCGCCGGGACGGCCTAGATCGTCCCCGTGACCAAGGCCGATCGTCCCGATCATCCCAACGCCGCCTCGCGCTTCAACGAGGAGAAGGCGACCTATGCCCTCAAGGGCGCCGACGCGCCGGACCTCCAGGCGGGGATCGCGGCGATTCGCAAGGTGGCGAGGTCGCTCCCCGTCCGCCCGGGCGTCTACCGGATGATCGATGCGCGCGGCGACGTGCTTTATGTCGGCAAGGCGCGGGCGCTCAGGAACCGCGTCACCCAGTATACCCAGGTCGTGCGCCAGCCGAAGCGGCTGCAGCGGATGGTTTCTCAGACGCGATCGATGCAGATCGTCACCACCAATACCGAAGCCGAGGCGCTGCTGCTCGAGGCGCAGCTGATCAAGCGCTACCGGCCGCCCTACAACGTCCTGCTGCGCGACGACAAAAGCTTCCCCTTCATCCTGCTGCGCGAGGATCACGCCTTTCCGCGCGTCCAGCTCCATCGCGGCGCGCGCCGCTACAAAGGGCAATATTACGGGCCGTTCGCCAGCGCCGGCTCGGTGCGCGAGACCCTGAACGCTCTGCAGAAGCTGTTCCTGCTGCGGAGCTGCTCGGACAGCTTTTTCGCCAACCGCTCGCGGCCCTGTTTGCTCTACCAGATTCGGCGCTGCTCGGCGCCCTGCGTCGGCCGGATCGACGAAACCGGCTATGACGAGCTGGTCCGCGACGCCAAGGACTATCTCGCCGGCCGCTCGACCAAGGTGCAGACCAAGCTGCAGGGGCAGATGACCCGGGCCTCCGAGGCGATGGATTTCGAGCTGGCCGCGGTCTACCGCGACCGCCTCCGGGCGCTCACCTACATCCAGGGCACGCAGGCGATCCACGCCGAGAAATTGGGCGACGCCGATCTCTTCGCCTTGGCCTGCAAGGGCGGGACGATGTGCATCCAGGCCTTCTTCATCCGCGGCGGCCAGAATTGGGGGCATCGCAGCTTCTTCCCGGCCCATACGAACGACGTGCCCGAGGCGGAGGTGCTGCAGAGCTTCCTCGCCCAATTCTACGAGGAGGTGCCGCCGGCGCGGCTGATCCTGACCGATCGAGGCCTGCCCGAAGCGGCGCTCCTCGAGGAGGCTTTTTCAGAGCGTGCGGGGCGCAAGGTGATGCTCAAGACTCCCCAACGCGGCGACCAGGCGCGGATGATCCGCCAGGCGAAGCGCAACGCCGAGGAGGAGCTCGAGCGCTGCCTCGCCGAGACCTCGACGATGGCACGGAACCTGCGCGAGTTCGCGGACCTGTTCGAGCTGGCCGAGCCGCCGCAGCGGATCGAGGTCTACGACAACAGCCATGTGATGGGGACGAGCGCCGTGGGCGCGATGATCGTCGCCGGCCCCGAGGGCTTCCGCAAGAACGCCTATCGCAAGTTCAACATTAAGCGTCCCGAGACTGTCCCCGGCGACGATTTCGCGATGATGCGCGAAGTGCTCGGCCGCCGCTTCGCCCGGCTGGAGAAGGAGGACCCCGACCGCTCGAAGGGCGAATGGCCGGACCTGATGCTGATCGACGGCGGCAAGGGCCAGGTTTCCTCGGTCTGCGAGGTGATGGAGGATGCCGGCGTCCACGATGTGCCGGTGATCGGCGTCTCCAAAGGGCCGGACCGCCATGCCGGGCGCGAGACGTTCCACTTCTCCAACGGCCGCGAGCTGACCCTGCCGCCCAATTCGCCCGTCCTCTTCTATCTCCAGCGCCTGCGCGACGAGGCGCACCGCTTCGCGATCGGCGCGCACCGCCAGAAACGGGCGAAGAATTTGGTCACCTCGACTCTGGACGACGTCCCCGGAGTCGGCCCCGGCCGCAAGCGGGCGCTGCTGATGCATTTCGGTACCGCGCGCGCGGTGAAGGCCGCGGCGCTGGAGGACCTGGAAAAAGTCCCCGGCATCTCCCGCACCACCGCGCGCGGCATCTACGACTATTTCCACCCGGGCAGCTGAAGGGATGAGGGAGGCGAGCCGATGGGGATGAAGGCCGGAGCGCCGGTGGCCGCCGATCCCGACGCCTATGTAGCCGCGCTGACGGGCTGGCAGCGGGAAACGGTGGAGACACTGAGGGCAAACGTGCGGGCGGCCGCCTCGCTCGACGAGCGGATCAAATGGACCCACCTCGTCTATTTCGCCGACGGTCCGCTCGTGCTGATCCGCTCGGAGCGGGAGCGCGTTTTGTTCGGCTTCTGGCGCGGCAAGCGTCTGCGAGGGATCGAGCCTCGCCTCAAGGCCAGCGGCAAATATGAGATGGCGACGATCACTCTGCGGCCGGGCGACGGCGTCGCGCCCGAAACAGTGACCGCGCTGGTGCGCCAGGCGGTGCGGCTGAACGCCGCGCTTGGTGATCCGACCCGCTTATGAACCTCTCCACCGAAGCGATCGTCGTCGCCGTTCGCTCCCATGGCGAGCATGGCGCGATCGTCCGCGCGCTCACTCCGGAGGAGGGCGTCCAGGCGGGCTATGTCCGGGGCGGCCGCTCGCGACGGCTGCGGCCCGTGCTGGTCCCCGGCAACCGCATCCAGGCCGACTATCGCGCCCGGACCGAGGAGCAGCTCGCTCATCTCACCGCCGAGCTGGTCCACAGCCGAGCCTTCCTGTTCTCCGAGCCGCTCGCCGCTGCCGGCATCGAATGGGCCTGCGCGCTGACCGCGGCGGCGCTGCCCGAGGCCCAGCCCTATCCGCGTCTCTTCGCGGGGCTGGATGGCCTGCTCGCCGCGATCGAGGCTGCGCCGAGCGCCCGGGGCTGGGCGGCGGCTTTGATCCGCTACGAATTGCTGCTGCTCGACCAGCTCGGCTTCGGCCTCGACGAGGAGCGCGTGCTTGCATTACCGCCGGCGCTGCGCGGCGGCGGCGCGACTCCACCCTGGGAGGTGCTGCGCGAGGGGCTTCGCGTCACGGAGCTCGCCCTCGCCCGCGACATCCTGATCGACCGCCGCGCAGAAGTCCTCGCGGGACGCGAGCGGCTGGTCGAGCGATTGAAGCGGATGGCCGGTTGACCTCGCCCGGCGCCCGGCACAGGAAGCGCGGGTGAAAGAGCTTTTCCCCCACAGCGCCACGACCGGCGAGATCACCGTCCGCGTCTCGGTCAGCTTCCTTGCCGAGCAGTCGGAGCCGGCCAAGGGCCGCTGGTTCTGGGCCTATCACATCCGGATCGAAAATGGGGGTGGACGGCCGGTCAAGCTGGTCAGTCGCGAATGGATCATCAGCGACGGCCGCGGCGGCCGCAACGAGGTGCGCGGCGAAGGCGTGGTCGGCGAGCAGCCGGTGCTCGAGCCGGGCGGCTCGTTCGATTATGTCTCGGGCTGCCCGCTCGGTACGCCCACGGGCTGGATGGAGGGCCGCTATTTCATGGTCGGCGCCGACGGCAGCCGCTTCGCCGTCGACATCCCCCGCTTCCCCCTGATCGCGCCGGCGGTGGCGAGCTAGGCGAAGACCGTATGAACGCTTTGGCGCGAGACGCGCTCATTGGCTTGGCGGAGCATGCCGGGGATCGTGAAAACGTCGCTGAGGATCCAGATCCACGCGACGATCAGGCAGATGAGGCCGAGGCCGAGGGACGCGCCCAGCATCATCATATAGGCCATCGGCGCGAGCAGCGCCTGGATGATCGCGGACGTGGTGAAGCCGAGATAGAAGCGATGGGCGGAAAGGCCGCCCAGGAAAAACCACAGGATATAAGCCGCCGCCATCGACTTTTCGCGTCCGGCTGCGTTCGCCGGTGATTGCGAATATGTTGGAGCATCGTCGGCCCGGAGGTTCTGCGGAGCTTGGCCGCGCGCCCGCTCCTCGGCGAGGAAGGCCGCGCGGCGAGCCGCCGCCTCGTCCTCTCCTTCGGCCCGCCGGCCGAATCCGGCCGGCCCGGACGGCAGCGCTATTTCGCCGGGGGCGAGCCCTTTGCGTCCGAAGCTCACTGCCGGCCCGCCGTCAGGAACAGGCGCCTCATCCTGAGCCCGTCGATCAGATACCAGAGCCAGCTCAGTCCGAGACCGGCGAAGGCGGGATAATAACCCCAGGCGACGGCGCCGATGCAGGCGATGAAGATCGCGGCCTGGATCGCGCCGGTGATCGGGCGGCGCAGGTAGAAGCGATGTCCCCCTGCAAGGCCGAGCAGGAACCAGATCGGCCAGGCAATCCAGAGCGCGCGGTCGGTCGGTGGCTTGAGAGGTTCGGCGTCCGCTATGAAATCCGCCAGCGCGGCTTCGACTCTTGCAAAGCGCTCATTCTCCTGCGCTTCGCGGGCACGTTCCTCGTCAAGGAAGGCCTGAATCCGCTCATCGAGGTCATTCTCTTCAAGCGGCATGCGGCGCTGCTCCGGCGGCACCAGGAAGGCCGCGCGGCGCCGCACGGGAACCGCTTCCCCCGCGGACACGCCTTTTCGTCCGAAGTTCGCCGCCGTCATGGCGTTTCGCTTAGGAAAAGACGTCAAAGATATAGTTAAGCTAGGTAGATTCAGCGCAGCTGCTGGATCGCACGCGACATCAGGCCGACGAAACGGCTTTCCTCGACCGGCGCGGCCGAATTGTTCCAGCTCCCCGTCACCACATGCCAGGCCCCTTCGCGGTTGCGCACAAGCCAGGTGAGGTTGATCACGCCCGGCTCCGATCCGCCCTTGAAGCCGATATAACCGAGCTCGCCGCGCAGTGCGGCGCCCACGGCGGGATTGATGGAGAGGATCTGATGCGCCGTCTCGTCGCCGTTGCGGCGCAGCCAGTCCATCGTCCGAACCAGATCGTTCGCCGAGGCGAACCACTCGACGCTGTCGATCAGGACCGGATTGCCAGTGAAGAAACCCAGGTCGATCCGCTCGGCCGCGAGATCGGCGTAGGTGGTTTCGAGCAGCCGGCGCCGCGCCGCCTCGTCGGCATTGCTCCACGCGGCGGCCGCTTCCGCGCCGCCCGTCTTGATCGCCGCCATCTCCAGGGTCGAGAGGAAGGGCCGGTTGCGCGCCGCCGCCTCGACGCCGATCCGCGCCATCATCCGCTCGACATTTTCTCGCCCGAGCGTGCGAAGCAGAATGTCGGTCGCGGTGTTATCGCTGACCGAGATCATGAGGGCGGCGAGGGTGTGCAAGGTCACCGGCGCGCCGCGCGGCCAGTTCTGCAGCGTGCCCGAGGGGATCGAGCGGCGGTCGAGCATCACCACGTCGCTCCAGCGCCGCTCGCCCGCCTGCACCTGGCGGCTGAGCTCGGCGAGGATCCAGAGCTTGAATGTCGAGCCGATCGCCAGCGGCCGGTCCGCCTCGTGGGCGGCGAGCAAGGTCGGCGCGCCGTCGCCGAGCCGCGCGACCGCGACCGAGGTTTGGCCCGGTAAAGCGCGGATTTCGGTCAGCACCGTCCCGAGGCTATCGCCGCGCATGTCGGCGCCGGTGACGAGCAGGCCGCTGATCCGGTGCGGTGGGTTGGGCTCGATCTGGATATCCATGCGCAGCACCGACCGCGCCATGCCGAGCCTGAGCGTGCCGGCGGTGGCGGAGCGGACATCGATCCCCTCGACGCCCTGCGGCGCGCCATATTGGGCAATGAGCTGCCCGCTGATCGTCCGCAGCTGAGCAGCCGGCACCTGGGCGAGGAAGGCGGCGGTGAACATCTCGGCGGGGTCCGCGTCGCCGCGCAGCATGGCGACGATCTGCTCGGCGCGATTGCGCAACTCGGGGCTCGCTTCCTGCGCAAGCGCGGGGGCCGGGAAGGCGGAAACGAACAGGATTAGGACGAGTATCAGCTTGCGGATCATGCGAACCTCCCGGCACGCAAGCCTAGGCGAAACCGGATCGCTCCTCCACCGTTACAGCCACGAAAGCATTTCAAGGAGGCTTCAGCCATGCCGGTTTCGAACACCGACGTCGTCGAGCGGATCGCGCGGGTGATCGCCGGGCGGATCGTCAGCAGCAATGCGGACGGCAGCGATCCATCGGCCGGCAATATCGTCGACCGGGTCTGGCGCGACTATCGCGAGGATGCCCTCTCGATCCTGCGCACGCTACGCGAGCCCGATCCGGCGATGGCGGCGGCGGGCGACCTGGCCGTCTGGGAACGGATGATCGAAGCCGCGCTCGCCGAGGCGGGCGAGAGCGCCTCCTAAAGCTCGGGCCAGACCAGCGACAAGCCGTAGAGCGCGGGCAGCAGCAGCGCGAGCGCGATCGCCACGTCGAAGCCGCGGATCGGTCGCATCCGCCCGCTCGTCCCGCGCGTGCGCATGTCGACGGCCGTGATCCAGAGGATCGACGCGCTGCAAAAGGCGGTGACGCCGAGCAAGCCGACATAGGGATAGAGCAGCCCCTCCGGCCAGCCGCCGATCATCGACGCGAGGAGCAAAGCGGCGACCCCGGTGGCGATGCCCAGCGTGGTCGCGCGCTGGATCGTCCACAACTTCAGCCCGCGGAGCGGCTCAGGCGTCGATCTTCTCTTCATCGACCTCCGCCGCTCGGGTTTGGATGAAGTGGAAGCGGTGCTCGGGGTTGCGGCCCATCAGGCGGTCGACGAGGTCCTTGACCGCGAAGCGCTCCTCCGGGTCCTTGGGGAGATTGATGCGGACCATGGCGCGCCTGGCCGGGTCCATCGTGGTCTCCTTGAGCTGGGCCGGGTTCATCTCCCCGAGCCCCTTGAAGCGCGAGATTTCGACCTTCTTGCCCTTGAACAGGCTCGCCTCCAGCTCCGCCCGATGCGCGTCGTCGCGGGCGTAGGCGACGGTGCCGCCGGACGCGAGGCGGTAGAGCGGCGGCTGGGCGAGATAGAGGTGGCCTTTTTGAACTAAAGCACTCATTTCGTTGAAGAAGAAGGTCATCAGCAGGGTCGCGATGTGGGCGCCGTCGACATCGGCGTCGGTCATGATCACGACCCGCTCGTAGCGCAGATCGTCGGGGTTGCAGCGCTCGCGCGTGCCGCAGCCCAGGGCCAATACGAGATCCGCGATCTCCTGGTTGGCGCGGATCTTGTCGGCGGTGGCGGAGGCGACGTTCAGGATCTTGCCGCGGATGGGGAGGATCGCCTGGGTCTTGCGATTGCGCGCCTGCTTGGCCGAGCCGCCCGCGCTGTCGCCCTCGACGATGAAGAGCTCGGTGCCCGCCGGATCGTCATTGGCGCAGTCGGTGAGCTTGCCCGGGAGACGCAATTTGCGCCCCGAGGTCGCGGTCTTGCGCTTGATCTCGCGCTCGGCGCGGCGCTTCAAGCGCTCGTCCATCCGCTCGAGCACGAAGCCGAGCAAGGCGCGCCCGCGCTCCATATGATCGGCGAGATAATGATCGAAATGGTCGCGCACCGCAGCCTCGACCAGACGGGCGGCATCGGCCGAGGTCAACCGGTCCTTGGTCTGGCTCTGGAATTGCGGCTCGCGGATGAAGACGGAGAGCATGATCTCGGCCCCGGCGAGCACGTCCTCGGCCTGCAAATCCTTGGCCTTTTTGGCGCCGACCAGCTCGCCGAACGCGCGCAGCCCCCGGGTCAGCGCGGTGCGCAGCCCCTGCTCGTGCGTCCCCCCGTCGGGCGTGGGAATCGTGTTGCAATAATAGCTTTGCTGGCCCTCGCCCCAGACCGGCCAGGCCACCGCCCACTCCACTTTGCCCTGGCCCCCAGGGAAATCCTGCCGCCCGATGAAGGGCGCGCTGGTCGCGGTCTCCTTGCCGGCGATCTGCTCGGCGAGATGATCGGCGAGCCCGCCCGGAAACTGGAACACCGCCTCGGCCGGGATGCCCGCCTTCGAATCCTCGTCGGAGAGCAAAAAGGGATCGCATTTCCAGCGGATCTCGACCCCGGCGAAGAGATAGGCCTTGGAGCGCGCGAGCCGATAGAGCCGCGCCGGCTTGAAGCGCGCGTCGTCGCCAAAAATTTCCGCGTCCGGCGTGAAGGCGAGGGTGGTGCCGCGGCGGTTGGGGGTGGTGCCCAGATCCTCCAGCTTCGAGGTGGGCAGGCCGCGCGAGAAGGTCTGGCGGTAGAGCTGCCGGTTGCGCGCGACCTCCACCACGGTGTCGGTCGAGAGCGCGTTGACCACCGAGACGCCGACCCCGTGCAGGCCGCCCGAGGTCGCATAGGCCTTGTCCGAGACGTTCCCGCCCGAATGGAGCATGGTCATGATCACCTCGAGCGCCGACTTGCCCGGATATTTGGGATGCTCGTCGACCGGCATGCCGCGGCCGTTGTCGGCGATGGTGAGGCGATTCCCCGCCGCCAGCTCGACCTCGATCCGGCTCGCATGGCCCGCCACCGCCTCGTCCATGCTGTTGTCGAGCACCTCGGCGGCGAGATGATGCAGCGCGCGCTCGTCGGTGCCGCCGATATACATGCCGGGGCGGCGGCGGACCGGCTCCAGGCCTTCGAGGACTTCGATCGAGTGGGCGTCGTAATCGGTCGAGGGGGCGGTGTTGGAAGCGAACAGGTCGTCGGGCATAGGAGGGGTATAGGGGGCGGTGAGTCCTGCGGGCAAGGTTCTTGGGGTGTTCGGTCCACAGGCGGGATGGGTTCGCGCGGAGACGCGGAGACGCGAGGAGGAGAAGGGAGCAGCTAGTGCGTCAGCTGTGCGCCCATTGCGGAGTCCGAGTGCTCAGTTCGAATCTCGAAAAGCGGACACTGCGAACGCGAGTCGTGCAATGTCGACGACAACAACGGTGGGGTCGCACCGAGCATCCGCTTGTTGGTCGCCGTATCGCTTGATCTCACGGGCCTCCTCCCCACCTTTGCGCACAAAGGGGACACATGAGCTACGTCGGCCGTAAGATCGGGAACATGCTCAAGCGGCTGCTGCTCGACGCGCAGGCGCGGAGTGACTGACTGTCACGGTATCCCTAAGCCGCCGCGAGCTCGCGCACCGCCTCGACATCAGTCGCCCGCCTGGCGACGGCCAGGCTGCAGTCGGCCTGCAGGCGGTTCAGCAGCGAGGCGGGGTAGCCGATCGCCTTGGATATTGAGCACCACTTGATCATGTTGTTGAAGCCGGTCGTGCAGCGCCGATCGCATCCGCGAGCCGCGCGATCTTGAATGTCGAGGCGCAAGGCAGGCGCTCAAGACAGGCTTGTCGCTGAACTTCCCGCCCGAATGGACCCCGGATCTCGTCCAGGGTGATGGTGAGGGTCACGATCGACACGCGCCAGTGGCCGGCAAATAGGAAGCGCCCATCTGGTAAAAACAGCTTGACAGCGTGACGCTGATACGGTACTTTCTCCCCATGCTGAAGAAGTGCGAGTCGCGCCGGGGATAAGCGGGGCGGCGGGTAGTCCGAGGCACAAGGCAGGTGGATCCCGGATCCCTGAATCAAGTTCGGGGCAGGCTTCACCGGGATGACGTTTGAAAGGGTCGGCTCGCGCCGGCCCTTTTCTTTGGCGATTATATACCTTGCAAACACACCCGCGATGGGGTAGAACCGATCCATCAAAGGGGTTGTCGCCATGTCGGTTCTCTCACGTCCTTACTTTCACGATGAAGCGGCGGCTTTCGCTCACCTAGAAGGTGTGTTGTGGCCGGAAGGCCCTGTGTGCCCCCATTGCGGCTGCATGGGCCGCATCACGAAGGTGAAAGCCAACCCGGCGAAGCGCATCCGCCTCGGCCTGTGGCGCTGCGGTGATTGCAAGAAGCAGTTCACCGTGAAGGTCGGCACCGTTTTCGAGCACGCCCGCTTGCCGCTGAACAAGGCCTTGCAAGCGGTCTATCTGATGGTGACGAGCAAAAAGGGCATTTCCGCCCATCAACTGCACCGGATGCTTGAGGTCACTTACAAGACGGCATGGTTCCTGGCCCATCGCATCCGTGAGGCGCTGCGCTCGGGCGATCTGGCCCCGTTCGGCGGCAACGGCTCCATCGTTGAGGTGGACGAGACTTTCATTGGCCGCGTGAAGGGCGCTCCGAAGAAGCGCGCCTATCATCACAAGATGAAGGTGCTGGCGTTGGTCGATCGCGAAACGGGCAAGAGCCGCGCGATGGTGGTGGACAATGTGCACCCGGCAACGATCATGCCGCTGGTCCGCGCCAACATTGACCGCGAGAGCGTCGTTATGACCGACGAGGCGGCGCAATATCGCTACGTCGGCGACGAGTTCGCCGGTCACGGCTACACCGTCCACAGCCGGGGCGAATATGGTCGTGGCGAGGTGCATACGAACCAGATCGAGGGCTATTTCAGCATCTTCAAGCGCGGCATGAAGGGCGTCTATCAGCACTGTGGCGAGCAGCATTTGCACCGCTATCTGGCCGAGTTCGATTTCCGCTACTGTAACCGGGAAGCGAACGGCATGACCGACGGGATGCGTTCGGAACAGGCGCTTAAGGGCATCGTCGGCAAGCGCCTGACCTATGGGGGGTCTAAGAACGTCGCTTAAGCGCATGAACCAGCGGAACGCGGCGAGCCGGCCTCCGATTCAGCTCGATTTTTTCCGCCTCATGGAATTGCTCATGGACGATTAATCAATCCATGCGTATATGGGGCTGCACGGTCCTTGCTTGGTGAGAAGGGCTCTGGGAGCACTTCCTTAGGGATAGCCAAGATTGCGGATTTCGCGGGCCGTGCACCCCCTCAATAATGATGATGCTTGCCGTGCTCCCATAGGTCGTATTCGTATGTGATACGGTCTTTGATGAGCTCGTAGGAGCGGCCGTCCTTACCCTTGCTCTCCCATTTTCTATAGAGCGCCCATGCGCAATAATCCGCCACCTGAAGGCCCGGATCGGCAGCAGCCGGCATGAAATCGGTCTTCCATTCCTTCACGCGCATCGTCTGCCGCATTACATCGTCTACCGCCTCCTGGAATGCCGCCCGCTCCCGCTTTGTGCCGAGGCATGCGGCAGTGATTAGAGTTTCATGCTGGGCGGTGAATTGGCCGTCCATGCCGTGTTTGAAGTGGAAATACCAACCCGTCTTATAGAAGCGCGCGGAGGACCGGCACACTTGGGGCTGCGCCTTAGATTTCTCCATGATGGTGGCTTGCACGGTAAAATGGTGTTCCAGCATCACGCCAAACACCGCATCCCGTACAGCCTGCTTGTCTTCACTCGCATGGAAATAATCGCCTAGCTCCGCACCGTCCCACGCGAGCTTCCTGCGCAGTTTGAGAAGGGCGGTTGCAATCGCGTCGTCTTCCATCGCGACCGTACACAGGATAAAGTACCGACTTGCGCCGCGCTGCTTGGCGAACGTGAGGCAACCCGCCTCGTCGGCGAAGAGGAGCTTGTTAGGCATGGCCGCCCAGAAGACCGCCGCGAAACCGCAGAGTCAATCCGACAAGTTCATCGAAGCCGCCCGCGAACACGGCTGCGATGAGGACGAAGCCCGCTGGAATGAGAAGCTAAAGAAGGTCGTGCGGCAGAGGCCTATTCCGGATCAGAAGCGGTAGGCGTCCTGTCGCGGCGATGGCCGTGCGCGGCATCTAGCTGATCGAGCGTGACAAGCCCGCTCGGCGTTTGCAGCCCAGTCGCGATATGACCGAACGTTACGAGGAGATTCGTGAACCGATTTAGGCGGGGATCGTCGGTTCGGATTGTATGGCCGCCAATCGTGCATTGCTCGAATGCGAATGGGCCACCGTTATAAACGAATGTGACGTTGTGGAACTCGCATCCAAGATAGCGCCGCCCATCAACCGGCACGTTTTGATTTCGAAACTTTGTTCCGACTACCAGCTGAAGTTTGCTTAGCCAGTCAGGATCGAAGTCGGCATCCTGTCCGCCGCTGTTGCCGCTAGAGGCGGGCTGGCTCAGTTGAGAATTAAACCGGTATAGCAGGACAATCACTGACGCGAAGAAAACGGTCAAGCCTATCGCTAGCCACGCCCATGCCGGGATACCTGCCCGGTAAAGGTCCAGTCCGTCACTCACAGCGCCGAAAACCGCGATGAACGCGCCAGCGACGACTCCGACCGAAATCGCGATATGCTGGCGGGCGAACCGGAGAAAACCCATGCCCTCGTCGTAACACGAGCGCCGTGTTTGCAATAGATACAATCGCCTTTTCTTTTGGGCGAAGGAGAGAGCGGATGGATGCGGGCATGGGCGACAGCTTGGGTGGCAGCGACGGCGACGACAACAACACCGAGATCAACGGCGGCAACAATCGCAGGGTGCAGAAGCGCAAGGCGGCGAAGGTGCGGTTCATCGACGAACGGCGGCAGGTGTTTCTCGATCATCTCGCCGCCTGCTGCAACGTGACCGCGGCGGCGGCGGCGGCCGGGGTGGGGGTGCGCACCGTGTACGACGCGCGGCGGCGCGAGCCGGGCTTCGCCCAGGCCTGGGAGGAGGCGATCGAGATCGGCTATGCGACGATCGAGGCGGAGCTGATCGCGCGGGCGGCGCGATTTCAGCATTATGTTCCGGGCGACACCGAGGTGCCGGCGCCGGAGGGCATCGACACCTGGCTGGCCATGGACCTGCTGCGGCTCCACCGCGCGCCGCGTTCCGGGACGGCGAAGGCCGGCGGGCGGGCGCCGCTCGTGGCGAGCGTCGAGGAGACGGTCGCGGCGATCGAGAAGAAGCTGAAGGTGCTGGCGCGGCGGCAGAAGCGCGAGCGTGTCTCTCGACCCGGACCTGGCGGCCCTGCTCGAGATGAGCGGTTGGGAGGGGAGGCCGGTGAGTAACGACCGGCGCCGGACCCCCTCACCCCGCTCGCTTCGCGAGTCGCCCGCTCCCCCAACGGGCGAGGGGGGGTTGGTGCTCGTTACGGGTCCCAAGCCGCGGCGGCGTTGGTGCGGC
>NZ_JBQTJC010000177.1:0-11482 GCF_052387495.1 Sphingosinicella sp. | reverse complement strand
ACGACGATCTGGAGGCGGGCGTGGGGGTGGTACTCGCTCCTGCATTTCCTCCCCGGACGGGGGCGGGGGACCGCCGCCGTACGGCGGTGGTGGAGGGGTCGAGGCCTATTGGAGAGCCTGCATCGGCCCCTCCACCGCGCTGCGCGCGGTCCCCCTCCCCTGCAAATGCAGGGGAGGATTTTGATGACCGAATATCTCCCCCTAGCCGGCATATTGATCGTCGTCTTCGGCTTCGCGCTGAAGCTCAATCCGATGCTTGTCGTCACCGTCTCGGCGATCGCGACGGGGCTGCTCGGCGGGATGGACCTGGTCGCGGTCATCGCCTTGTTCGGCAAGGCGTTCAACGACAACCGGATCATCGCGATCGTCTGGATCGTGCTGCCGGTGATCGGGCTGCTCGAGCGCTACGGGCTGCAGCAGCGCGCCAAGGCGGTGATCCAGGGCTTCCGCAACGCCACGGTCGGGCGGCTGCTCATCCTCTATCTGCTCTACCGGCAGGTGACCGCGGCGATCGGCCTCCATTCGACCGCCGGCCACCCGCAGACGGTGCGGCCTTTGGTCGCGCCGATGGCGCTGGCGGCGGGCGAGAAGCAGCACGGCACGCTCGACGAGGAGACGGGCGAGACGGTGAAGGCCTATGCGGCCGCGACCGACAATGTCGGTCTGTTCTTCGGCGAGGACATTTTCTTCGCGATCGGCTCGATCGTGCTGATCCAGCAGACGCTGGCGACCTACGGCATCCAGCTCGCGCCGCTCGAGCTCGCGGTCTGGGCGATCCCGACGGCGATCGCCGCCTTCATCATCCACGGCGCGCGGCTGCTGATGCTCGACCGGCGGTTGCGGGGGCCCGCGCCATGAGCCCCGACGCGCCGCTGATTACGCTGGAATGGCTCTACATGCTCGCGGGGGCGATGTTCGCCGCCTTCGCCTTGCTGAGCCTCGCCGACCGCAAGGCGAAGAAGCGCTTCGGCAACGCCGCTTTCTGGGGACTGATGGCGGCGAGCTTGCTTGGGGGAAGCCGGATCGCCCTGCTTCCAAATGGCGATTTCATCAACGGGCTGATCGTGCTCGGACTGGTCGGCCTCGCCGGCTTCGGCTTCATCGGCAGGTCGAATCCGAAGACGACCAGCGACCTGGAGCGCGAGGCCTTCGCCGAGATCAGGGGCAACAAGCTCTTCCTCCCGGCCCTGATCATTCCGGCGACCGCCTTGTTCGGCACGCTCGCCTACAATTACACGGCGCTCGGCGAGAGCGGGCTCTTCGAGGCGCGGCGGGAGACCTATATCCTGCTCGGGATCGGCGTGCTGCTCGCCATCGCCGTGATCTTCGCCTGGCTCAAGCCGCCCGCGCTGGCACCGCTGGAGGAGGGGCGGCGGCTGATCGACGCGATCGGCTGGGCCGCGGTGCTGCCGCAAATGCTCGCCGCATTGGGCGTGGTCTTCGCCGCCGCCGGGGTCGGCACGATCATCGGGGACACCACCCGGGCGCTGATCCCGGAGGGCAGCATCTTCCTGACCGTGCTCGTCTTCGCGATCGGCATGGCGCTGTTCACGATGATCATGGGCAATGCCTTCGCCGCCTTCCCGGTGATGGCGGCGGCGATCGGCGTGCCGCTGCTGATCCAGGGCTATGGCGGCGACGCGGCGGTGATCGGCGCGATCGGTATGCTCGCCGGCTTCTGCGGGACGCTGATGACGCCGATGGCAGCGAACTTCAATCTGGTTCCGGCGGCCTTGCTCGAGCTCAAAGACAAGAACGGGGTGATCAAGGCGCAGATCGGGACGGCGCTGCCGCTGCTCGCGGTGAATATCCTGCTGATCTACTTTTTGGCGTTCTGATCCTCCCCGGGACGGAGAGGGATGGGCAGGTCGCCCTGTCCCCCGGACAGGGATTCGGATCGCGGGGCGATCCGAACCTGCCCATCGCGACGCGAAGCGGCGTGGTGGAGGGGGCGGGGAGCTAGGCTCGGAACCCCCTCCACCATGCTTCGCATGGTCCCCCTCCCCGTCCCGGGGAGGATCGGTTAGGGCGGGCGTATGAAGCACCACCTCACCCCCGAGATCGCCAATCGCTTCGCCGAGATCGCGCTGGGGCACGTCACCAAGGAATATCCGCACAAGCTCGACCATGTCATAGACGGGCCGGAGGACGTGCTGGGGCCGAGGGCGCTCCATCCGATCTTCTTCGGCAGCTTCGATTGGCACAGCTGCGTCCACGGCTATTGGCTGCTGCTGCGGACGCGGCGGCTGTTTCCGGGCCTGCCCGTGGCGCCGCGCGTCAAGGCGCTGCTCGACGAGATGCTGGCGCCGGAGAAGGTGGCGGGCGAGCTCGCCTATCTCGACCGCGCCTATACGGGCGGCTTCGAGCGGCCTTATGGCTGGGCCTGGCTGCTCGCGCTCCACGCCGAGGCACAGTGCCACGCGGAGGACCAATGGGCGGCGAACCTCGCCCCGCTCGCCGGGGCCTTCGCCGAGCGGTTCAAGCTCTATTTGCCCAAGCTCACCTACCCGATCCGGGTCGGGGCGCATTACAACACCTCCTTCGCCCTCGTGCTGGCGCGCGACTGGGCGGCGGCGAACGACGCCGAGCTGGCCGCGCTGATCGCGGCGCGGGCGCATCATTATTATGCGGGAGATCGCAGCTGCGCGGGCTGGGAGCCGGGCGGTGACGAGTTCATCTCGCCGGCGCTGACCGAAGCCTTGCTGATGCGGCGCGTGCTCGACGAGGCGGCGTTCCGCGACTGGTTCGCGGCCTTCCTGCCCGATCTGGCGGCGGGCGAGCCGGCGGCTTTGTTCAAGCCCGCCTTCGTCTCCGACCGCTCGGACGGCAAGATCGCGCATCTCGACGGGGTCAATCTCGCCCGCGCCTGGTGCTGGCGGGGCCTCGCGGACGCGGTGGAGCCGGAGCTGGCGGCGCTGGCGCGGGGGACCGCCGACACCCATCTCGACGCCAGCCTGCCGCACGTCGCCGGCGATTATGCCGGCGAGCATTGGCTCGCGACCTTCGCCTTGCTCGCTCTGGAAGGACAAGCCGCATGAACGATCTCTACCTCGCCCTCGGCCGCGCGATCGCGGCGCAATGCCCGAAGGGCTTCAAGGAGGCGCGGCTCGAGGCGGTGCCCGATCAGGGCTCGTATCGCATCGTCTGCGCGCCCGCGGAGGGTGGCGAGGTGACGCTCGGCCTCAACGAGGGCGGCAGCGCCGAGATTCGCCCGCCGCTGGCCGAGATCCGCGCGCGGATGGCGGCCGAGGACGGGCGGGAGTGGCGCAGCTGCACCGTCACCCTGGCCCCCGGCGGCGGCTTCGCGCTCGACGTCGGCTATGCCGACGAAGGCGGCGCGGACGGCGGGCTCAAGATCGAGCTGCGTTAGCGCCGGCTCGTCACTTTCACTTAGGTCGAATTAAAGACGCAAGAAACAAGGGCTCGTCGGCGGCGCCCGTTTGTGCGATCCTGCGGATCGGGCAGAGGATTCGATCCGAAAAGATGCCGGTTATTACTGACCCGCCACCGCCCGACGTCGCGGCGGAACTTGCGACCCTCTCGCTGGCGCTTGACGCGGCTCTGCCCGCCCGAGTCGCCAACAATCTCCTGGTCGCGACCTGGAACCTGCGCGCGTTCGGCAGCCTAACGCGAAAATGGCATAGCGGGCCGAATGATTCGCCCAAGCGCGATCTTCATGCCGCGCTTTGCATCGCCGAAATTCTGTCGCGCTTCGACGTCATCGCCATCCAGGAAGTGAAGTCGGACCTGCGGGCGCTGCGCGACATCTTGAAGAAGCTCGGGCCCAACTGGGCGTTCGCGATGACCGACATCACCTACGGCGATCCCGGCAATGGCGAGCGGCTGGCTTACCTGTTCGATGCGACGCGGGTGAAGCTTTCGGGCCTCGCCTGCGAGCTGGTCATCCCGGAAAATCTCAACACGCCCTTCGCCACGCCGGCGAACGCTTTCCAGCGTCAGTTCGTGCGAACCCCTTATGCGGTGAGCTTTCTCGCCGGCGGCGAGACGTTCGTGCTGGTGACCCTTCATGTCATCTATGGCGACAAGGGCGAGGACCGGCACCAGGAGCTGACCGCGATCGCCAAATGGCTGCGCAACTGGGCGGAGCAGGAGGACGATTTCGGCCACAATTTGATCTGCCTCGGCGACTTCAACATCGACCGGGCGAACGATCCCCAATTTCAGGCCTTCACTTCGACCGGGCTCGCGCCGGCCGAGGACCATGAAGGCCTGCCGCGCACCATTTTCTCGAAGCCGAACCGGCCCGATCTCGACAGTTTCTACGATCAGATCGCCTGGTTCCGGACCGTCAGGAACAAACCCTACCTGACCCTCAAGTACAAGCGAGGCGGCCATTTCGACTTCCGCGGCCACGTCATGGCCGGGCTGTCCATGCAGCAGCTTTCCTTCCGGATGTCCGACCATCTGCCGCTCTGGGTGGAATTCGAGCGATAGCTTTACCCATGCGCCGCTGTCGGCATGGTTTACAAATGCTTACCGGTTAACCCTCGGGGGCCGCGGATTTCCGTCGCTGGCCCGCTTCTTGCTGCTTGCGCGGGCATGAGATTGATCAAGCGCCTGCTCGTCATCCGCACCCGCTGGGAAGCGATGTTCGTCATCTACGCGCTCGCGCTGGGCGCGGTCGGTCGCGGGGTGGATTATCTCGAGCAATATCCGGGCTGGGGCGGCTGGCTGCTCTTCCTCGCCTGCACCGGCGCGGTCTTCCTGGGCGGCGCCAAGATCATGGAATTGACCCGCCCGGACAGCGGCGCGCGGCGGCGCAAGGCCGACTTCATCGAGGCCCGCCAAGAATTGGCGTGATTTCCCAACCCGCGGCGGGGCCGGGACAGCGCTAGCCGCCGCCCTGATCCAGAAAAACGGCGGAAATCCGCCGAAAAATCGAGTTGGCACGGCTCTTGTTATCCTTGTGGGCAACGGTTCACCAAGGTTTCAAAGGAGCAGACAAATGACCAACCTCACCAACATGATCGTCACCGCGGTCGCCGCCATCCTGGTTTCCAGCGCCTTCGTCGGCGCCGCCGTCGGCCCGGCCGCGGTCCAGGCCCCCGTTTCGGTTCAGGCCGTCGCCTGACCCGCGGTCGGCCGGGGCGCCCCTACCCCCTGAGGCGCCCCGGCCGCCAATTTCGGCCCAGCAAAGAGTGACATGACGCCATGAGCATCTTTTCCCGCACCCGCGACATCATCGCCGCCAACGTGATCGACCTCATCGAGCGGTCGGACGATCCGGCGAAGACGATCCGCGTCGTCATCCTCGAAATGGAGGAGACCCTGGTCGAGGTGCGCGCCTCGGCGGCGCGGCTGATCGCGGACCAGAAGGAACGGCGCCGCCAGCTCGCCGAGCTCGCCGAGCTCCAGGCGAAATGGACCGAGCGCGCCGAGCTGGCGCTCTCCAAGGGCCGCGACGACCTCGCCCGCGGCGCGCTGATGGAGAAGGAGAAGCTCGCCGACCTGACCGACGAGATCGGCGGCGAGATCGCCCAGATCGACGCGGCGCTGCGCGGCTTCGAGGCGGACATCGCCAAGCTGCAGGCCAAGCTGCGCGAGGCGCGGACCCGCCAGAACGCGATCATGACCCGGATCGAGGGCGCCCAGAACCGCGCCCGCCTGCGCGAAATGTATGCCGGCGAGAAGGTCGAGGAAGCCTTCTCCCAGTTCGCCCTGCTCGAGCAGCAGGCGGACCTCGCCGAAGGCCATGCCGACGCCCTGCTCCTCGCCGCGCCGCCCAAGTCGCTCGAGGAGGAGATCGCGGAGCTCAAGGTCGCCGAGCGGGTCGACGCCGAGCTCGAGGCGATGAAGGCGCGGAGGATCGCGGCATGACCTTCTCGATCAACCCGGACAATGTCGGCGACATCGTCGCGGTCGCCTCGATCATCGGCACGATCGTCTCGATCCTGGTGGTCAGCCTGATCGTCTATCTTCTGGTCCGCCCGCCCCGCCACGTGCGCCGGCGCCGCAAGGCCGAGAAACGCGGCGAGATCAGGCCGCTGGAGAACGACCCCTACGAGGTCGAGCAATTGTGGCGGATGGTCGACCGGATGGAGGAGCGGCTCAGCGTGGTGGAGCGCGCCATCGACGAGCAACAGACGCCGCGGCTTGGCCGCGAGCATGAAGAGATCATCGAGCCGGTCGGGGACCGGGAAGCAGGGAGGACGAAATGAGAATGCGCGGACGTTTCGCGGTCGACAAGGACAATGGCAAGCTCTTGGGCGTCTGCTCGGGGATCGCCGCCCACACCGGGGTCGACGCGACCATCATCCGGATCGGCTTCGGCCTGTTCGCGATCCTCGGCAGCTTCGTCGTCGCCTGCGCGGCCTATCTGATCCTCGGCTATATCGGCAACCGCCAGCGGCGGAGCGCGCCGGACTATGCCCGGATCAGCGCCGGCCGCGGCCGCACCCGCGAGGAATCGCGCGAGCGGATGCGCAATCTGGATCTCAGGATGCAGGCGGTCGAGACCTACGTGACCAGCTCGAACAGCCGGCTGGCGCGGGAGATCGAGGACCTTCGTTGAAAATAGGGACAGTCCCTCTTTTTGGGAGGAAGTGATGAGCGAATCGATGACGATGATCACCATGGCGAGCTTCGGCCTGGTTGCGATCAGCATCGCGGTCTTCGCTGGGCTCAAGGGCTGGCAGGGCTGGCTCGAGGTGAAACGGCTCGAGCTGACCGGCGCCGGCCGCCGCGAGGCGCGCAGCCCCGCCGGCGATATGATCGAGATGGCGGATCTGCGCGAGCGCGTCCGCAAGCTCGAGTCGATCGCCGCGGTCATCGACCTCTAGGCCGAGGGGGCGTCGTTGCCGGCAACGGCCCCCGGCCGGGCGAGAGCGAGGTAGACGCTGTCGCAGAGCTCGCCGCCGACCTCGGAAGTTCCCTGCGCCCGGCCGGTCTCGACGAAGCCGAGGCGCCTCAGCAGGCCCAGCGAGGCGGCGTTGCGGGGATCGACATCGGCGGTGAGCGCCTCGACGGAAGACGTGGCGAAGATCCGCTCGATCACCGCCTCCAGCGCCTCCCGCGCCAAGCCACGCCCCCAGAAATCCGGATGAAGGATGAAGCCGATCACCGGAAGCCGCCGGCAGCCGGCCTTGCCGATCACCCGGCCCTGATATTCGATCAAATAGTCGTCGCTTTCATCCGCCGGGGCATCGATCGTCGCCTGGAGCCAGAGCCGGGTTTCCTCGAGGTCGGTATAAGCCGGGGTCCACCAGAAGCGGGTCGCTTCCGCATTTGAGAGCACGGCGTGGATTTCAGCCAGGTCCTCGAGCCGCGCTCGCCGGAGCGTCAGGCGCTCCGTCCTGATTTCGCTCAAGGCTCGATCCGCAGCCGTTGCGTGGCGCCGTTCGCGGCGATCAGCCAGATATCGCCGAAATCCTCATGGACTAGCGGGCCGGGCCGGGTGCCGCCGAGCTGCTCGACGATGTCGGGCACGGTGTTGCTGTGGCCGACGATCAAGGCGGGCACGGGGCCGGCGCGGACCCGGGCGACGAGGGCGGGCGTGTCGGCGGGATCGTAGACGAGCGGGGTCAGCCCGAGCCGGGCGGCGAGGGGGGCCGCGGTCTGGCGGGTGCGGCGATAGTCGCTGACATAGATGGCGCGCGGTGCCTGGCCGGGACGGAACCAGTTCGCGAGCGCCTGCGCCGCGCGCTGTCCTTCGGGAAGCAGGTCCGGATCGCGCTCGCCGGAGGGCGTGTTGAGGTGCCGCACCACATAGAAGCTCGGCGCCGCCGGCTCCGGCGTCGTCGCACAGGCGGTCAACGTGGCGAGAGCGAAGACAAGTAAACCTGACAGCCGCATGAATCGGTCCTCCCTGGGGGTGCGCGCGCGCGAAAAATCTACTAACGGCAAGCCACGCCAAGCAATACAGGGCTGAGGATGACCAGCAAGTCCGAGCGCCGCAATCGGCCGGCACTCTCGCTTCACGTTCCCGAGCCGGAGGCCCGGCCCGGCGACGCCGTCGATTTCAGCGGCATCGCGATCCCCGCCGCGGGCAGCGCGCCCCGGCCCGACATCAATGTCGCACCCGCCGAGACCCATCCGCTCTGCTACACGCTGGTGCGCGTGCTCGACGACGACGCCAAGGCGGTCGGCCCGTGGGACCCGCGGCTCGACCCGGACACGCTGCGGCGGATGCTTCGCGACATGCTGTTGGTGCGCGTCTTCGACGAGCGCATGTTCCGCGCCCAGCGCCAGGGCAAGACCAGCTTCTACATGAAGTCGCTCGGCGAGGAGGCGGTGGCGGTCGCGGCCGCGCACGCGCTCGATCGCGAGGACATGTGCTTCCCCACCTATCGCCAGCAGGGCCTGCTCGTCGCGCGCGATTATCCGCTCGTCGAGATGATGAACCAGATCTATTCGAACAAGGGCGATAAGCTCAAAGGCCGCCAGCTCCCGATCATGTATTCGGACAAGGAGAAGGGCTTCTTCTCAATCTCCGGCAACCTCGCCACGCAATATCCCCAGGCGGTCGGCTGGGCGATGGCGAGCGCGATCAAGGGCGACAGCCGGATCGCCGCCGGCTGGATCGGCGACGGCGCCACCGCCGAGGGCGACTTCCACAATGCCGTCACCTTCGCCGGGGTTTATAGGGCGCCGGTTATCCTCAACGTCGTCAACAATCAGTGGGCGATCTCGAGCTTCTGCGGCATCGCCGGCGGCGAGCTCACCACCTTCGCGGCCCGCGCCGTGGGCTATGGCATTGCGGGACTCAGGGTGGACGGCAACGATACGCTCGCCGTCTATGCCGCGACGCGCTGGGCGGCGGACCGGGCGCGCTCGAACCTGGGGCCGACGCTGATCGAGCTCTTCACCTATCGCGCCGAGGGCCATTCGACCTCGGACGATCCCACCGCCTACCGTCCGAAGGATGCCGGCGCCGCCTGGCCGCTCGGCGATCCGATCGCGCGGCTGAAGGTGCACCTGATCGGTCTCGGCGAGTGGGACGAGGACCGGCACGCGGCGCTGGAGGAGCAATTGGGCGCCGAGGTGCGCGCCGCGCAGAAGGAATCGGAGAAGCAGGGCACGCTCGGCAACGGCCATTATGAGGACGTCGATTCGATGTTCGCGGACGTCTTCGCCGAAATGCCGTGGCACCTCGCCGAGCAGCGCGACGCCGCCAAGGCCGAGCGGAAGCGCGGCAAATGAGCGTCATGAACATGATCGAGGCGCTGAACAGCGCCCACGACGTGATGATGGCGCGAGACGAGGACATCGTCGTGCTGGGCGAGGATGTCGGCTATTTCGGCGGCGTCTTCCGCGTCACCGCGGGGCTTCAGAAGAAATATGGCAAGACCCGAGTCTTCGACGCCCCGATCGCCGAGGGCGGCATCGTCGCGGCGGCGATCGGGATGGGGCTCTACGGGCTGAAGCCGGTCGCCGAGATCCAGTTCGCCGACTACATCTTCCCCGGCTTCGACCAGATTTTCTCCGAGGCCGGCCGCATTCGCTACCGCACCGCCGGCGAATGGTCGGTGCCGATGGTGATCCGCTCGCCTTATGGCGGCGGCATCTTCGGCGGGCAGACGCACAGCCAGTCGCCCGAGGCCTTCTTCGCGCACATGCCGGGGATCAAGACGGTGATCCCGTCCAACCCCTATGACGCCAAGGGCCTGCTGATCGCGGCGATCGAGGATCCGGACCCGGTCGTCTTCTTCGAGCCCAAGCGCATCTATAACGGTCCGTTCGACGGCTTTTACGAGCGGCCGGTGACCCCCTGGGCCAAGCATCCGGCCGCCGAGGTGCCCGAGGACTATTACACCGTGCCGCTCGGCAAGGCGGCGGTGGCGCGCGCGGGCGAGGCGGTGACGATCCTCGCCTACGGCACGATGGTCCATGTCGCGATCGCGACTGCCAAGGCGGACGGGATCGACGCCGAGGTGATCGACCTGCGTACCATCGTCCCCGTCGACATCGAGACGATCGAGGCTTCGGTGAAGAAGACCGGGCGCTGCATCGTGCTGCACGAGGCGACGCGGACGGCGGGCTTCGGCGCCGAGCTGGCCTCGCTGGTGCAGGAACGCTGTTTTTACCATCTGGAAGCGCCGGTGCAGCGCGTCACCGGCTACGACACACCCTATCCCCACTCGATGGAATGGACCTATTTTCCGGGCCCGGCCCGCCTCGGCCCGGCGCTCAAGACGGCATTGGAGGACTGACGCCTCATGGCCCGCTACGAATTCAAGCTGCCCGACATCGGCGAAGGCATCGCCGAGGCCGAGATCGTCGCCTGGCATGTCAAGGTCGGCGATTCCGTCGGCGAGGACCAGCAGCTCGCCGACATGATGACCGACAAGGCGACGGTCGAGATGGAAAGCCCGGTCGCGGGCAAGGTGCTCGAGGTCGCGGGCGAGGTCGGCGACATGATCCCGATCGGCTCGGTGCTGGTCGTGATCGAGACCGAGGGCGAAGTCCCGGCGGAGGAGTCCGAGGCGCCCGTCGCGGACGGCATGGCGGAGGTGCCCGAGGCGCTGGAAGAGGTCGTGCCGACGACCGATGTGGCGCCCGAGGAGCGCCGCGGCACGCCGGAACGCCGCTCGGGCGAGGACCGCCGCGAGGAGGATCGGGGCGAGCGGGACCGCAGGGAAGGCGAATGGCGCGCCGAGGCTCCATCCAAAGCGGAGGAGCCGGCCAGGTCCGTTCAGGCCTCGCCGGCGGTGCGGCAGCGGGCACGCGACCTCGGCATCGATCTCTCGCAGGTCAAATATGCGGGCGACCGGGTGCGCCACGCCGATCTAGACGCCTGGCTGCTCTACAATGGCGGTGGTGCGGCAGCGGGGCCGCGTCCGCGCCGGGCGGACGAGCCGGTCAAGGTGGTCGGTCTCCGCCGCAAGATCAGCGAGAACATGCAGGAGGCGAAGCGCCGCATCCCGCACTTCACCCTGGTCGAGGAATATGACGTCACCGCGCTCGAGCAGACCCGCGCGATGATGAATGCCGACCGCGGCGACAATCCCAAGCTCACCATGCTGCCCTTCCTGATCGCCGCCTTCGCGCGGACGCTCGCCGATTATCCGCAGATCAACGCGACCTATGACGACGAGGCGCAGGTGATCACGCGATCCGGCGCGGTCCATATGGGCATGGCGACGCAGACGCCGAACGGGCTGATGGTCGCGGTGATCCGCAATGCCGAGGGGCGAGACCTGTGGAACCTAGCGGGCGAGATTGCCCGCCTCGCCGAGGCGGCGCGGACCGGCAAGGCGACGCGCGAGGAGCTCTCAGGCTCGACCTTCACCATCTCCAGCCTCGGGCCGATGGGCGGAATCGTCTCGACCCCGGTGATCAACCGGCCCGAGGTCGCGATCGTCGCGGTCAACAAGGTCAGGGAGACGCCGGTCGTGGTCGACGGCGAGCTCGAGGTGCGCAGGCTGATGAACCTCTCGCTCTCCTGCGACCACCGCGTCGTCGACGGCTGGGACGCGGCCTTGTTCATGCAGGATTTGAAGAAGCTGCTGGAAAATCCGCTGAA
>NZ_JBQTJC010000176.1:0-15757 GCF_052387495.1 Sphingosinicella sp. | reverse complement strand
GCTTCGGGAACGGCGTGCAGGGGAGCTTGAGGGGCGGGGCGCGGATGGCGCGGAGGGCCTGATCGACGGTCAGGCCCTCCGGCCATTCGAGATCGGCCTCGGTCGGAATCCACGGCGCGCGCGCCGCCTCGATCGCGGCGGCGGTGGCACGGGCGAAATCGGCCCGCGCTTCGGCCAGCGCCTCGGCGACGGCGGCGGCGAATTCGGGATCGGCGCGGCGGCGGCCGAGGAAGGAGACGTGGGTGAAGCCGGCCATGTGCGCGGACAGGCGGATATTGGCGGTTTGCGCCAAAGCGTCGAGGAAGGCGTCCTCGGCCTCCGCGGTGATCGCACCCGGCGGGGCGCGGCGGAGCTGGAGGCGGCCGGAGGCGAGGCGGACGGTGATGGGTTCTTCGCCCCGCGTTCTCGTGCGCGGGCGCGAGCGACCGGCGGAAGTTGCCCCTCCACCGGCTTCGCCGGTCCCCCTCCCCGAGAAATCTCGGGGAGGAATTAGGTCTTCGTTGATGTTGGCGTGGGCGATGGCGAGGGCGGCGTCCCAATTCTGGGCGAAGACGGCGCATTTCGCGCGGCGCTTGGTGTAGGTCGAGCGGTGGACGCCGAGCGCGCGGGCGGCGGCGCGGGCCTTGCCGGTCAAAGCGAGCGCTTCGAGGAAGCGGCGGTTCTGAAGCGCCTGGCGGCGGGTGAAGGGGCGCGAGGGCATCCCGAGCTTAGGCGCAGATGAAATCCTATTGTGCAAGACCCCTCCACCAGCCTGCGGCTGGTCCCCCTCCCCCGGAAATACGGGGGAGGAATTGGGAGGTCAGTTTCGCTCGCCTACGGCAGGAAGACTCAGATAATGGAGCCGCCTCACCTCGCGGCGGCCGCGGACGACGGTGTCGAGGATCAGGCCGGTGAAGAAGCACAGAGCGGCGAGGATGATCAGGCCGGTGGCGAGGATCGCGGTCGGGAAGCGCGGGACGAGGCCGGTCTCGACATAGGTGATGGCGAGCGGGATCGAGAGCAGAATCGCGAGCGCGGCGAGGAAGGTCGCGAAGAAGCCGTAGAAGAGGGTCGGCCGCTCGATCCGGTAGAGATGGAGGATCGTCTTCATGATCCGCCAGCCGTCGCGCCAGGTCGAGAGCTTGGAGTGCGAGCCTTCGGGGCGGGCGCCGTAGCGGGTCGGGATCTCGTCGACCGGCATGGCGAGCTCGAGCGCGTGGACGGAAATCTCGGTCTCGATCTCGAACCCCGCCGACAGCGCCGGGAAGGACTTGGCGAAGCGGCGCGAGAAGATCCGGTAGCCGGAGAAGATGTCGCTGAAGCTGCGCCCGAACAGGCGCGCGAGCAGGCCGGTGAAGAGGCGGTTGCCGAGGACGTGGCCACGGCGATAGGCGGCGCCCTCTTGCGTTCCTTCGGTCTGGCGGGCGCCGACGACCATGTCGAGCCGCTCTTCGGCCAAGCGGGCGACGAGGGCGGGCGCGGCGGCGGCGTAGTAGGTCGAATCGCAGTCGGCAATCACGTAGATGTCGGCGTCGACGTCGGCGAACATGCGGCGGACGACATGGCCCTTGCCCTGCATCCGCTCGGTGCGGACGATCGCGCCGGCGGCGGCGGCCACCTCGCGGGTGCGGTCGCGCGAATTGTTGTCGTAGACGTAGATCGTCGCGTCCGGGAGCGCGGCGCGGAAGCCCGCGACGGTCTGCGCGATCGCCGCCTCCTCATTGTAGCAGGGCAGCAGGACGGCGACCTTCAGCCCCTCGATCCCGTCCGCCATCGCGCCGCCCCCGTGTTAAGCGTCAGCCCTTCTTGGCAGGCTTCTTGGCCGGCGCAACCTTCTTCGCGGCGGGCTTGTCCGCGGCCTTCTTCGCGGCGGGCTTCTTCGCGGCGGCCTTTTTCGGCTTGGCGCCGTGATCGTGGTCGTGATCGTGGTCGCAATCGGGGCCGTGGACGTGGCCGTCCTCGGCCTCGACCGCCGCCTCGAGCTCCGCCCGGGCGACCTTGCGCTCCTTGATCTCGGCCTGGCCGAAGAGGTGATCGACGACCTTGTCCTCGAACAACGGCGCGCGCAGCTGGGCGGCAGCCATCGGGTTCTCGCGGATATAGTCGACGAAGCGCTGGCGCTCGTCCGGCCGATATTGCTGCGCGGCCTGCATGACGAGCTGGTGCATTTCCTGCTGGTTGACCGCGACCCCGTTCTTCTGGCCGATCTCGGAGAGGAGCAGGCCGAGCCGTACGCGGCGCTCGGCGATGGCGCGGTACTCGTCTTTCTCCTTCTCCATCTCGGCGAGCGCGGCTTCGGGGTCCTCCTCGTGGCTCGCCTCGTGCTGGAGCTGCTTCCAGATCTGGTCGAACTCGGCCTCGACCATCGATTCGGGCACCGGAAAATCGTGCTGGGCGGCGAGCTGATCGAGCAGCTGGCGCTTCATATGGGTGCGGGTGAGGCCGTTCAATTCCTGCTCGACCTGGTTCTTCATCAGCTCGCGGAGCTGGCCGATCCCTTCGAGGCCCATCGACTGGGCGAAGGCATCGTCGGCCTTGACCGGCTTCGCGGTCTGGACCTCGTTGACGACGACCGCGAAGACCGCGTCGCGGCCCTTCAGATAATCGACCGGATATTCGGCCGGGAAGGTGACCTTGACCGTCTTCTCGTCGTTCGCCTTGACCCCGACGAGCTGGTCCTCGAAGCCCGGGATCAGCCGGCCCGAGCCCAGCTCGATCGACATGCCCTCGCCCTTGCCGCCCTCGAACGGCTCGCCGTCGACCGTGCCGAGATAGTCCATGACGACGAGATCGCCCTTCTCGGCCTGGTGCTTGGCGGGGGCGGGATCGAAGCTCTTCTGGCCCGCGGCGAGCTTGAGCACCGCCTCGTCGAGCATCGCCTCGTCGGCCTCGACGGTGAGGCGCTCGATCTTGAGCCCCTCGAGCTTCGCCTCGGGCACCTCGGGCAGGGTCTCGACCTCGACCGTGACCACCGCGTCCTTGCCCTGGCCGCCCTCGGTCAGCTCGACGCTCGGCTGCATCGCCGGGCGGATCTTCTGCTCGCTCATCAGCTGCTGAACGCCGTCCTGCACCGCGTTCTGCAGCGCCTGCGCCTCGAGCGCCTCGCCGTGCATCTTGCGCACCAGATTGGCGGGGACCTTGCCGGGGCGGAAGCCGGGCATCCGCACCTGCGGCGCGATCGACTTCAGCTCCTGGTCGACGCGGGCGTCGATGTCCTTGGCGGGGATGGTCAAACGATAGGCGCGCTTCAGGCCCTCGTTAAGAGTCTCGACAGTCTGCATCTCGGATTCAAACCTTCGTTCAGCGATGGTTCCGGGCTCGGGCAGGCGGCGCGCTGGTGCGGGCGAAGGGACTCGAACCCCCACATCTTTCGATACTTGGACCTAAACCAAGCGCGTCTACCAGTTCCGCCACGCCCGCATGAGGCCGGCAAAGGCGGCGTCTATAGCAGGGGCTGGCGCGAGGGCAAGCGGTGGCGGGGCCAGGTAATGGGCCGGCGGAAATCGCACCGCGGTGGCAGATCGACCGGCATCTTGCTATAAGGCGCGCATGGCCAACGCTCAGCCAGAGCCTGATTATAGTCGGCTTGTCGAGGCGATGAAGCTGGCCAAGTCGGGGCGCTTTCGCACCACCAAGGAAGTCGAGAGGTCACTCGGCACTAGGTTGGCAGGGTTGACTCAGTCTGGACGCGAGAGCTTCGATGCGCTTTGCGCGACCGCCCGGAAGGAATATCTTCGCAGTGGTCGACATGTGCCCCGCAAAGAGTCCATCTGATCGAGAAGGCTTGAGGCCTCTTGGGCCGAAAGCGCAGGTCGCCTAGGTAGCAGGCGTGAACGAACGCCGCATCGCTTGGGCCGTATTGCTCACGCTCGCCTTTTGGGGCGTGGTCGCGTTCGTTATCTACGTCAAGGCGTATGGCTGCATGCCAATCGATGGAGACTGCCCCACCGACAGCGAAGTCCGGAGTGCCTTCGTACGCATTCTTCTGGTCGCCGCGGCAATTTATGCGGGCGGCGTGTTCGCCTTCAGGCGCCTGTTCTCGAAATGAGCGACCACTCGCTACCCCTGCGGCCGGAGCGCCCCCGCGGCGCTCCGGGGCCGGGCGCGGCGTCAGGCCGCGGTGGCGAAATCTTCGAGGCGGCGGCCGCGGGGGCGGAAGAGGCCGGCGCCGAGGGTCTGCGTCTCGGTGAGCGGCAAAGCTGTCCCGCAGAAGCCGCATTCGGCGGAGAGCCGGCCGATATACCAATGCGAGCGGCCGCAGCCGGGGCAATGGTTCACCTGGTTCTCGCGATAGGCGACATGATAGCCGCGCTGCGCGGGATCGTGCGGATAGGCTTTGCCGCGCTTGCCGAAGATCGAGGCCATCATCGTTCCAACTCCCTGATCGCGACCAAAAGCGGCTGCGATGAATCGTTCTATTCCATAGACGGGTTGAACGATTGCTGACCGAAACGGTTGCCTTTCGTTCAGCTTGCGGGCGGGCGCGAACTGCCTTAGTCATACGCCACACCCCAGAATTGAAAGTCACTTTTCCCATGCGCTTCAAAGTCTTGCTGGCGGGTCTCGCCGCGCTCTCGCTCAACGCCTCGAGCTTCGCCCAGCCGGCCGCCGAGGCGCAGGATTTCTCGCCGACGGCGTTTCGCGGCCATGTCGCCTTCCTCGCCGACGACCTGCTCGAAGGGCGCGAGGCGGGGACGCGCGGCTACGACATCGCGGCGCGCTACGTCGCCTCGCAGTTCGAGGTGCTCGGGCTTCAGCCCGCCGCGAGCGGCAGCTACTTCCAGCCGGTCGAGTTCGTCCGCTTCGCCAATGAGGGGCCGGCGGCGATCGCGATCGGCGAGCGCAGCTTCGCCACCGGCACCGACGTGCTGTTCCGCGCCAGTCCGGGCCGCGAGGCGGTGGCGATCGAGGCGCCGCTCGTCTTCGTCGGCTACGGGCTCGATCTGCCCGCCGCCGGCCTCGACGATTATGCCGGGCTCGACGTGCGCGGCGCGATCGTCGTAGTGCTGAACGGCACGCCTTCCGACCTGCCGAGCGATGTCGCGGCGCATGTGAATTCCGACAAGCGCCGGATGGCGGCGGCGCGCGGCGCGGTCGGCATGATCATCCTGCGCGGCCGCGCCGAAAGCCAGCGCACTTCCTGGACGCGCCTCGCCGGAGTCGGCAACCGGCCGGCGACGACCTGGCTCGACCGGGAGGGGCACCCCCACAGCGACTCGGGCGCTCTGCGCTTCAGCGCGACGGTGGACAGCGCCGCCGCCGAGGCGATCTTCGCCGGCGCGCGCCGCAGCTTCGAGCAAGTGCTGGACGAGGCGGCGCGGCCCGGCGCGCGTCCGCGCGGCTTCGCGCTCAGCCAGCGGGCGCGGGTGACTCAGCCCGCGGCGATCGAGACGCGCTTCTCCAGCCCGAACGTCGTCGCGGTCCTGCCCGGCACCGATCCAGCGCTCGCCGATGAATATGTGCTGCTGATGGCGCATCTCGACCATATCGGCATCCGCGAAGGCGGAGAGGGCGACCGAATCCGCAACGGCGCGATGGACAATGCGAGCGGCATCGCCACTTTGCTCGAGGTCGCGCGGACGATGAGCCGCCCGGAAAACCGGCCGCGGCGGCCGGTGCTGATCGCCGCCGTCACCGCCGAAGAGAAGGGCCTGCTCGGCGCCGATTTCCTGGCGCGCAATCCGGTCGTCGACGGACGCGTGGTCGGCGTCGTCAATCTCGACATGCCGGTGCTGACCTACAATTTCCAGGACGTGATCGCGTTCGGCGCCGAGCATTCGACGATGGGCCCGACCGTGGCGCGGGCGGCGGCGCGGATGGGCGTCGGCCTGATCCCCGATCCGCTGCCGCACGAAGGCCTGTTCACCCGCTCCGACCATTACCGCTTCGTCCAGCAGGGCGTGCCCTCGGTGTTCCTGATGACCGGCTTCGGCGGCGAGGGCCGCGAGCGCTTCACCCACTTCCTCGCGACCAACTACCACCAGCCTAGCGACGATCTCAGCCTGCCCTTCAACTGGGAAGCGGCGGCGCGCTTCGCCCGGCTGAACTATCTGATCGCGCGCGAAATCGCCGACGCGCCGGAGGCGCCGCGCTGGTATGGGGACAGCTTCTTTGGGACGGCGTTCGGCGGCAGCCAGCAGCGGGCCGAGCGCCCCCGCGAAGAGGATCAGGCGGCGGCGCGCGGCTCGCGATAGTCGATATAGACCCGGCTCAGGGTGGTGAAGCCGCCGCCGAGGCGGTCGCGGAAGTAGGCGAGGACGGTCTCGATGTCGGCGAGGAAGCGGGCGAGATCGGCCTCGTCGCGGACATAAAGCGTGTTTCCGGGCGCGAGGCTCGGGCTGTGATAGGTCAGGGAGAAGGTGCGGTGGCCGCGCGCCGCCATCGTTTCGAGCAGGCGGCATTGCTCCTCGACCGGGGTCCCTTCGGGGGTGAGGCGCGAGCGCGCGATCAGGCCCGTGCGGGCGAGCACGCCCGGGATGCGCAGCCGGTCGGCGCTCGCGCTATCGAAGAGGCCATCGACGCGCGGGCCTAGCCTGGCCGCCGCGCCGAGAAAGCCGACGGTCAGCGGAACTTCGAGAAGGCCCCTCGCCTCGTCGAGCCAGTGCGGCACGTCCGGTACGCCGCGAAAATCCGGGCCGCCGTCCGCCGAGAGATCGGTATGGGGGACGAAGCTGCAGTCGATCCGGTAGCCGAGGTCAATCAAGGTTTGCCGGGTGCTCGGCCCGAAGCCGTAGCGGCCCGCCTTGAAGATCGTCGGGCGCGCGCCGAAGCCGGCCTCGATCGCGTCGGTCAGCGCTTCCAGCTTGGCGCGCTCCAGCTCGGGCGGGAGGTTGCAGTGATAGGAGTTGCGGGCGGTGACCTCCTCGACATGCGGCGGCGTCACCCAAGGGTGGAGATGGGCGCCGATCTCGGCCTTGCCCGCGTCCCGGAGGCCACGGAGGAAGGCGATCGCCTCTGGATCGGTCGCGACCGGATAGTCGACGACATAGGTCGGCACCACGCCGAAGCGGTCGTAAATCTCATGCGCGCGCGCCTGCGCCGGGATCGAGCGCGTGCCCGTGCTCGCGCGCGAGAAGGGCGCGGACCAGTCGAACTCCTCCTCGGTGTCGACGACGATGAGCAGCTTGGGCGTCATTCTCCCATTCTCGTCAGCCGCCGCGCCTTGTCGATCGCGCGATAGCCGAGGCTCTTGAGATGGTTCTGGTGCGGGAAGCGTCTGGGGGGGGCGGGCTGGAGCCCCGCCTTGCGCAGCACCGCGTTCATCCGCCGAGCATAGCCCTCGCGATACGACCATTCCGAGCGCCAGGTGATCGAGAAGGAGATTGAGACTTCCGGGCCGTTCTTCACCCAGTGCGGCGCCTTGACCGGCACGTAGACCGCCTTGCCGGGAGCGAGGGCGAAGGCCTGGCCATGGGCGGCGAATTCGTCGCGCCAGACCAGGTTGCGGTGGCCGCCGGCGTGGAAGGCCTCGTGCTGCTCGCCGCTCGCCAGCGCCTCGTCGGGCGGGAAGACGGTCATCGTCTTGGTGCCGCGGATCTGGAGCAGGATGTTGTGCTAGGGATCGAAATGATAGGGCGTAACCGCATCCGGCGAGGAGATGAAGACGAACGCCTCCTGCTTGAGCATCGCGCGGGTGAACGGGCGGACCTCGGGCTCAAGCTCGGCCAGGGTCTCGGCGAGCAGAGCGCGGTAAAGCGGGTTCTGCTCGACGAACTTCAGCACCATCCAGGAGCCGTTCTCCTCGATGCCGCGGATCGTCTCCGCGATCGACAGGCCGTTGCCCGGCGTGTCCTTCGGGTCGAGCCCGACCGGCACGTCGCCGCGATTATATTCGGCGTCGACCGGGCGGATGCGCTGGGCGAGCGCCGCCAGCGCGTCGAGCTGGAGCAGCGGATGGTCGGCGAGCCCGTGCGCCAGCAGCGCCGGCTGCTCGGGATAGGTGGCGGCGAAGGCGTCGCGCGCGGCGGGAGCGAAGGCGGTCATGGCAGCATCTTTCTGAGCGCGCGCGAGCCCATTTCAAGGGCGCGGCAGAGGCCGTGGACGAAGCGGCGGCTGATGCCCCGCAATGGGACGGTGATACGGACAAGCGTGCGGCGACCGGTCCAGAAGCTGTCGATCATCGGGTGATCGTCTATCGCGCAACTGTCCATCCAGCCGATTTGGGGATCGTCGAGGATGGCGAGATTCTCGATCTGGATGAGCACGCCGGGCGAGAAGCGGGCATAGGCTTCGTCGAAGACGGTCTTGAACGAGAAGCTCCCCGGGGGCGCGAGGAAATTGACCAGCATCGCGATCGCGCGACCGTCCAGATCGAGGCGGAGGAACTGGAGGCGGCCCGTCGCCTGCGCCGCGGCGAGCGTTTCACGGAAGAAAAGGGTTGCGACCGGATCGGCGGAGAGGGCGCTCCCCTCCCTGCCCTTCCAGCCCTTGGCTTCGAGCGCGAGATACTCCTCGCACCAGTTCCGAAGGTCGCCCGCGTCTTCTAGGCGCCGGACATCCAGCGCGCCAAGCTCGGCGAGGCGACTGCGCTGACGGCGCAACTCCTTGCGCTTCTTCGCTCGAACGGCCTGCGCATAATAGCCGTCCGGCCCGAGATCGCTTACTAGGAAGGCGCGCAGCCGGCGATGGACGACCGCGCCGCGCGGCATGGCGCGGTGCACCGGCCCGCCCTCCGCCATGTAGCGCAAATGGAGGAAATTGGGCGCCCAATCGGAGGCGTCGAGCGCCGCCAGCGCCGCGACCCAAAAGGCGCGCTCCTCCCCCGCCGCGACCAAGGGCGTGGCGAGGAAATGGTGATCGTGCTGCCAGTGGCGGACGTAGCGGACGGGGAGATGGGCGTAGCCCGTCTCGATGACGAGCGGCATCACCCCGATCAGCCGGGCGCCGCGGCGTACCTCGAGCAGGCGGATGTCTCGGCCCGCGCCGAGGGTCGCGAGCGAGGCGGCGATGAACCAGTGCTCGGCGAAGGGATTGGGCTCGGACGCCTCGGCGGCGAGCGCGGTCCAGTCCTTGGCCAGGTCGCCGATCGCGGCGGCGGGGCGAAGCAGGGCGCGGAGACCGGGCGCGTCGACGGGACGGGCGGACCCGAGGCCCGACCGATTCGGCGCCAGCGCGATCCGGCTCATCGACGTCATAGGCGCGCGGATAGCGCGCGGAGGTAAAGAGATGGTGCGTGGGGCTCAGGCCGCGGCGGTGGCGAGCTGGTGGTCCCGGTACTGCTCGCGGAGCGCCGTCTTCAGCAGCTTTCCGGTCGCCGTGTGGGGCAGGCTGTCGACGAATACGATCTCGTCCGGCAGCCACCATTTGGCGACGTGCTTCGACAGATGATCGAGGATCTCGGCCTCGGTCACCGACGCGCCTTCCTTGCGGACCACGAGCAGCAGCGGCCGCTCGTCCCATTTCGGGTGATAGACGCCGATCGCGGCCGCCTCGGCGACGCCGGCGCAGCCCATCGCGGCATTTTCCAGCTCGACCGAGCTGATCCATTCGCCGCCCGACTTGATCACGTCCTTCGAGCGGTCGGTGATCTGCATCGTGTTGCAGGGATGGATGACGGCGACGTCGCCGGTGTCGAACCAATTGCCCTCGCCCGCGCAGTCGCCCTCCCCATCCTGAAAATAGCGGCGGATCACCCAGGGGCCGCGAATCTGGAGGCGGCCCGAGCTTTGCCCGTCGCGCGGTTGCACCTCGCCTTCGTCATTGACGACGCGTAGCTCGACGCCGAACGGCACCCGCCCCTGCTTGGCGACCAGATCGACCTGCTCGTCGAAGCTCAATTCGTCCCAATTGGCGGGCGGCGAACCGATCGTGCCGATCGGCGAGGTTTCGGTCATCCCCCAGGCGTGGCCGACGCGGATGCCCATCTTCATCAGCCGCTCGATCATCGCCCGGGGCGCCGCCGAGCCGCCGATCGTGACCAGCCTGAGATGCTCCGGCTTCTTCCCGGTCGCGTCCATATATTGGAACATGGCGAGCCAGACGGTCGGCACGCCGGCCGAATGGGTGACCCTCTCCTCGTTCATCAGGGTGCAGAGCACGGTCGGATCGTTGACCGCGGCATAGACGAACTTGATCCCCGCCATCGCGCCGGCGAAGGGCAGGCCCCAGGCGGCCGCATGGAACATCGGCACGATCGGCAGCGCCACCGAGCTGGGAGAAAGGTCGAAGCAGGACGGCGCGATCTCCGCCATGGCGTGGATCACCGAGGAGCGGTGCTCGTAGAGCACCCCTTTGGGATTGCCGGTCGTGCCGGACGTGTAGCAGAGCATGCACGGCTCGCGCTCCGAGCCCTCGACCCATTGGTAGTCGCCGTCGAACGGTGCGATCAGAGCCTCGAAGCTGTCCTCGCCCTCGCAATCGAAGCAGACATAGTGCTCGATCGTCGTCCATTGCTCGCGCAGCCTGTCAACGATCGGCTGGAAAGCCTTGTCGTAGAACAGGACTTTGTCCTCAGCATGGTTGGCGATGTAGACCAGCTGATCGTCGAACAGGCGCGGATTGATCGTGTGGATGACGCCGCCCATGCCGATCGTGCCGTACCAGGCGACGAGGTGGCGGGCATGGTTCATGCCGAGCGTCGCGACGCGGTCGCCGCGCTTCACGCCCAGGCTTTCGAGTGCCTGCGCCAGCCGGCGCGAATCCCGGGCGATGCCGGCCCAGTTCGTCCGTGTGATCGTGCCGTCGGCCCAATAGGTGACGATCTCGCGGCCGCCATGCTCGCGCTCGGCATGTTCGAGGATGCGCGGCACCCTGAGCTCGAAATCCTGCATCCCGCCCAGCATCCGTCCTCTCCCGCTTCGATCCGCGGGCGAGTGTATTGCGTCAGCCGACGAGCGCAAGCCGGGGCGCTTCGACCACCGAGAGGCTGGCGCGGGTGATGCCCTCGACTCGCTCCAGCCGGGCGGCGAGCTCGGCATCGACGACGAAGTCGCGGCCCAGGACCAGCTCGGCCTCGCCGCCGGCGAAGCGCGCCTTCAACCGGAGCTGGCCGTTGCCGCCATGGTCGCCCGCGACCTCCTGCGCGAGGCGCGGCAGCGCGGCGGGGTCCTCGATCTCGACCTCGAGCTGGAGCCGGGTCCGGCGGGAGAGGCCGTCGAGCGACTGGAGCGAGCGGATCGTGACGCGCGGCGTCTCCTCGCCGGGGCGCCGGTCGATCTCGACGTTGAGCAGGGCGCAGGTCCCCGCCTTGGCGGCGGCGACGACCTGCTCGGCCGCCCCATCGTCGAACACGGTCGCTTCGAACTGGCCCGAGGAATCGGAGAAGGTCGCGATCATGTAGCGGCGGCCGCGCGCCGAGGTCCGCCAGCGCGTGTCCTCGGCGAGCGCGGCCATCACCGCGCCGGTGCGGCCGCCCTCGGCGGGGGCGGGCAGCTCGGCGAGCTGAGCGAAGGTCCTCGCGCCATGCGCATCGACGAGATGCCGGTAATTGTCGACCGGGTGGGCGGAGAAATAGAAGCCGAAGCTCTCCTTCTCCGCCGCCATGCGCTGGGCGAGGGTCCAGCTTTCGCCGGACGGCATGCGGATCGGCACGACATTGGCCGGCCCTTCGCCGAACAGTCCCCCCTGCCCCGTGTCGCGGGCCTCGGCGGCGCTGGAGGCGGCGGAAAGGATCGTCTCGGCCGCGGCGAAGGCCTGCCAGCGCTCGGCAAGGCCGTCGAAAGCGCCGCCGCCGGCGAGGCTCTCGATCTGACGGCGGTTGAGCAGGCGCGGGTCGATCCGCGCCGCGAAATCGTCGAGGTCGCGGAACGGGCCGTTGAGGTCGCGCTCGGCGACGAGCTGCTCCATCGCCTTTTCGCCGACCCCCTTGAGCGCGCCGAGCGCGTAGCGGACCGCGTGCCCCTCCCCGTAAGGCTCGACCGAGAATTCGGCCTTGCTGGCGTTGATCGCGGGCGGAAGGAGGACGTCGCCGCGGCGGCGCATGTCGTCGGCGAAGACGGCGAGCTTGTCGGTGACGTGCATGTCGAAGCACATCGAGGCGGCGTAGAATTCGACCGGATGGTGCGCCTTCAGCCAGGCGGTCTGGTAGGCGACGAGGGCGTAGGCGGCGGCGTGGCTCTTGTTGAAGCCGTAGCCGGCGAACTTGTCGATCAAATCGAACAGCTCGTTGGCCTTGGCGGGCGCGATGCCCTTCTCGGCGCAGCCCGAGACGAAGCGGTCGCGCTGCGCGTCCATCTCGGCCTGGATCTTCTTGCCCATCGCGCGGCGCAGCAGATCGGCCTCGCCGAGGCTGTAACCGGCAAGCACCCGGGCCGCCTCCATCACCTGCTCCTGATAGACGAAGATGCCGTAAGTCTCCTTCAGCACCTCCTCGAGCAGTGGATGGGGATATTCGATGGGCGCGCGGCCGTTCTTGCGGTCGCCGAACATCGGGATGTTGTCCATCGGCCCGGGCCGGTAGAGCGAAACGAGGGCGATGATGTCGCCGAAGCTCGACGGGCGAACCGCCGACAGGGTGCGCCGCATCCCTTCCGACTCGAGCTGGAATACGCCCACCGTGTCGGCGCGCTGGAGCAGGGCGTAGACCGCGGGATCGTCCCACGGCATCAGCCGGTCGAGATCGACCGCGATCCCGCGCTTCGCGAGCAGCTCAACGCCCTTGCGCAGCACTGAGAGCGTTTTGAGCCCGAGAAAGTCGAACTTCACCAGCCCCGCCGCCTCGACATATTTCATGTCGAACTGGGTGACCGGCATGTCGGAGCGCGGGTCGCGATAGAGCGGGACGAGCTGGTCGAGCGGGCGGTCGCCGATGACGACGCCGGCGGCGTGGGTGGAGGCGTGGCGCGGCAGGCCTTCCAGCTTCATCGCGAGATCGAACAGCCGGCGGACGTCGGCGTCGTTCTTATATTCGGCGGCCAGCTCGGAGACGCCGTTCCGCGCGCGCTCCAGCGTCCAGGGATCGGTCGGGTGGTTGGGGACCAGCTTGGCCAATCGATCGACCTGGCCGTAGGGCATCTGGAGGACGCGGCCGGTGTCCTTAAGCACGGCGCGGGCCTTCAACTTCCCGAAGGTGATGATCTGCGCGACCTTGTCGGCGCCGTAGCGCTCCTGGACGTAGCGGATCACCTCGCCGCGCCGCGTCTCGCAGAAATCGATGTCGAAATCCGGCATCGAGACGCGCTCGGGATTGAGGAAGCGCTCGAACAGCAGACCTAGACGGATCGGATCGAGATCGGTGATGGTGAGCGACCAGGCGACGACCGAGCCCGCGCCCGAGCCGCGCCCCGGGCCGACCGGAATGCCATTCTCCTTCGCCCATTTGATGAAGTCGGCGACGATCAGGAAATAGGCGGCGAAGCCCATCGAGATGATGATCTCGACCTCGTAATCGAGCCGGTCGAAATAGGCCTGGCGCTCCGCCTCGCCGAGATCGTCGTAGAGCGCCAGCCGCACCTCCAGCCCGATGCGGGCGTCGCGACGGAGCTGCTCGGCCTCGGCCTCGAGATCGCCAGCGATGCTCGGCAGGATCGGCTTGCGCTGCGGCGCGCCGACCGCGCAGCGGCGCGCGACGACCGCCGTATTCTCGATCGCCTCCGGCAGGTCGGCGAACAGCCGGCGCATCTCCGCGGCGGGCTTCATCCAGGCCTCTGGCGACGAGGTCGTCCGGTCGTCGCGGGCGACCTGGCTCGACTGGGCGATACAGAGCATCGCGTCGTGCGCGCCGTGGAAATGCGCTTCGGCGTAAGAGGCAGGATTGGTCGCGACCAAGGGCAGGCCGCGCGCATAAGCGAGGTCGATCAGCGCCGCCTCGGCCGCCTCCTCGACCGCATCGCCGCGGCGGCTGAGCTCGATGTAGAGCCGCTCAGGGAACATGGACTGCAGCCGCGACGCCAGTTCCTCGGCGGCCGTCGTCTGGCCCTCGGCAAGCAAACGGGCAAGCGCGCCCTCCCCGCCGCCGGTAAGCGCGATCAGCCCCTCGGTGCGCCCCTCCAGCGCCGCGAACGAAACGTGCGCGTCCTGCTCGACCGGCCGGCCGAGATGGGCGGCGGAAACGAGCGCGCAGAGATTGGCATAGCCGGCCTCATCCTGCGCGTACAGCGCGAGCCAGTCGATCAGCGGCGGCGTGTTGTCGGGCGCCCCGGGCCGCGCCACGCCGAGCAGGGTGCCGACGATCGGCTGCACGCCCTCGGCGAGGCAGGCGTCGGTGAACGGCATGGCGGCATAGAGGCCGTTGCGGTCGGTCAGCGCCGCTGCCGGAAAATCGAGTCGCTTGGCCTGCTTGGCGATCGCCTTCGGCTCGATCGCCCCTTCGAGCATGGTGTAGCAGGAGAAGATGCGAAGCGGGACGTAAGGCGAAGACGACATATCCCGGTTATGGGCGGTCGGTCGCGCGAGCGAAACCCGGCGCGCGCGCTAATCCACAGGAAATCAGCGCGGATCAGCCTTGGGGCGGCGCGCCCGGCGAGGGCGGCGCCGGGCTGGCCGATGGCCGGTAATAATAGTCCCAGGCCGGGGCCCAGCTCGCGCCGCCGTCGGTCGAGGCCTCACCCAACTGGCGCACGACGCCGCCGGGCTCGCGGGTGTAGGTCATCCGCACGAGCGCGGTCGTACCCGGCCCGTTGACGCCGACCCACTCGCCGGTCAGCACCATCGCCTCGCCCTGCATGCCGCCGCTGAACTCGACCCAGGCACCGCCTGAATCGACCCAGGTCTGCCGCCAGCCGCGGACGTCGGGGCGCCAGGCGCTGAAGCTGCCGCCGCCTTCGCGGCGCTGCGGCAGCCAATTCTCCCGGATCGCGCAGCCGGCATAGCGGCGCTCAATCAGGCTGTGCGCGATCATCGTCTCGCTGTTTGCGGGGTAAACATCCCAATAGCCGACCCAGAAATCGAACTGGCGATGCTCGGGCGTGGCGCATGCCGGCGGGCGCGGCGGCGGCGCGGCGGGTGGCACGGGCTGGGCGGCTTGCGCTGTGGCGGCGATCAGGATGGCGGCGAGCATCAGGGCAATCTCCCTTGGCGGCCCACCAATGGCCATCGTCTACTCCAGCACGCCCTCATGCAAGCGCAAAACGCGGTCCATCTTGGCCGCGATCCGCTCGTTATGGGTGGCGACCAGCGAGGCGCTGCCCTCGTCGCGCACGAGGCGAAGGAATTCGGCGAAGACCACGTCCGCGGTCGCCTCGTCGAGATTGCCGGTGGGCTCGTCGGCGAGGACGAGCGCCGGCCGGTTGGCGAGCGCGCGGGCCACGGCGACGCGCTGCTGCTCGCCGCCGGAGAGCTTGGCCGGGCGATGGGTGAGCCGCTCGGCGAGTCCGAGCGCGCCGAGCAGCCGCAGTGACCGGCCGGGGACGTCCGGCAACGCGACGTCGCGATCCAGCACGGGCGCGGCGTGCCGGACGCCGAGTTCGACGCGGAGATCGCGATAGATCGCGTCCGCCACTCCACCCGGGCCCGCCACGATCTGATGCGTCGCCCGGCCGGCGACGCGTTCGCTCGACCGTGCGAATGCCCGCCGGGCACTCTCGTTCGCGAGATCGATCGACAGCACCGCGGCGACACCCAGCGCGATGCCGAGGAGCGCCAGCATCGTCTGGAGCGGGTGTGCCGACAGATGCCGCAGGCTGGCGCGGACGAGCGTACGGCTCACGCCGGCCGGACCAGCTTCCCGTCGCGCAGCGAAAGGATGCGATCGGCGATCGCAGCCGCTTCATCGCTGTGCGTGGCGAGTACGACCGTCGTCCCGGACTCGCCGCCCAGCCGCCGAAGCAGCTCGAGCACGCGACGCGCGGCGTCCCCGTCGAGGTTGCCCGTCGGCTCGTCCGCGAGCACGAGCGCCGGCCGG
>NZ_JBQTJC010000175.1:0-14966 GCF_052387495.1 Sphingosinicella sp. | reverse complement strand
CAACAGCGCCCGCCACGGGGCTTGCGCCCCCTCGCGTCAGCCCCTATGTCGCCCCTTCCCGCGCGCCCGTAGCTCAGCTGGATAGAGCACCAGACTACGAATCTGGGGGCCGGAGGTTCGAATCCTTCCGGGCGCGCCAACCTTCCCAGAGACTTAACGGCGCTCCGGCCCCGGCTCGGTGCGAGCTCGCTGGCTTTCAGCAATCACATAGCAATTTGGCTTGACGATTTCGGAAGATAGCGAAGGCGGCGGCTGCGCGATTTCGGAGCAACAGTGCTACCCTGCGTCCTTGCGGTTAATCATTTAACTTGCGAGCCGAGCCGCGATCGGCTGCGGAGATGCGGAACTATCGTCACGCAGCTTCAGGCGTTTGAGGCTAACAGGCGTATCCTTATTCCATCTCAGCTGGTGCAACACACCCTCAGTGGCGCGCGCCGCGTCCACGGCTCTGCTGTCCTGATGCAATAAAACGACCAAGCTGAGCGGCAATGCGCGCCTCCGATGAAGGCGCAATAGCGTCTCAAGCAATCGACAAAAGTCGCGATAGGTTGGCTGGTCCATCGAATGAGCTGGATCGTCCAAGACCAGCGCTTGATAGCGAATGCCGTCCATCGTGGTCCAGCTCGCAATCGTTCGGTTTCTGCCTTCGCGACAAGGCAGCGACGGGTGCCGGCACCCGGGAGAGGGGGAGCGGGGAAGCACGCGGCACGGCCTCAAGGCGATGTCCGCCCCCCATTTCGGGCGTTACCGGCCCCGTCGAATCCTGCTAGAGTGCCGAGCCTCGGGAGACGTGCATGCGCCTTTCAGCCTTGCTTGCCGCTTCGCTGGCGCTGTTCGCCCAACCGCCGGCAGCCGCCCAGACGGCGCCGCCGGTCATGGCGTTCGAGAATGTCACGCTGATCGACGGAACGGGCTCGGCTCCGCAGCCCGGGCGCACCGTGGTCGTGCGCGGCGACCGCATTGCCGACATATTCGAGACTGGCGCGCGCGAGCTCCCGCAAGGCACCCTGGCAAGGGACTTTTCCGGCCACACGCTGATGCCCGGGTTGATCGACGGACATGTGCACATGATTCCCGCCGCCGATCGCGAGAGCCGGCTTCGCGCGCTCCTCCACAGCGGCGTCACGAGCGTCCGCGAACTGGTCAGCGATACCCGCATCTCGAGCGAACTCGCGCGCCGCGCCGCATCCGGCGAAATCGAATCGCCGGCCATCTATTATTCGGCCCTGTTCGGCGGCGGCGGCGCGGGCGAGGACCCACGGTCGCAGCGGTCCCAGCGGGGAATGGAACCCGGAACCGCTCCCTGGTCGAGGAGGGTGACGGCCGGGGACGACATCGTCCGGGTCGTTTCGGAGGCGCGGGCGACCGGGGCGACGGGCGTGAAGCTCTACGGATCGCTCGACGCCGATCTCGTGGCTGCCCTGACGGAGGAGGCGCATCGGCAGGGCCTGTTGGTCTGGGCCCATACCGCCATCTTTCCCGCCCGCGCCGGCGACGCCGTGCGGGCTGGAGCCGATTCCATCATCCATGCCAAGGGCCTGATCACCGAGGGCCGGACGGACGTGCCGGACACTTTTGCCGAAGGGACCGGGGTCTGGCTGCCGGCCCGCGACTTCGCCGGCACCGACCCCGAAGCGCCCCCCTTTCCGGAACTCTATCGGGAAATGGTCCGCCGCGGCACGATCCTGGAGCCGGCCCACATGGCGGACGGGGATCTCGCCCGCCAGCCGCTGCCAGAATGGCGGGCCGCGATGCGCGAATGGGCATGCCGGGCGACCGGCGCCGCCCATCGCGCCGGCGTGACCATCAGCGCCGGGACCGACACGGCCCTGCGCGCAGGCGCGCTGCACCGGGAACTGGCGCGGCTCGTCGAATGCGGCCTCTCGCCGCTGGACGCGATCCGGGCCGCCACCCTCAACAATGCCCGGGCGCTCGGGATCGAGGAGACGCACGGCACGGTCGAAGTGGGCAAGATCGCCGATCTCGTCCTCGTGGCCGGCAATCCGGCCGAGCGGATCGGCGACAGCGCGAACGTCCGCGCCGTCATCCGGTCGGGCCGCGTAATCGAAGTCCCGGCCGAGGCGAGATAGCGGCCCTCTTACGACGGCCATCTTCATCAATGTCCGCAATGGGTCGAAAGCGGACGATTGCCGCGATGCGGACCCCCTCTCGCCAGAGTCGATGCGCGCTAGCTAATCTATCATGCACCGCGCGACTTGGTCGACAGGGCCAAGCATGAAAGCATCGTGGCAACATCGGCGCATGGTCCGTCGATGACTTTCAGCACATGGTTTGCTGGGACTTGAGCTCTCTAGCAATCACATAGCAATCACCGGAAATCCAACTCCAGGCAACTCTAGGCAACTCCAGGCTATGAAATGGGGCAGTTTACAGAGGGAGATGCGGTTTCCCCTCTCTTGCGACCCCGAAACTACGAATCTGGGGGCCGGAGGTTCGAATCCTTCCGGGCGCGCCATTCTCCCTTTTCCTTCGCCGGGCCGACATTTGTCGGAGTTCCTCCCCGCGCCGTGGATGTGTTAGGCCCGTCGCCGAAATTGGGGAGGCATCGCATGACTCGCATGTTGCTCGGCCTGGCGATCGCTCTGGCGGGATTGCTCGCGGCCCCGGCGGTGGCGCAGGAGGCCCAGCCGGTCGGCTCGATCGCGGTCGGGCAAAGCATCGCGGGCGAGCTCAGCTCCAACGATGCGCAGCGGCGCTCGGGCAAATATGAGGACGTCTACATCCTCGAAGGCCGCCGCGGCGCCCGCGTCGACCTGCGGCTCGCCTCCGACGCGTTCGACGCCTATCTCGTCGTCACCGGCCCCGAGGGCTTCAACCTCGCCAACGACGACGAGGAGGGCGGCGCGGCCGGCGCGCTGCACAGCCGCCTCGTCATGGAGCTGCCCGCCGACGGCCGCTACCGCGTCGCCGTCACCACCTTCCGCGCTGGCGAGACCGGTGCCTACCGGCTCGAGGCCGCCGCCCCGGCCGCTGGCGCCGAGCTGACCCGGGCTGAGCCGGCCGAGCCGATCCGGTTCGGCGCGACCCTGAGCGGCAGCCTCGTCGAGGGCGATGCCAGGCGGGGTGGCGGCGAATATGTCGATCGCTACCGCTTCACCGCCCGGCGGGGCCAGCGGGTACGGATCGAAATGAGCTCGACCGCGATGGACACCCATCTCACGCTCAGCCGACCCGACGGCACCCAGGACGTCAACGACGACACCCAGGTGGATGGCCGCACCTCGACCGACAGCCGGATCGATACCGTGCTCGCCGAGGACGGCGAATACGTGATCGCCGCGAGCAGCTATCGGGATGGGGAAACCGGCGCCTATCGCCTCAGCCTTGCCGAGAGTCCGGGCATCCCGCGCCAGGCGAATGTGCCGGGCGGGCCGCGCGTCATCGCCTTGCTGGTCGGCGTCTCCGATTATGAACGCACCTCGGACCTCGCCAATACCGACGACGACGCGACCGAGCTCTACAACGGCCTGCGCCAGGCGGGCATGCTCCATCCCGCGAGCATCGTTCTCACCAACGCCGAGGCGACGACGCAGGCGGTAACCGCCGCCTTCGGCCGGATCGCGCAGGCGGCGGGGCCGGACGATCTCTTCCTTTTCCTCTTCTCGGGCCATGGCGACCAGGTCGACGTCGCAGTCAGCGCCGCCGAGCTTGACGGGCGCGCGGAGACGATCGAGCTTTACGACGCGGCTATGACCGACGCCGAGCTCGCGCCGCTCTTCGCCGCGGTGCGCGCGCGCATGTCGCTGCTCGTCATCGACGCCTGCTATGCGGGCGGCTTTCGCAGCCTCGTCGACCGGCCGAACGTGGTCGGGATGTTCAGTTCGGAGGAGGACCTGACCAGCCTCGTCGCCAGCCGCTTCCAGGCGGGTGGTTTCCTCTCTTATTTCCTGCGCACCGGCATTTCGGGCGAGGCGGACGACGACGGCGACCGCATCGTCACCGCGGGCGAGCTGTCCACCTATATCCGCCGCCGCTTTCGCCGCGAGGGCGACGTGCCCGCCACCACCCGCGAGGACGAGCGCAACTATCAGAACATCCTCGTCGAGCGCGGCGGCGTCCATATCGACGACGTCATCGTGCGGCTCTCGGGCGGGAGGCAGGTGGCGGCCGCCGCGCCTCAGCGCACCCTCGCGCCCGGCCGCGCCGCGCCCCCGGCGCCGCGCCCCGTCGTTTACGCGCCTCCGAGGCCGGCACCCCGGCAGGCGCCGGACAGAGAGGCTTACGATATGGGCGGGACGCCGCCGGCCCAAATACATGGCGCGGAAGGCACCAAGCCGGACGGTGCCTGAAGGCCCGAGGGTCGGCCAATTGGCCGGTCGCGTTCTTCTGCCTACGGCATGACGAAACGTACATGGATTCGCTCGGCCGCGCAGGTCACGCCCTCGGCGACCGGCGACGCCTCGAAGCGGGCGCTTCTCGCGACGCCCTGGGCGGCATCTCCAAAGACGAAAGGCGGATAGGCCACGATGGTGCGGAGACTTCGGACGCGCCCGCTTGCATCAATAGATGGTTCAATCGAAGCCCAGCCTTCGAATCCCCAGCGGGCCGCTTCCCGCGGAAAATCGTCGCTCGACGCGCCAATCCCTCCGACCCGCCGCGGCGGAAGGCCGCATCTGCCGGGCTCCGCCGCTGCGCTTGCGGTTTGGCGATCCGCCGCGGCATGGATCAGCGAGAGCAATTGTCCGGCCATCCGGTCCAATTCGGCTTCGCCGCGCACGGCGGGCAGGTCGCGCGTAGCCTGGAGCACAGTGAGCGCATGATCGTTTCGCCCTGCCGCGTATAACATCGAGGCCTGTACTATCCTTACTGTGGCGAAGGCCCCCGGGCTCGTTCGGATGATCGGGGTTTCAAGCAATGCTTCGACCGCCTCGACGCCAAGCGTCCCCTCCTCCCATAGTGCGACTTGCAGGGCCAATCCGGCAATCAGCCGGCCGCCGAGCCTCCCGGAGGTTGCCGCTTCGAGTGCCCGGCGAAGCAGGGAGAGGCGTTCCGCTTCGTCGACGCCCGCATGCCCGATAATGGCGAGCAGCGCTTCGACCAGCCGGGCAGGGTCCGCTGCACGCTCGGCATCGGACAACTCCGCTCGCAGCCTCGGCAATCGCACGATTCTGTCGGGATGGGTTCGCATTCTGAGGTTGATCACCTCGATGTGCGGAAGGCGTTGCGCCTGGTTGGTGCAACGCAACTCCACGCGGGCGACCGAACGAAGCAGCGGCGAGATCTCCTGAATCACCGCGCGATCGAACTGCCAGATCGACACGAATCGGGCGAAGGGCAACGCAACGCTTCCTCGGGAAGCGTAGACCGGCAGTGCGTGACCGACCGAGCCGTTGTCGAGAATGGAGAATTCGACCACAGCCACGTCGTCCGGAGCCACTTCAGCGCCACACCGAGGAAGCGGAAGATATCCGATGGGGATATAGCCGCGAGTGAATCGCCCCTGGCCGGTATAGGCGAGATAGCGCCGCGCATCCTCCTCTCGGCGAGTGAGCAAAGCGGCAAGGGCGAGGTCGCCGCGCGCGACGAGGTCGGCGCGATCTACGCGAAGGGTCAGATTGCCGAGCAGCCGCAATGCCGTCATGAGCTCTTGATGTGCCTCTCGGAACCGACGCAGGTTGAGGAGCGCGCGACCCTTCAGCGTGTGAAATTGCCCCCGGAGCTCTCTGTCGCGTGACGGCGCGGAACTGACGGCGACGATGGCGGCGTCGGCGACTCGGATGGCGGCCTCGGGCACGTCAAACAATTGGGTCTGAATCAGACCTCGATAGGCGATCAGCTTGTCGGAATCCGGGAGGGGCACCGCGATCGCTTCCCGGTAGTCACGCGCCGCGGACGGATAGTCCAGGGCCGCCTCGGCGATGCGGGCGCGTGTCAACAACCCTTCGAAGCGATCGCCGTTGAGCGACGGATCCTCGGCAGACAGGGAAGGGAGGGCCAACTCGATCAGCCTTTGGGATTCGTCGATTTGGCCCAGTTCCAGAAGCGCCAGCGCCATGCGCACGCGGACAATCGCCAGACTCCGCTCGTTGAGCGGACCGAGGCGCGATTCCAGGGCGCGAAAGCGAGTCAGTGCGTCGTTCCAACTACCTGCCTCAAGCGCCGCACTGGCGGCGTCGAACTGCTGCTGGACCGCTGGTTGCTGCGCGCGGGTCGGCACAGAAGCGGCAGATAGAGCCAGCGACATCGCGAGCATCAGGCGTGTCATAGACATCCCCGCTAATCAGCGGAGAGACTAGTGGTAAGGCACGAGCCTATTCAACCCCGCGCGCGGCTGAAACCGAGACTAACCGTCGACGTGCTCGGGCTTGCCCTTGCGCCTGGTCGAGGCGAGCTCTTCGAGCTCCTTCTCGGTCATCGAGTCGACCATCTGGCGCGAGGCGCCCTGAAGGTCGCTCCTGGGCGCGTCGCCGCGCTTGGCGGAAAGCGCCGCCCCGGCGGCTTTCTGTTGGGCCTTCGATTTGGCGGGCATGATGTCCTCCTTCGTTGGGAGAACGGAAGCGCCTGCGTGCCGGTTCCTCAAAGCAGCTCCCTGAGGTCGAGCGCTTCGCAGAGTCCGCGCCGCGCTTCCTCGATCGCCGGCGGCAGTTCGGGATCGAGCAGATCCGCAGGCGCGATTCGCTTGGGCCAGCGGGCGGAGACGATGCCGGCGAGGCGATCGAGCCTGGCTTCGTCGACGAGGAAGCGCGGATCGATGGTGGCGGGATCGGCGACGATGCGCAAACGCAGGCAGGCCGGACCGCCGCCATTGGCCATCGACTGGCGCACGTCGACGACGCAGAGGCGGCGGATCGGGCCGTTGCCGGCGATCATCTCTTCGAGCCAGGCCCATACGGAGGGCGTCTCGCGCGCCTCTTCGGGGAGGACCAGAGCCATCCCGCCTTCGGGCAGGGTCACGAGCTGGGCGTTGAACAGATAGGAGCGGATCGCATCGGCGAGGCTCACGGCGGCGGCAGGCACCTCGAGGATCTCGACCTCAGGCAACAGTCCGCGCAGCGCCGCGTAGAACGTCTCCTTGTCGGCGAAGGCCTGCTCATGCGCGAACAGGACATGCTCGTTCGCCACCGCGACGACGTCGTTGTGGAAGGCGCCGGCGGCGATCGCCTCCTCGGACTGGGCGACGAACAGGGTCCGCGCCGGATCGAGCCCGTGCAGCCGGGCGACGGCGCGGCTCGCCTCGACATGCTGGCGCGCGGGGAAGGCACCGCCGCTGACGCCATAGACGAAGATCTCGACGCCGGACGCATCGTGGCTCGGTGCCAGCCGCATGTGGTTGGCCGCGCCCTCGTCGCCGAAGGCGGGCGGGACGGGATTGTGCAGCGCGAAGTGACTCGCGTCCGCGAAGGCGAGGCGCAGCTGGGCGAGGGTCGCGGGCCATTCGTGGCTGCGATGCGCCATCGTGCGCAGATTCGCCGGCGTGAGATGGCAGCGGCCGTCGATCGTGTCGGGGGCAGGGGAGACGGTTGCCGCGTTCGCCGCCCACATCGCCGAGGCCGAGAAGGCAGCCGGCCGGAGGGAGTCGGGCGCATCCTCCACAGTTGCGCCGAGCGACTCGAGCCAAACACGGTTCGGGCGCGGATGGGGGAGAAAGATTCCTTGGGCGAGGCCAAGCCCAAGATTGTGCCGCATCTTGGCGAGCCCCTGCAGCGCCGCGGCGCGGGGACGGGCGACCATGCCCCGATTCGCCGCTGAGGCGAGATTGCCCAGGCTCAGCCCCGCATAGTTATGGCTCGGGCCGATGATCCCGTCGAAGTTGATTTCGACCAGCGCCATCTCAGCGGCCGATGGCGTGGAAGGTCTCGCCGGGCTGGAGGTTCAGCAGTTCGGCGCTCGCCGGGTCCAGCCGCGCCTCATCCTCCTCGATCGCGACCTTGCCGTAGCAGGCGACGAAATCCCGAAGCCGTCCCCTGGCGAGCATCATCTTCTGGCCACCGCCGTTCGGCCCGGCGAACGCGAGCTCGCGCGCCTCGCGAACGGTCCGGATGTCGTCGGTGCGCACCGACATGGTCGGGCCGCCGTCGAAAATGTCGACATAGCCCTCGCCGGTGAAGCCCTCTGCCTCCAGCATCCGCATCGCGGCACGGCCGGAAGGGTGGGGGACGCCCATGATCGCCCGCGCGCTTTCGGGGAGCATCGCGGTGTAGATCGGCGTCTTGGGCATCAGATCGGCGATGAAACGGGTGCCGTGGGCGCCGTTGAAGCTATCGGCCTCCTGGAAGTTCATGCCGAAGAAGCGCCCCGCGATCGCGTCCCAGAAGGGCGAACCGCCCGCCTCGTCGATCACGCCGCGCAATTCGGCGAGCACCTTGTCGGCGAAGCGCTCGCGGTGGAGCTTGATGAAGAGATAGCGGCTGCGCGCGAGCAGAACGCCCAGGCCTCCGGCGCGCTCGTTCGGGTGAAGGAAGAGGCCGCCGACCTCCGAGCTGCCCTCGAAATCGGTGCAGAGCGTGAGCATCTCTGCGCGGAAGGCCTTGCCGAGCTCGGGCGAGGTCTGGGTCAGCGTGCTGATCCGGTAGGAATAGAAGGGCTCGACCATGCCGACCCGGCTGAACACCTGGCAGGTGCCGCGGATTTGACCGGTCTCCGTATTCTCCAGCACGAAGAAGAAGAGGTCGCCGTTGGGATCGCCTTCCTCGCTCGCGAACGCCGCTTCGGAGCGGGCGAGCTTGGCGACGAGCGTGCCCTTGTCCGGCGGCAGGTTGGTGAAGCCGCCGCCGGTCAGCTTGGCCATCTCGTAGATCGCCTGGAAATCCTCGTTCCGGGCAGGGCGGACGATGAAGCTCACAAGCCCTCCCCCTCGGCCAGCCGCAAGATAGTGAGCGCAGAGAGCTGGGCGCGCTCGACGAGGCTGCCGACGATCAGAAATTCCTCGTCGGAATGGATCGCGCCGCCGCGCGCGCCCATCGTGTCCACCACGGGCACGCCGCAGGCCGCGATGTTGTTACCGTCGCAGACCCCGCCCGTGTCGCGCCAGCTGATCTCCTGCCCCAGATCGGCGCCGCAGCGCTTCACGAGTTGGAAAAGCTTCTCGGCTTCGGCGTCGATCGGCTTGGGCGGCCGTCCGAAGCCGCCGTGAATGTGGATCGTGACATCGTGCGCGGCGGCGACGGCCGCGACCGTCTCCTCGATCAGCCGCTTCGCCGCCGCCTCGTCCTCGGGCGTGGCCGGGCGGAGATTGACGCGCAGGATCGCCTTGTCCGGCACGACGTTGTTGGGCCCGCCGCCGTCGATCTTCGCGGGGTTGACCTTGAGGCCGGGATGCTTCGCTTCGGCGAGCCGCAGCGCGATCACGGCGGCGGCGAGCACGGCGTTGCGCCCGTCCTCGGGGTTGCGCCCGGCATGGGCCGCCCGGCCCTCGACCAGAATCGAGTAATTGCCGCTCCCCGGCCGCGCCCCGGCGAGCGTGCCGTCGGGGAGGGCGGAGGGTTCGTAGGTCAAGGCAGCTCTTTTGCCCTGCGCCGCCTCCGCGAGCAAAGCCGCCGAGCCCGCCGAACCGACCTCCTCATCGCTGTTGATCACCACCTCGTAGCCGAGCCGTTCAGCCGCCGGGGACGTTTCCACCGCCCGCAACGCCGCCAGCATCACGGCGAGCCCGCCTTTCATGTCGGCGACGCCCGGGCCGCCAAGCACCTTGTCCTCCTCGCGCCAGAAGACCGACTGGAAGCGATGGTCGGTGCTGAACACGGTGTCCATATGGCCGGTGAAGAGCAGCTGCACCGGCGCGTCCGAGCGGACCTTGAGGTGCAGGTTGCGGCCGTGCGCCAGCTCGCAAAGCCGTCCATCGGCGTTCATCACCTCGACCGGCGCCGGCTCGCGCAGCGCGATCGCGCCGGGCAGCGCGGAAAAGGCATCAGCAAGCATGTCCGCCACCGTGGCGAGGCCGGCGAGGTTGCGCGAACCGCTGTTGACCGCGGCCCAGGCGGTCACCTGATCGAGCATCGGCGCGTCCGCGCAGCGCTCGACCGTGGCCGCCTCGATTTCGCTCTTCATCGGCATGGCGCGTGCCTTAACCCGGAAGGCGAAGCCTGGCTACTGATGCAGCTTGTCTGCGCCGCCATGGGTCGCTATGGGAACATAAGCAGAACGAAGGAGCGGCGCGATGGACTTGAACGGAGTCCCTTCCGACTATCGTCACTATGCCAAGCAGGCGGTTCCGCACGCCCCGCTCGATCTCCGCGGAGCAGCGCTGAAATTCTACCATCTCGAAAGGACCGGCGAGCCGGTGCCGCCCGCACTGGCCGAAAAGGCGCGAAGTTGGCTGGCACGCGCGGAGGGGATTTTCGAGGCCGACGATTGCGGCTTCGTGATCCTTCATCGGTGTGGCGCCGATTTCCATTTCCTCCTCCCCGCCATCTGGCGGGGCGCCAACGAGGCTTGGGAAGCGGTCGCCTATCATCAGGGCGGCATGGCGGATTTCGCGCGCTTCGATCCGGCCTATCCCGCGCCGGCGGAACAGGGCGCGCCGGCGAGGCCGACTTTCTGTGTCTGGGAGTTGGCGATCGTCGCCCACGAGGCCCTGGCCTGGGCGCGCTTCCTGAGGTCCGGCCGCGACGAGGATGCGCTGGTCGCCTGGTGCGACGACGTCCTTACGGGCGAGGTCTAGAGCCAGTCGGCGAAGGCTTTGAGCACGTCTTCGTAGAGCTTCTTCTTGAACGGCACGATCAGCGCCGGCAGCTCCGCCGGCTCGGCCCATTTCCAGGCGCGAAACTCGGGATCGGACGTCGCGATATTCACATCTTCGTCGTTGCCGAGGAAGCGGGCGAGGAACCAGGTCTGGCGCTGGCCGCGCCACGGCTCCTTCCAGACTTTGCCGATCAGATCCTCGGGCAGATCGTAGGTGAGCTCGGCCGGGCAGCGGGCGATGATCTCGACCAGCCCGCGGACAATCCCGGTTTCCTCCTCCAATTCGCGGAGCGCGCCTTCGAGCGGATCCTCGCCGGCGTCGAGCCCGCCCTGCGGCATCTGCCAGGCCTCGAGCTTGTTATCGAGCCGCTGGCCGACCCAGACCTGGCCCGCCTGGTTGAGCAGCATCATGCCGGCGGCGGGGCGGTAGCCGTAATCGGTCATGCTCCGGCCTCCGCGAGCAGGAGCTTGAGCGCCGCGATGCAGCCGGCGATGTCCGCTTCGGTCGAGGGGATGGCGCGGCGCAGGTTGATGAAGCCGTGGACGTTGCCGACCGCCTCGCGGAAGATGACCGGCACGCCGGCTTCGGCGCAGGCGGCGGCATAGGCCCGGCCCTGATCGCGGATCGGATCGAGGCTGGCGGTGACGACCAGCGTCGGCGGCATGCCCCCCTGGCTCTTTACCAGCGGGGCATAGCGCCAGTCGTCGGAATCGGCGCGGTAGCAATCCTCGAACCAGCCGAGGCTTTCGTTGCTCAGCACATAGCCGTCCCCGAAATCGGCGCGGCTCTGATAGGTTTTGCCGGGATCGGCCGCGGGGTAGATCAGCCATTGCGCCAGCACCGGCACCTCGGCCGGTTCGTCGCGCAGCGCGAGGCTGGTGACGATGGCGAGATTGCCGCCCGCGCTGTCGCCCGCTACGACCAAGCCAGTCACCTCCCGCCCGAGTACCTCGGGGCTCGCCGCCGCCCAGCGCGCCGCGACGATCGCATCCTCCGGTGCCGCGGGCCAGGGATGCTCGGGCGCGAGCCGATAGTCGACCGCAAGCACGGGCAAATCGAGCCGCCGCGCGATCTCGGCGCAAAAGGGCTCGTGGGTGTAGAGGTCGCAGAAGACGAAACCGCCCCCGTGGAGGAACAGCAGCAACGGTCCCGGTGCGCGCACCTCGCGCGCATCGTAGAGTCGCAGCGAAATGTTCCCACCAGGCCCCTCCATCGTCAGGTCGCGGATCACCGTCAGCTCGCCCACCGGCGCGTCGGCGACATTGCGCGATTTACGCATCATGATCCGCGCCTCGGCCGGCCCGGCCTCGTAGGTTCTCGGGCCCGGCAGGTTGTTCAGGAAGTCGAGGAAGACGCGCACGTCGGGACGGACGAAGGGCTCGGCCATGCAAACTTCCATTTCACAAGCGATTCGGAAACCCTATCTAGGGGAACGTGGCGTCGCCGCCACCTGTTGTGGCACGGCCCATGCGCCGCTAGGCTGAGCGGCCCGGAACGAAGGAAGCTCGAGTTGGCCACGGCCACGCATTTTCTCACCCCCGAAGACGCCCGTCCCGATGAAGCGCCCGAGGCGGTCGTGGTCCGCTTCGCCGGCGACAGCGGCGACGGCATGCAGCTGACCGGCGGCCAGTTCACCCTGTCCACCGCGCTCGCCGGCAACGATCTCGCCACCTTCCCGGATTTTCCGGCCGAGATCCGCGCGCCGCAGGGGACGACCTTCGGCGTTTCCGCCTTCCAGATCAATTTCGGCTCGGCCGCGATCGAGACCGCGGGCGACGCACCGGACGTGCTGATCGCGATGAACCCGGCGGCGCTCAAGACCAATGTCGACGATCTGAAGCCTGGCGGCCTGATCATCGCCGACGAGGGCGAGTTCGGCCAGCGCAACCTCGCCAAGGCGGGCTACGCGGCCAATCCGCTCGACGATTCGACCCTCGCCAAATGGCAGGTGATCCGGCTCAACATGTCGCAGCTCACCCTCGACGCGGTGAAGCCCTTCGGCCTCGGCAACAAGGAGGCGCTGCGCTGCAAGAACATGTGGACGCTGGGGCTGGCGCTCTGGATGTTCGACCGCGAGCGCGAGCCGATCGTCAACTGGCTGCGCACCAAGTTCGCCAAGGCGCCCGAGCTGGCCGAGGCCAATATCGCGGCGCTCAACGCCGGCCACGCTTATGGCGAGACCGCCGAGATGGGCGGCCAGTTCAAGCAGCACCATATCGATCCCGCGCCGGCCGAGCCCGGCCTCTACCGCACCGTCACCGGCGCCGAGGCGATCTCGCTGGGGCTCGTCGCGGGCGCGAAGCTCGCCGGGCTGCCGATGTTCTTCGGCGGCTATCCGATCACGCCCGCGAGCGCGATCCTCCACCATCTCTCGCGCCTCAAGGAATATGGCGTCACCACCTTCCAGGCGGAGGACGAGATCGCCGCCATCGCCGCCGCGATCGGCGCGAGCTTCGCCGGCTCGCTCGGCGTCACCTCCTCCTCGGGTCCGGGGATCGCGCTCAAGACCGAGGCGATCGGGCTCGCGATCATGACCGAGCTGCCGCTGATCATCGTCAATTCGCAGCGCGGCGGGCCTTCGACCGGCCTGCCGACCAAGACCGAGCAATCGGACCTCTACCAGGCGGTCTACGGCCGCAACGCCGACGCACCGCTCCCGGTCATCGCCGCGCGCTCGCCGGCCGACGCGTTCGACGTGGCGATCGAGGCCTGTCGGATCGCGGTGCAATATATGACCCCGGTGATGATCCTGACCGACGGCTATATCGCCAATGCCGCCGAGCCTTGGAAGGTGCCGGACATGGCCGGCTACGAACCCTTTCCGGTCGCATTCCACGAGGACGCGCCGGGGGAGGGCGAGTCGGTCAATCCCTATGCCCGCGACGAGAAGCTCGCCCGGGTCTGGATCAGGCCCGGCACCGACAAATTGATGCACCGGATCGGCGGCATCGAGAAGAATGTCGGCACCGGCCACATCGACTATGCGCCCGAAAACCACCAGGCGATGACCGACATCCGGGCCAACAAGGTGCTCGGCGTCGCCAGATCCTGCCCGCCGCAGGACGTCTGCCTTGGCCAGCAGGGCGGCAGGCTGGCGGTGGTCGGCTGGGGCTCGACCTTCGGCCCGATCCACCAGGCCGTCCGCCGCGTCCGCCGCCGCGGGCTCGACGCGAGCCATATCCACATCCGGCACATCTGGCCTCTGCCGGAAAATCTCGGCGATCTCTTAAGGTCTTACGAGCGGATCATCGTTCCAGAAATGAACAAGGGGCAGCTCAAGACCCTGCTCCGCGATCAGTATCTGGTCGACGCCCGCCCGGTCACCAAGGTCTCCGGCCAGCCGTTCAAGATCGCCGAGATCGAAGCCGCGATAGAGGAGGCGCTCGCATGAACCCGCCCCGCCTGATTCCGCTGGTGCTGATGCTGCTGATCGTGCTGGCTTTGATCTATTATCTGAATTGAGGACCCAATGACCGAGCTGGTCAAGCTGACCCCGAAGGATTTCGCCACCGACCAGGAGGTGCGCTGGTGCCCCGGCTGCGGCGATTATGCGGTACTGAAGGCGGTGCAGCGCACCATGCCGGAGCTCGGCGCCGATCCGGCGAAGACCGTGTTCGTCTCCGGCATCGGCTGCTCGTCGCGCTTCCCTTATTATATGGAGACCTACGGCTTCCATACGATCCACGGCCGCGCGCCTGCGCTGGCGACGGGGGTGAAGCTCGCCAATCCCGAGCTCGACGTCTGGATCATCACCGGCGACGGCGACGCGCTGTCGATCGGCGGCAATCACACGATGCATATCCTGCGCCGTAACCTCGATTGCCAGATCCTGCTCTTCAACAACGAGATTTACGGGCTCACCAAGGGCCAATATTCGCCGACCTCGCGGGTCGGCACGCGCAGCCCCTCGACCCCGTTCGGCTCGGTCGACCGGCCGGTCCGCCCCTGCGCCTTCGCTTTGGGCTCGGGGGCCCGTTTCGTCGGCCGCGGCATCGACGTCAGCAAGTTCCTGCCCGATCTGCTCAAGGCCGCGCACGCCCATAAGGGCGCGTCCTTCGTCGAGATTTTCCAGAACTGCATCGTCTACAATGACGACGTGTTCGCGCCGTTCACCGCCAAGGAGCATTCGGGCAAGCAGCTCTGGCTTAAGGCCGGCGAGCCGATGCTGTTCGATGGCGGCAGCAAGGGCCTGACGCTCGACCGCGAGGCGCTCAACCTCAAGGTCGTCGAGGTCGCCGACGGCGACTGGCAAGCGGCCGACGTCATCGTCCACGATCCCAAGAACAAGGCCGTCGCGCACATGCTGATCGACATGCCGATCGGC
>NZ_JBQTJC010000174.1:0-27772 GCF_052387495.1 Sphingosinicella sp. | reverse complement strand
TAAGAAGCTCAGCTCCAAAAATCCCGCTAATTTCATGAAGGACCTAATCAGGAGCGATAACGCCTCGAAGAATTGGCCGGCGTCTCTGTGCGCGCAAGGAATGGGCGGACGACAGCGCGTCGGAGCGGACCGGGTTTTCGAGTTCCAACGGTATGCCGAGGGCCAGAGGGAGCCATTCCCGAATCGGTACTTTCCAGCTCCCGAAATGGAGCCGCTCCAGCTCCAATCCCTGAGCATGCCTCTGGCCTCTAAGGCGCTCGGTCGCCGAGACGAGTCTTGGCTCGTCCAAGTGGCGGTTGGGCTTTCCGTCGTCGAACACCATTTCGCCACCCGTTCGAAACTGAACGTAGTCGAATTCGTGCACCTCCAAACCGGGGTTAAGCTCTCGAGCAGCGAGGTAGACGCGCTGTTCAGAGCGATCGTTCAGGATGAGAACGGCGAGAGGTCGCACGTCCTGGTCACGTGCGAAGCGAAGCAACAGGGCGAGAGGATCCTCGATCACCAAGTGGTCGATCAGATCGTTGCCGCTTATAAAAGCGTGAAGAAAAGCGTGCCGGAGGACGAGCTTCGCATCTCCGCCATCGTGCCGGTCGCCATAAAGGCGATCCCGCCTAACGGCGACATCTACGTGGTAGAGTTCGTACCTTGGACCGCGGCAGAAGCCGAAGCCGAGGAGACGGAAATTAAAGAGCTCCAGCCCGCATCGGAGGGTCTGTACAGACTCTGCCCGCCGGTACCTGGGATCGGCTTCGCGCCCAAGCGGCCGCGAAAGAGGCGAGAGCCCGCTGCGGCCGTAGCCGCGGCGCATTAGCGGCATCGATGGATACTCGCAGCCGAGAGCAGAGAAGCCGCATAATGGCTTCGGTCGGGACGAAGGATACGGGTCCCGAGTTGGCGGTCAGGAAACTCCTTCACCGGCTCGGCTATCGGTACCGATTGCATCGGAAGGATTTGCCCGGCCGCCCGGATATCGTCTTCCCGGGTCGGAGACTCGCGCTCTTCGTTCACGGATGTTTTTGGCACGGGCACGACTGCCCGAAAGGACGGCTGCCCAAGAGCAGACCGGAATACTGGGCGCCGAAAATCGCTCGGAACCTCGAGCGGGACGCCGAGAATCGGCGCGACCTAGGGGCCCTCGGCTGGCGGTCCGCTACGCTTTGGCAGTGCGAGCTCAAGGATCGAGAATCTCTTGAGGATAAGTTGAGAGAACTGCTTGGCCCTCCGGGCCGGCCTAGCTAAACCGAGGCTATGAAAGTCAGGGAAGCGAGCGTGCGTCGGCCGATCGGAATCGACCTGTTCGCAGGTGCGGGAGGCATGAGCCTGGGCTTCGAGCAGGCTGGATTCGACGTGGTGGCTGCCGTCGAGCTCGACCCGATCCACTGCGCGGTTCACAAGTTCAATTTTCCGAAGTGTGCGGTTTTGGCCCGTTCGGTCGTCGGGCTTTCGGGTGCGGAAATCCGGTTGAAGGCCGGCATCGGAGACCGGACGGTCGACGTGGTTTTCGGGGGTGCTCCCTGCCAGGGCTTCTCGATGATCGGTCAACGCGCGTTCGACGATCCGCGCAACGCGTTGGTTCGCGACTTCCTTCGCATCGTGAAAGAGCTCCAAGCCTCGTACTTCGTGTTCGAGAACGTCAAGGGCCTTACGGTCGGGCGGCATCGGGCATTCCTCGAGGAGCTCATTCAAGAGGCCCATGCTAGCGGATACGAGGTCCGGCTCGAATGGCGGGTGCTCGATGCCGCCGACTACGGAGCCCCCCAGCATCGAGAGAGATTGATCTTGCTCGGCGCTCGAACGGGAATGCCGCTTCCTGTCTATCCGGAGCAAACCGTCTGTCCTGCCGACCGCGCCGGCAAAGACCGGGGGGCGGTTCCGGTCGGGCCGACCTGCGGGGACGCTCTGGCCGATCTTCCGGACGCAGACAGTTTTGCTACCCTCGATCGCTCGGATGAGGTGAGGACGACCGCTTGGGGCGATCCATCGGACTACGCCAAGCGCATGAGATGCCTGTCGAACGATGCATGGCACTTCGGAAACGTTCGCTCCTGGGATCCAGGGTTGCTCACATCCAGCATGCGGACCGGCCATACGGAGATTTCTCGCCGGCGGTTTCGAGAAACTCGGCCCGGGACGGTCGAGCCGATCTCGCGGTTCTATAAGCTGGCGCCCCATGGGCTCAGCAACACGCTTCGCGCGGGAACGGACGCTTCGCGCGGCGCCTTCACAAGCCCGCGGCCGATTCACTACGAATATCCACGGTGCGTAACGGTCCGCGAAATGGCGCGGCTGCACGGCTATCCCGACTGGTTCCGCTTTCACGAGACGAAGTGGCACGGCGCGCGCCAAATCGGCAATTCCGTTCCGCCTCCTCTGGCCCGCGCGATCGCAGCCGAGGTCATGAGCGCCTTGGGGCTCGCGCCCGTGGCTCCGGAGGGTACGCTCGAGCTCGGCGACCCGAACCTGCTTCGCATGGGCATGAACGAAGCGGCGGCGTATTTCGGAGTTCCGACGCCGATAGGAAAGCGAGACCGCAAGAGCGGATTGAAGAAACGGCGGCAACACGAAATCGAGGCGCTGCGCCTGGCCGCTGCCGGCTGATCCGTGGCCGGTCCCGCAGAAACCGCAGGGAACGTCTATCAATCCATCCTGGAGCGGATCTTCCTCGACCGCTACGTCGAGGGCGCGTCCGAAGTCTCGTTCGACCGGGACGATATTCCGGCGGCGGCCGAGGCCCTCGGACTTCCCCGTCCGAAAAATGTCGGGGATGTAATCTACTCGGTCCGCTATCGCACCGGGCTTCCGGCTTCCATACTCTCCACGCAGCCCGAGGGGATGGAGTGGATCGTAGAAGGAGCCGGCCGGGCCAAGTACAAGTTCGTCCTAGTCCCGCTGAACAGGATCGTGCCGCGCACGGAGCTGATTACCATCGGAATTCCGAACGGAACGCCCGAAATAATCCGAGCCTATTCTCTCGACGACGAGCAAGCGCTGCTGGCAATCGTCCGCTACAATCGGCTCATCGACATTTTCCTCGGGCTGACGACCTTTAGCCTCCAAAACCATCTGCGCACGACGGTGAAGGGTGTCGGGCAGATCGAGATCGACGAGCTCTATTTCGGCATCGATCGACACGGATGTCATTACGTCATTCCGGTGCAGGCGAAGGGCGGAACCGACCAAATCTCGGTCGTGCAAACGAAGCAGGATCTGGCGTGGTGCGATCAGCGTTTCCCAACCCTGCGCTCGAGAGCCATTTCGGCGCAGTTCATGGAGGACGACAGAGTCGCTATGTTCGAGCTGGCGGTTTCCGATAACCAGGTCGCGATCGTGGACGAAAAGCACTACAGATTGATCGCGGCGGAGGAGATCGACACCGGCGCGATCTCCGACTACCGCTAGCTTCGTCTCGCTAAGATCGGCCGGCGGCAAGTTCCGCCTCTTGGCCGCGACCGCGACAGCGATAGGTGTAGTCCGAAGCTTATTTCCTTCACGCCTGGAGGCAAGCTTTCCATGGGGCCTGCTTGAACGCCGATCCTCTCTGGACCGCCGGGGGTAGCTGGACGATGGGGCTCGACCCCCTCGGCATTCAGGCGACGAGCATCCGGATTTACCAAGCGCTTCTGCCGGGCGTCACCAACATCACGAACCGGCTGCGCTATTACGCCTATTATCCGTGGCTCGTTCAGCTCTACGAACGGACTCAGCATTCGGATGTGCCGGAGAAGTGGGGAACGTTCGTCCGCCGCGGCGAGGCGCTTTATGCGCTTGCCGCGCTCGTTGCCGATACCGAGGCCAGCGACGGCATGGGGGGATCCGATTGGGCCGGAGATCGTCGACTGGAAGCGGCCGAAAAAGGGATCGATTTTCGTCGCTTCACGGACGAGCCAGACTCGAGCGACAGCTATTTCCAGGCACCGCGCGGTAACTTCGGCAATGCCTATGGACCGACCTTGGCGGACCTCGAGGTTATAACCGCTACGCCGATACCGGTCGTCCGCGAGCGCGGTGCACTGCTGGCTGGCGCCTTCGAGCAGTCGATCGGATCGGCCGCTGGATCGATCGAGCGGGCGGTGCTCGACGGACAAATCGGTCCGGCCGAACTGCGCGAGATCGGTTTGGCGGTACATCCAGGAAAGATTCCCACCCCCTCGCGCGAGCTCGATATCTTCCGCGACTTCCTACTGGGTCGCTGGGACGACGATCGGGGCGCTCGCGCCCGCCGATCGACCGCTTGGCTTGTGCTCGACCTCTATCGCTGCGGCGTCACGCCAGGCGATCAGATACAGCTGCGGGACGCGTTCTACCGCCGCGTATTGCCGAACGGAGAGCCGTACGAGCAAGGCGGAGAAACGATCGACCGCTGGCGTGCCTACCAGGCCAACGAATACTGCCACGTCGCGCTCGAATGCGCGCTCAATGGGCTGCTAGGGCGGCAACTTGAGGAATACCCCGACGGGATCGAGCCGCGGACGCTGGTGTCCGAGCTCGTTCGCTCAGCGCTGGGCTCGGACGACGATACATGGGAGAGCTGGGCTAGGGCCGTCTCGCTCGAACATCGCGACCGAGAGGGCGTGCTGGCCGAACCCATCCTCGCCAATCTCCGGCAGGGCACGCGCCCGTCCGACGAGCTCGTCCGTATCGCGCTCCAGCTGCTTGCGGTTCTATGGGTTCGCTGGGCGTCGGGCGATGGGGGCGTTCGCTCGATCGTCTCGCAAGCTGCGGGCCGCGGCGGACGATCCCTGGACGGCGTGTTTCGGACGCTGGACGAATGCGCGGATCGGCCCGTCCAAGACGCGGCTGCCGAGCTTCTACACCGCCACATCGTCGTCGATCATCAGACCATCGCGGGACGTAAACTCTCCGCCGGCGGCACGTTCACCTACCACTTCATCGTCGAGGACGGCCTCCTGCGAGACGGACGCCTGGGCGAGTATGGCTACACAACGCCTCGTCTCGGTAACCTGACCCGGCTGCTCCGCGACGCCCGGTTGCTCGATGCGCAGGGCGTGACCGCCGAGGGGGAGGCGTTCCTTGAACAGAATCAACCTCTTTAAGGACCTCGCTCGGACCGGATTTCACACGTCGATCGTCACCACCTATTCGGTCGATGCTGCCTTCTACGACGGTTCGTTGTTCCGACGGCTCCGGACCTACGGCTGCGAAAACAACATCCTCATGGCGGACGCACGAATGTTGCAGCGGGCCGTCGAGGCAACGCCGGAATCGTTCGCCCGCGCCGGCTCCGGCTACGCGGCGGTACCGATCGCCGTCGAGGCATGCTTCCATCCCAAGATTCACATTCGTCTGGGCACCGACAGCGCCTCCCTGATAGTTGGGTCCGCGAATGCCACGGCGGCCGGATGGGGCCGCAATCGGGAGATCGTCTCCTCGTTCGAATGGTGGCGGCGGCGCGACGACGCCGATGAAGCTGTCGTTCGACGGCTGGTCCGCAAGGCCTACGACTATGCCGCGTCCCGGCTTAGCGCGATCGGGACCGCGGCAATCGAGCACAAGCTGAGGCTGATCGAGCGGGATTCGGCCTGGCTGTTCGACGTTGAAGCGAACGATGCCCCTTTGGCACTGGCCGATGGGAGCTGGGTCGACCTCTACTTCGAGCGGGATCCGGAAAATCGGGGAATGCTTGCGCGACTGATCGAAGCGGTCGACGAGTCGACCGTTCGGCGGCTGATTGTTGTCTCGCCTTATTGGGACGGCGACCTCGCCGCGCTTGCCGAGCTGCGAGACGAGCTACGTCCGGCAGAAACCGTTGTTGGGCTCAATGCCAGGAAACCGGAATTCCCGGTCGACGCGCTGCCCACGCTCGCTGGGCTTCGCTTTGCCAAGATTTTCGACGGGAGCGACGGCAATCGCTTCATTCATGCCAAGGTTCTGCTGGTCGAGACCGACCGGCACGACCATCTACTGATCGGCAGTGCGAATTGCTCTGTGGCCGCGATGGGCTCGATGAGCCAGCCCGCGAGGAACGCCGAATGCTCGGTGTATCGCAGACTACCGGCAGGTGTGGGCTTAGAGTTGTTAGGAATCGACCTCACCGTCTCGTTCGACGTGTCTGCCATCCGATCTTCGCCGGGGGAGATTGTCGAGCCGAGCGCCGCGGCGGGCTTCTATGCGGGCACAATCGAGGCGGCGGGCCGGAGCATTCGATGGCGCCCGTCTCCTAAGGTCGGCGACCCTCAAGGAGCGAAGCTGAGGATCGCGGACGAAGCCTATCGGGTCGCCCGCGTTCGCGACGGGATGCACTGTCTCGAGCTTCCTGCGCCCCCAGCTCTCCCTCTCATCGTACGGGTCGAGCTCGCCGATGGCCGCGTGAGCGCGCCGGTGCTTGTGAACGACGAGGTGAAGCTCGCGCAGGCTGCTCCCGGTCTCGGCGACCGTCGGCTGCGCGCGGCCTATGAAAAGATCGCGCTCGGCGAAGGCGACCTTCTCGACCTCGCCGCGCTCGCGTCGCTGATTTTCTCATCCGCGGATGCCCCAGTGCGTCGTTCGACGAAGCGGTCCGGTGGAGGAGGCAAAGGCGGGGATGAGTCGAATCGGCCGCAGCCCGAGGGCAGGATTACGAGAGCCCCGAAGCATTCCGGGCCGCGATGGAGGCCAAGGCCCCAGCAAAAGGGGAGGAGCGCCGGCTGAACTTCGACAACCCCGATTGCGTCAACCTATTGCGCATCGTCCTGCGGGGTCTCGCGGACGATGACAATCTCGACCGGAGCCTCCTCGCCGGTGAGATGGGAGACCCGGAGGACGACGGCAACACTCCGCCCCCACCCCCTCCTCCGCCAGATCGCCTGCCTCCGCGGGTGTTCAATCCCGCCGAATCGGAAAAGCGGAGGCTGGATGTGATCCGTGCCATGGATGCTTTCGACGACCACCTCGAGCGGCTCGCCGGGTCGGACGCGCCGCCCCCGCGCAAGCTCACGGCCGAGACATGTTTCATCCTCCGGATCGCGGTAGAAGCGAGTCGCTGCGCTATGCGAATCGAGCAGGACGGCAAGACCGGCGAGGTCTTTCCGCTCCCGCTGCTTCCGAGCGGAAATGTGCGGGAGAATACGTTCGTTGTCCGGGTCGGACGAATGCTTCAGCGCCTATGGGTGGGATCTAAGTCGAAGCCTGCCCTGCTCTCCCGCCTCACCGTCGGCCGCCATTTGGACGACCTGCCCTACGATTGCTTCGCGCTGATTGCGTTCAGCAGGTGGGCTCTGGCGCGCTCGGTAATGTCGATGCAGGCGTGCGACCTGCGCGATCTCTCCGTCATATTGCAGCGTAGTGCCGCGCAGATTTGGCGAGCGACTTTGGCCTGGCCTCCGATCGATGCCGACGCTGAGCTGAAATTTGTTGCGCAGCTCGATGAGGCGCTTGGAATCGAAGCCGCTGAGACCGCCGGGCTTCTGGCTCACTACCGCAGCTTTGGAGCGGGGTTGAAAGGAGAAGCGTGAAACAAAAGTGGCGTCCCCTATCTGAATACCCGACGCGGCGCAGGCCGGCCGACTCGCCTCACGAGCCTGAATCGAATTGCCCATTCATGGTAATTTATTTCCGGCACGCCGGCAGCGGAGCGCTCATGGCTCAATGCAGATCATTCGTGGGTTGGCGGGCGCAAAGCTGCGCTCGCGCGATCGATTTCAAGTGACGGCCCCTGGGCGAACGGCACGAGCGAGCGAGGGAAGAGGATTATGATCAGAACACCGAACCGCGTCACGGACCGGGGCGCCGTGCTCAAGGCTATCGAAGAATGCGACACTAGGGGACGCGAGGCGTTTCGCGATCGCCATGGTTTTGGGAAATCTCTCGAGTACTTTGTCCGGCACAACGGGAAGACCTACGATTCGAAGCCACTCGTCGCTGTCGCGTTCGGCAATCAGTACCGAACGAAGCCACTTACCTACGATGAGTTTTCTGGCGGCGCCGCGAGCGTGGCCCCGGCGCTGACGCGCCTAGAATTCGCGATCGTCGACGAAGACTTGCCTGACGAGCCACCTCCGTTTCGTTCCGAATGGCTCAGCGTCGGCGACATCTACACACGCGAGCAGCTGCGCCATCGCTTCTCCATCGTCGATGCCACGCTCAACAACGGCGTGTTTAAAGCCCGCGGCAGCCGCTCGATTTGGCTGTTCGTGACCGAAAAGAAGACTGCCGATCGACCTCAGCTGTTCGATCGGCTCGAAGGCGACATGTTGCGTTGGTCGGGCCAGCCCGCTGGGCGCACGGATCGGCTGCTGATCGACCACCTGTCGAACGGGGATGAGGTCCTGCTCTTCTACCGCGAGCGACGGGACCGGTATCGAGGCGGGGGTTTTCTCTACGAGGGCCCCTTCCTGTATCGCGGCCACTCAGGAAGCAGGCCGGCCTCTTTTATCTTCGAGCGCGACACGCTCTCACTTCGCCGGAAGCCTTATCCGGGGGCCGACGAGAATGGCGCTCCGTTCGACCCGAAAAACGTCGTGGATGGCCGAGCGAAAGTGCTGGCCGAGGTCACCCGACGCCAAGGTCAATTCCGTTTCCGGAACGATTTAATCGCAGCCTATGGAGGCAAATGCGCCATCACCGGCTGCAGCGTGCTGCCCCTGCTTGAGGCCGCACATATTTATCCATATCGCGGTCACGAGACCAACGACGTCACCAACGGGCTCCTGCTTCGCGCCGACATTCACACCCTCTTCGACCTGGGCTTGATCGCGGTTCTGCCCAATCACGAGCTCGATATCTGCGCGAGCCTCAACGACACGGTTTATGCGGATCTCGATCGCCTTACGCCGCCCAAGAGCGCGAAGAAGCACCCGTCCCCGGATGCACTTTCGTGGCACCGCATCAACGTGGCGAACGAGGAGGCTAGGAATCATCTGGTAAAGAGGTTTGGCGCTCAGCGAGCGGCGTCTCGCATCGAAGCGGACGATCGTCCAATCGCCGGCAAAAGTCCGAAAGGGGCGCAAGGGCGCGGCCGTTGACGTACCGATCGGCCTGGGCTTTCCCGACGCTTTGCGTGCGCTTCAGTTGCCGCTCCGACCGCGGGAAGAGCGCGCGAATGCCAATTGGATCTTCAGGACCACGGGACTTTAGCATGCTGGGCGCCCACAGAACTTCGAGGACCGCTCGCCATCCCTTGCCACTGAAAAAACGTGTTGTATTGGTGTTAAAAGGTGGTAATAGAGTTTTGAAGGGAGGCGCCACATGCCGATTCGTCGCCGAATAACCGATCCCAAGGGCTTTGCCCGGCGCGTCGCAAAGCGTCGCGAGGAGAAGGGTCTCACCCTAGCGGAACTTGGACGCGCAGCGGGCGTATCGGGAACCTGCGTTTGGAATTGGGAGAACGGCAACACCTTCCCGAAAGCCCCCGCCCTGCGAGCGCTTGCTGCAGCGCTCGGTGCAACGGCCACCTACTTGGTGGAAGGCCCCGACGAACCAGTACTCGTCGCAGCAGAGTCTAGCCCCGATGCCCCCTCGACCTCGCTTCCTCGCGGTGGCGTCCCTATTCCACCCGACAAGAATGGACTCTCGATCTCCGAGGCCAAAGAGGGGCTGTCTCGCTATTTTGGCGTGCCGGTGGAAAGCGTCCAGATAACGATCAGCGGCTGAGCCAGCCCGATTGCCGAAAGCGGTCGGTCGGCGCCCGGTAGCCTTCGACCCTGGATGTCGGCCGCATCTGAAGCCGCCGAAATGATCGGGGCCAGAGCGTGCAGGCTCAACTAGCCGCGAGCACGTTGCGACGAGCGACTTCATCACGTATTGAGAGGGCGAGTTAGCATTCGGCAACCATTCTCCGCCACCCGATGGAGAGAAACGTGGACCTAGATGAGTATCAGAAGCGCGCGCACCGAACGGCTCGATCCGAGGATATTGAGATTTACACCTTGGGGCTATTCGGGGAGGCCGGGAGCGTCGCCTCGGCCATAAAGAAAGTTAAACGCGACAACCCTGCCAAGGAACTTGTCCATGAAGAGATTAAGAGAGAGATAGGTGACGTACTTTGGTATCTATCCGAAATTGCGCATCGATATGATCTAACGCTTTCTGAAGTCGCCGAGGCTAATTTAGCTAAAACAGAATTCCTATTCACGGGTGATGCCCGCGTGTACGACGAGGGATTCCCGGACTCTGAGCGCTTCCCCGCCCTGCTCACGGTTAGATTTGATGATGAAGGGAGTTTAACGACAATTAGCATTGATAGTGACCAAATAGGCAATTCTTTGGACGACAATTCCCATATCGAAGATGGCTACCGCTTTCACGACGTATTCCATCTTGGATATATGACCAGACTTGGGTGGTCTCCGTCAATGCGTCGTATGTTGAAAAGAAAGAGGAAGTCAAACGCGGAGGTTGATCGCGTCGAGGATGGTGCACGTTCTGTATTTCTCGAGGAGGGTATTTCTGCCATTGTATTTAATCAATCGGAACAAACGGCTGAGGGGGTTTCACTTTTTTCCGACAGAGGAAATATTCCCTTTACGATTCTGCAGGCTCTGAAGACGGTTACGCGAGGAGTTGAGGTTAGCTCGCGAAGCATTTCCGATTGGCGGGACGCGATCTCAATGGGCTTTCAGGTTTTTGATCAGCTCGTGCGGAATGGCGGGGGAATCGTGAGCTGCGACCTTAGGGCACGGAGTCTCAGCTACGACGGCGCCGCATCTTGAGCGGAATTGCCGTTGAGGGCGACGACATTATTCAAGCGTGGCTGGCTGGCGCCCGCGCACTGTTGGGACCGAGCCACGACCACATCACGCTGACTGCGGAGCAAGAATGGGAAGATAGCGCGATAGCGCGGCGAATGCTCGACGATGTGGCTGACCGGGTAGGCACCGAACGTCCTAGCGGAGTGGCAAGCGTGTTGTGTCCGCCGGCCGTCCTTCGAGGTGAGGGCGCCACGATTGACAAGTTGCGGAGAGGTTGGAGATTTCTGGGTCGCGGCCGCCAAATGGGTCGTCGTTATTCAGGTTGGCGCGACACTTATTTTGAACGGCTGACGGGGCGCCGCGCGATCGACGCGAACCACACCCAGGAGATTAAGGAAAATCGCCTTCTTCGCATTGTCGAAAAAATCAACCTTTGGGATACGAATGTCGCTTCCTCACTCTACGCTCATACCGATCTCCCGACCGACACTTTGCGGACTCGTGGCGCACCCTGCTTGCAATATGTGCAGTTCCGGGTTTTCGATGGAGATCGAATCGGCGTCACCGGGCTATATCGTTCGCACGACTATCTGAGTAAGGCGCTCGGGAACCTGATTGGCCTTCAGCGCCTGGCACGCTTCGTCGCTGGCGAAACTGGTAGGAGGTTTGGCAGGGTGACGGTCATATCGCTAGCACCGATATGCGAAGGGGGAAAACGGACCTTGCGCAGGTATGTAGATGACATTGCAGAGTTGGTTTGAGCTCGATGAGCTAATTCGGGACGTGCAGGAGTGTCGTAGGTGCCCCGAGATGCAAGGGTGCACGCGCGTACTCTCGTGGGCCAACGGGTCCGCCGACGCCAAGATAATGTTCGTGGGGGAGGCGCCGGGACGCTTGGGCGCCGATCGCACGGCAATACCTTTTCATGGCGACAAGGCTGGAGACAATTTTGAACGCCTGCTGGAGCTGGGCGGCTTCACTCGCCGCCAAGTCTTCATAACGAACGCCGTGCTATGCAACCCTAGAGACATCCATGGCAATAATGCCCCCCCATCGAAGGCGGCTCTACGAAATTGCGCCGTTAATCTGCAGCGACAGATACAGGTTGTTCAGCCTCGACTGGTTGTTACGCTGGGGGGAGCTGCGTTGGAAGCCACCAGGCTCATTGAAAACCATGACCTGTCACTTTCTTCCGACGTTCGAACCGCTCGTCGATGGCACGGGCGAGTTCTAATCCCCCTTTATCATCCCGGCGCTCGAGCCATGATCCACCGCAATTTTGCGGCTCAAACTGCCGACTATTATTTCGTGGGAGAGACCTATCGGCGGGCTGGGAGAGCGCGAACGACAGTGCCCATGCAAAAGCCGAGCTCTCACGCGTGGGATTTGGTCCGATTCCTCGTTGCCTCAATCGGTCGGTGCTCTCTCTTTCGTCTGCACAAGACGATGTATCTCCTCGACTGGAAATCAGTCAGTGATACCGGCCGGCGTGCGACCGACTTTGTGTACATCCGGCAAAAGGACGGCCCGTATTGCGTAGAACTCGGATCGAAGTGGTTTAAGCGGTTCGAGCCAGAGATCGTATACCGCCGGGAAGGCGCCGAAAGCGTAATCGAATGGCAGGATCGGGGCCTCTTTCAGGCTCCCATACCCCAAGTTCCAGATGAAGTCAGGAAACTGGTTGAGGCGATTTTGCAGGAAATCGATTCACTTACTGACGCTCAATTGAAAACAAGAAGCTACTTGACCAAACCAATGAAGGATAGCCTGCGTGCGGAGAGGATTGGTTCAATTCAATTGAATCGACCTCTCCTGTGATGGAACAGATCAGCGTAACTTTCTCCTCGCCCATCTGTAGCGCCGCAATAAAGTCCACCTACGGACTGTCGAACCCGGTGGCGCCGACCTCGTAACGCCCAGGCGGCTGCGAGATGAGCGGAAGCCGAGCGCGGCAAGGCGAAAGGCAGGCGCGGACCCGACGCCGGGACAGTCGAGCACTGTCTTCCGAATGGCGCTGGAGCCTGACATTGGTGAGAGAATGGCGAATTCGCTCGGGGAGCTCAAAGACCACGCTTTTCACGAATCGCTCGATTGTCCGCCCATAACGACCGACAACCTGAAGCGTAGCTCGAGATGGAAGGGCGGGTCGACGTCATCGGGTGGAGGATACGTCGGTGGGCCTCCGACTCTTCGTGCCGCACTAAAGCAGGAACCTTGGCTTGCCCGCCGTCTGATCTCAATATCGACGAAGGTGAGAATGCTAATGAGGCAAGCGCGCTTGTCCGTGCCTCGCGTCCCTATCATACAGAAGGCATGCAAAGCGCGCCTGAGATTCCGCTCGATATCCGTGACGCAATGCACGACTGCATCCTCGCCGTCATGTGGCCCAGGAAGAAGATCATCGAATTCTTCGCGAGCGTGGACTGTCCCGCCCACCTCATCCCGCCCGCCGACACTCCGCTCTCGCGCCATCTCATGGTCGTCGATGTCTTTTCCAAGCTGAGCGCGCGTCCTGACAGGGGCCATGGCGTGTTCCAAACAATGGTGGATCGCCTCGCTAATTGGAGCTATTTCGACCCATACTATTTCGACCGATTGCAAAAGCTGGATCGCGGCGAGGCCCTCAAGACAATTGCAAGGCTCAAATCGGCCGTCGATAAGCGCAATGCGGCAACTCAATCCCGGCGCGCCGCATCCAGCGATGCCCAAAAGCAGCAGGTCAAGGCGCAGGATCTCAGCGCCCTCAAGTCAGCCTTCGCAAAAATGTATGGCACCGATCTCACGCCCCAGGCGCGTGGCCGGCTGTTCGAGCATTTTCTTCGCGAACTGTTCAGCCGCCAATCGATCCAGATGGGCGACCATTTCCGGCTGAAGGGCGAGGAGATCGATGGCACCTTCAAGTTCGAGGGCGAAAACTATATCGTCGAAGCCAAATGGCAGGATCCGAGTGTAAGCACCGGACAGCTCTATAAATTTGCGCATAAAGTTGATGGAAAAATGCATGGGCGCGGACTGTTTATCTCCGTCAACGGTTTCTCGCATGAGGGCATCGAAGCCATAGTTCATGGCAAGCACATCCAGACCTTGCTCATGGACGGCCAAGACTTGTCATTCGTGCTTGAGGATCTGATCAGCCTTGAGGCGATGCTTGATTACAAGATCCGGGCCGCGCAAACGCGCGGCGACGTCTATGTGTGCGCGGTGCGGGAGACGGTAAAGATTTGACGCGAGCATGCTTCGGCTCCTGACCGCCCCTAATCGGCGTCAGTCAAAGATCGTCGAAGCCATCGAGCAGCGACGTGATCATGTCGGCATAGGCTCGATGTGCCTCCACGCGTCCAATAAGCGCGCGATCGGCGTTGGCATATTCGAGTTTGGCGGGCGTGTCGAAGCCGCGCCGTACGCAGGCCGACAGGCTTTGCAGAATTTCGGACGACACGCTCGGCTGCTGGTTAATCAGGGCCAGCTCCTCCACCATGCGCGCGACGACGCCGACAATGAAGGAGAGGCTTCGGGGCACGACGGTGCCGACGAATTCGCGGGCACGCGGGAGTAGCCGGGCGGCGGCGCTACCATCCGGATTGCCGCCCAGCAGCACTTCGATTTTGTTTAGCGGTATGCCCTCGAGCCAGGCATGAGCCGGAAGCCGCAGCCCCTCGACCGCAGCCACGTCGAGTGGGCTCGGCGCGCCGCGCCCGAGTGCGGCGTTTATTGAGCGTTGGACGTCCACCAGCAGATCGGCGCGCGCCGCGCTGTCATCTTTTAGCCAATTAAGGGTCCAGTCGACCCAGGCGGTTATAGTCGTGGGCAGATTGTCGACATCGCCGAGAAGGCGCTGACGTAGCCGATCAAGCAGCTCGAGGGCGATGCCGCTCTGCGAAGCCAGCAGAAGCACCGGCGCTTCGGGACCGTGGGCGACGACGCGCAACGCCTCACCCCAGAGCTGCTGGACCTTCGCCATATAGGCCTGTTCTTCCGCGCGCCGGCGCGCTCTGAAGGCGGCGAGCGAACGCACAAGCAGGTTGCCCGTGGTGATCGTGCCCTCATCCGAGGCAGTCAGCGAGGCGAGCCGGTTGACGGTATAGCGGACATCGCGGTCAGCGAGCTGGCCCTGCATGACGCGGTCGAGCACAACCTCGAGCGGATCGGAAACGGTGATGCAACGATCGTCTTCCGGAAGGACGGATTTCAGGGCCTTCTGCAGCGACGGCGTCAGCGCATTGGTCGCGGTGAACGTGATGATAGGCTCGGGGATCAGAATGACGACGCCATTAGCGAGATGGCCGGCGCGGCCGGCGCGCGCGGCCGCATTGAGCAGCTCGTGAGCCTCCAGTTCCTCGCGCGTTCCATCGTCGCCCGCGCGCCGATCACCAGCAAGAATGGCGAGCTCAGCCGGCAGGTTGAGCCCTTGCGCGAGCGTGGGCGTCGCAACGATCACCTTGGCACCACTCGTCCGCCGGAACAGGTCTTCGGAAAGCTTGCGCTCAAGACGCAGCATAGCGGCATTGTGGGGCACTGCGCCGAAGCCAATGTCGCCAAATATGGCGTGGCGTTTGTCGCCGAGCTCAAGCGCGACCGCGTCTACCAGCTTTTCCTCAGCGGGAACGAGCGTCACCTTGTCCAGCGCCCGAGCGATCTCGGCGGCCGTGCTGACGGCATCGGCCTTCTTGTTCACGAAGACAATTGTCTTCAGCCCCGTGCGACACGCGTTAAGCGCGATCGATGCCGCTGTGTGATTGGCGTTCGGCGTGACCCAGATGTCGCTGCCGTTGAAGCCGCCCGCGAGCGCGAGTGCGCCATCGGTCACAAGGCTAAAGCCGTGCGAATTCGCCGCATTCCTCCAATTGTGCTGGAGGCCCCAAAGTACATATGGCTGCGCCTGGAGCTGCGCTGCGGCGCGGGTGCGCAGCGAAGCGGATACCCGATCTTGCTCGCGATTGAGCCGTCGTTGCTCGACCATCGCGGCGGCGCGGATCTGATCGATTACATCCTTTTTGTAGACAACCACCCCGCGGGCCTGCCGGCTCGGCTTCCACAGCAGCTCGATCGTCTCGCAGGGGCGAGCGGTCAGCTCTTCAATCCAGGCCGCGAGCTCGTCGCCATTCTGCAGCATGGCCGAGAGAAGCAGCAGGTCAGCCTCCGGAACCGCCGCTTGGAAGGCGAGCAGGCACAGCATGCTGTCGAGCGCCCGGCCGATCTTGCGCGACGGGCTCAGCAGATGGCACTCGTCAAACACAAGCAGGCCGACGTTGACAAAGGCTTCGGGGGCGAAGGACAGCATCGCGAGACAGCGCTCGGGCGTCATGACCTCGATATCCTGAAGCTGTGCGTCGTCGAGCAGCAGCGAGTCGAAGTCGCCCGAGACCTCGAGCGAAAACTGGTCGGAGGGGAACAGCGCCTGGAGATCCTCTGTCAACTGATCGACGAGCGCATGGGTCGGCGCCAAGAAAACCACCTTCTTGCCGCGCGCGAGCACGCCCGCGATCTTGAGCACGCTGACCGTCGTCTTGCCCGCGCCTGTGGGAAGCACGAGAACCGCAGATTTCCCGGTAGCGTAGAAGCCTTTCGTGATCGCCGCGCGGTGGTTGCGCCAGACAAAGGGGGTCGTCTTTGCACGAAAGGCAAGCCATCGCGCCCAAAAGCCTGGATCAGCGCCGTCAGGCGGCGGGAGCTGTGTAAGCGGTGCCTCCACAATGCCGTCAGCAACCGAGAGCAGGAGCGAGGCGAGATGGGCCGGCCCCGGATAACGCGAGGTCAGGCGCGCGGGGGCCTTGGCATCCAGGTCGAGCGAATAGTCGCTCGTTCGCGAAGCGAGCGCCATAACTCGCTGGAATAGTGTGCGCGCAGCCTGGAGTTCGTCACCTGGGACGCCGCCGATGGACAGAACATAGGCGGCGAGATGCTCGATGCCGAGGGTCAGCTGCATCAGCAGCAAGCGTAGCGCGCTCCCCTCGAGGCGCCGACCCGCGCGAAAGACCGCCTCGCGTCCGCGCCGTTCGGCTGCGCGCTGAAGAATGGCGGCGAGATTGCCGCGGGCGAGATCGCGAACATGGCGGCCAATATCGCGCGCCTCGTCTATGCCGGTTCGCGGTATGGTGATTGGGCCTGCCGCCTCGTTCGCGTCGGCATATTGCTCGGCGGCGAGGAATAGAAGAGCCGCGGCGATGGACGCGTCCACGCCGTCGCGATCAACCGGCAGCGAGACGGTCTCTGCCGTCCCAGCGACGCGGCGTGAAATGATCTGTTGAGCGGTGCCGGCGACAAAGGCAGCGGCGCGGCGCACCTCGGGATCTTCTTCGAGCGACGCGACGATCTCATAGACATCCGCGATGCGATCGACTGGCCAGTCATCGTTCGGAAGGCCGGCCGACGTGTCGGCGCCGCGCAACCGGCGTGAGACGAGCGCGGCATAATGACGAGTGAGGGCTTGGGGAAGATCGGCCGCGTTGAGACCGGGCACACTCGGTGCACTGCGCAGTAGGTCGGCGGTGCGCGGATCAAACATCCCCGCCCTCCGTGCCGACTTCGTCGATGAACGTGCCCAAGGCCTCTATCACCGCGTCGGCGAGCGTCTGGAACCAGTCGCGCAAGGGAATGCTCAGCGGAAGGGTGGCCCCGACCCGCTGGTCCTGATTGAGGTCTTCGAGGCCATCATAGCCGGCAAACAGACTGATCCGGCCAGCTGTCGTCAGAGTCCGCGTGGTGAGGGCCGCCCGATAGCAGCGTATCGACTTGTCGGTCACTCGCGCGGCGGCGTTGACTCCGGCGGTGCCGCGAATGCCGCTGTCCCGGATGAGCTCGACGGCATTGGCAACGAGATCGCGGGCCCGCTTGTTGTTATGGTGCTCCCGGAAGGTCCTGAGCACGTCGTCGCGAAATTTGTCCCGCGGATAGTCGGTGCACTTGTCCTCGCATATGATTGCGCGAACAATCTCCGGCGCTGCGGGGGCGAGCTGGAGGATTAGACCGTCTAGCCCGTGGGTCGTAGGGTCGAGATGGGGGTCCTTGAGGAAGGTGCGGCGGCCGCCGTTCTGCCGGGCCACGATCCAGGACATGCATTCGAAGAGGAACCCGTCCCGCCGGTGACGCGCCGCCCGCCGTTGGTCATCCGTGTTGCCGGAAATCCCCATCTGCAGCTTGGCATCCTCGGCGAGGTCGACTTCGGTGTAGGCTGGCGCAACCGATTCGAATTCGATAATGATTTGCGCGGCATGCTCGGCCTGGCCGAGCGCTATGACTGCGATCAGCGCAGCCAGGGCATCAATATCCGTGACCGCCCATTCGAGTCCTGCAACATCGTCATCGATGGGCACCGGCTGTGATTCAATGATGGGCAATCCTGATGCTCCCTGTTGCCGCGTGTCTTCTTTAGCCGACTTGAACGCGTCCGTAATCCGAACAAAGCGCGTTGCCGTCATCCATCCACGAAGGCGGCGATGAACGCGCGGAACCGACAAGTCTTCGCACGATCTCGCTGGATGAGCGGACGGCAGCTAAGCGGCAGATTGATACCGAAACCTGTCAGGCGACTAACGGGCACGAACCGTCTGGCGGCTACGCCCCAAGCAAGCCGGCAAAATGAACTCGACTTCGCGCGCAAACGAAGCATTGATGCCGTGTGAATCGCGGCCGGCCTGCGCGGCTGGAGTCCTGACCGGACGACCGGCAGGACTTTGGGTGGTGGGAGCAGCGAATGTGCTGCCCTTAACTGGAGAACCACCCATGAATACGACCAGCAGCACGTGCCGGGGCCGAATGGCGCGCGAGCCAAAGAATGCGGCCGAAACGCGGCAGGATGCCCCAACTGAGGATGTCGTTGGAGACGAGCGGGCTGCTTCGCCTTCGCCGAGGGAGCCGAACAAGATCGAGAAGGTGCTCTCGCTCCTAAAGCGGTCAAAGGGTGCAACGCTCGACGAGCTAGTCGAAGCAACCGGCTGGCTCCGCCACACCGTGCGAGCAGCACTGACCGGCCTGAAGAAGAAGGGGTACGCGGTCCAGCGGACGAAGGAAGATGGCGCCAGTCGATATGCCGTGCTGGAGACCGCTTCCCGATGAGCCGGCTCCAGGAGCAACTCGATGCGCTGGCGAGCCTCTCACCAGTGCAATTGAGGGAGAAATGGAACTGTATCGAGGGCTCCACGCCGCCGTCAGTACCTCCCTCTTTGCTTCGGCGCCTGGTGGCCCAGCGCCTGCAGGAACGTCGTCATGGCTCCCTCCCGGCGCGGGTCACGCGAGAGCTGGCCCGGGTGGCGAAGGATGGACCGGGCGCTGATCCTGTCCATCCCCGATTGGAGCTCACCCCTGGGACTCGGCTCGTGCGCGAGTGGAACGGGCTGACCATCTCGGTTGAGGTTCTCGAGGAAGGCTTTTCCTGGGCGGACCGGACTTGGGGCTCGCTTAGCGAGATCGCCCGACACGTGACCGGCGCCCACTGGTCCGGCCCGCGCTTCTTCGGACTAACGAGCAATGTCTGAGAAGCTGCTCCGTTGCGCGGTCTATACGCGCAAGTCCACCGAGGACGGGCTCGAGCAGGAGTTCAATTCGCTCGATGCTCAGTACGAGGCTTGCGCCGCCTATGCGGTGAGCCAGCGCCATGAGGGCTGGCTGTTGGTGAAGGATCGCTACGATGACGGAGGGTTCTCGGGCGGGAACATGGAACGGCCCGGCCTTGCGCGCCTCCTCGCTGACATCGAGGCGGGGAAGGTTGACATAATCCTGCTCTATAAGATTGACCGGCTCACGCGCAGTCTCACTGACTTCGCCAAAATCGTGGACGTGCTCGACCGGTCCGGAGCGAGCTTCGTCAGCATCACGCAGAGCTTCAATACGACGACCAGTATGGGCCGGCTCACGCTCAACATGCTGCTGAGCTTCGCCCAGTTCGAACGCGAGGTCACGGGAGAGCGCATCCGGGACAAGATTGCGGCATCGAAGAAGAAGGGCCTCTGGATGGGAGGTCCGGTGCCGCTGGGGTACGAAGTGCGCGAGCGCAAACTGGTGGTGAACGAGGAGGAGGCCGAGCAGGTCCGGCACATTATGCGTCGCTATCTGGAGCTTCGAACGGTGCCCGCGCTGGCCGAGGAACTCAATCGCGACGGCTACCGAACGAAGATCCAGCGGCGAACCAGTGGACCGCACCGCGGGGGCTGCATCTTCCGGCGAGGGACGCTTTATCACCTCATCTCGAACCGCATCTACCGCGGCTTCATCGTTCACAAAGGCAAGGCATATCCCGGTGAACACGAGGCGGTCGTCGACGAGCGGCTATGGGACGAGGTGCAGGCGCTCCTTGCTGACAATGCCTGCGGTTCATCGCGTCGCCTGAAGCATCAGAATCCTAGTCTGCTGGTCGGCAGGGTCGTCGATGGTGAGGGCAGGCAAATGAGCCCGAGCCATGCTGCCAAAAATGGCAGGCGCTACCGCTACTACGTCACGCGCTCCGACGAGCTCAACGGCTCGAGGGCCTGGAGGGTCTCGGCCCATGATTTCGAAATGCTGGTCTGCTCCAGCTTGGCTGAGAAGCTGCTCATCCGCCAGTTCGTACTTGTTTTGGGAGGGGAGGGTACGACCGATGCCGAACGGTTCCAGAAGGCGGCAGCCGCTGCCGAAGCCGCCGCCGCCACTCTGCGCAGCGGCAGCGCTCATGCCAAAGCCGAGTTGCTCGCTCTGCTCGTTCGGAAGGTTTGGCTTTATGAGGACCGGGTTGAAGTGGAAGTCGATCGAGAAGCGGCGCGGGAGCGGCTCGGCATCAGCGGCGACTCGGGAAGAGACACCGGCACGTCCATCATTAAGATCCCGGCCGCGCGGGTTCGCCGCGGGCACCAGCTGCGCTTGGTTGTGCCGGGGCCGAAGACGGGACAGTCGAAGCCCCTCCGGCGGGATGAGAAGCTCATCGCACTTATCGCAGAGGCTCACGAGGCAAGACAGCAGGTCCTCTCGAATCCGGGACACTCGCTTGCACGCATCGCGCGTGAGCACGCGCGATGCCGAACCAGACTCGGCAAACTCGTCGCGCTCTCGTGCCTTGCTCCCGACATCGTCACATCAATCGTCGAGGGGAAGCAGCCGGAACATCTCACTGTATCTCGCCTGCTGAGCAGCGCGCTTCCCATGGTCTGGTCCGAGCAGCGGCGAGAGCTGGGGCTCGCGTAGCGCCTACCGATTGCAGTCAGAATTTTGGGCTCTGAGACGCCGGGCGAAATCTGCGCCAATGCTCGGAGCGCTGGGCAGGTCTCTGGCTGCAGGTTCTCTCGCGCGAACGCGGAAAGGCCGCAGAATTGCGCCACTTCAGGCGATAGTTCTGTAGCCAATCAGGTCCTCAGGGACCCACTCTAGACTGTGTGGTGCGGTCGAGAAGACTCGAACTTCCACGGCCTTTCGGCCACAGCGACCTCAACGCTGCGCGTCTACCAGTTCCGCCACGACCGCACGTGATCGCCCGGGAGGCCCCGGGCCGGTAGGAGCGGCGCCTCTAGCAGCGCTTTGGCCGCCAGGCAACGCCCTCAGTAGAGGAACATGGGCATGCCTTCGACGCGCATCAACCGCGCCCGGTAGCTGCTCCGATCGTAGAGTGCGCTGACGTCGACCGACTTCTTGCCGTGGAGCAAAGTGTCGATCGGGACGTGAGAATAATTGCCGTCCGAAAGCGTCACCATCCGCGCCGTCTCGCCGCGCTCGAGCAGTTGCACGGCGAGGCCGCCAAAGGCGAAGCCGACCATCCGGTCCATCGCGTCGGGCTCGCCGGCGCGCATCAGATAAGCGAGCTCCTGGATCACCGTGCCCTTGCCGAGCCGCGCCTCGATCGCCTTGCCCAGCCGCCGGCCGACGCCGCTTTCGTCGCGCTGGGTCGCGGTGAGCGAAAGGTCATCCGCCCCGGCGGCGCCGGCGATCGACGCGCCTTCGGAGATCACGCACATCGCATAGCCCGCCGGGTTCGAGGCCTGGTCCTCGGCGAGCAAGGGCAGCAGCACGTCGAGATCGGCTGGGACCTCGGCGATCACGGTGCGGTCGACCTGGGCGAGGAAGCCTGAGAGCAAGGCGGTCTCGCCGCTGCGGCGCCCGAACAGTTCGACGACGCCGATCCGCTCGTGGCTCTCGACCGTCGTGCGCAGCGCGTTGATCGCCTCGACCGAGCGGCTGACCGCGGTCGAGAAGCCGATGCAATAATCGGTGCCGAAGACGTCGTTGTCCATCGTCTTGGGCACCGAGACGACCGGCACGCCCTGCCCCGCGAGATGGGCGGAGAAGCGCAAGGTGCCGTCGCCGCCCAGGGTCACCATTGCGTCGACGCCGAGCTTCTCCAGCACCTCGAGCACATGCCCGGTCTGGTCGCCTTCGGGCCGGGTGCGCGGATCGGTGCGCGAGGTGTGGAGGATGGTGCCGCCCGCACGGTCGATGCCGCGCACCGCCTCCCGGTCCAGGGCCAGGCTGTTGGCGGCGACGCTCGCGGAATCGCCCGCATCGATCGCCATCACGCCTTCCCAGCCGCGGCGGAAGCCTGTCACCTCCCAGCCGAGATCGTCGGCCGAGAGCACGACCGAGCGGATGCAGGCGTTGAGCCCGGGCACGTCACCCCCGCCGGTCAGTATTCCGATCCGCATGGGCCTCGTCTATCGGCGGCTGCGATGCGCTACAACCGGGGAGAGACGAGGGACGAGGCGAAGCGCATCCTGCGGCTCGCCTGGCCGATCATGCTGACCAGCCTCAACTGGACGTTGATGCACATGATCGACGTCGCCGTGGTCGGCCATTACGGCACCGACGAGCTCGCCGCCTTGGCCGCCAGCCGCACGCTCACCTTCATCGCGATCGTCATGGGCTTCGCCGGCCTCTCCGGCGTGCTCGTCTTCGCCTCGCGCGCGGATGGGGGCGGGCGGCTCGCCGAGACGGCCGAGATCTTGCGCTCCGGGATCGCGCTCGGCCTGATCCTCGGGCTCTCGACGGCGGCGGTGCTGGGTCTGTGGGCCTATGAGCTGCTCGCCTTGATCGGCGTCGAGCGCGGCCTGCTCGGCGCCGGCGCGGCGGTGGTCGCGGCGATGGCGCTCGCCTTTCCCGCCCAGTTCCTGCTCGCCGCCGCCTCCTATTTCCTCGAGGGGATCAGCCGGCCGCAACGGGTGATGGCGGTCAATCTCTTCATGCTGCCGGTCAACGGCCTGCTCGCCTGGGCCTGGGTCGGCGGCCATTTCGGGCTGCCGGCGCTGGGCGCGGTCGGCGCCGCTTACGCGACCGCGACCGTCTCCTGGGCGGGCGCGGCGGCGATGCTCGCCACGATCTGGCTGCTGCCCCGCGCCGAGCCGCGGCGGGTGCGCGATTTGAGCCCGGCAGCGCTTCGCCGGGCGCTCGCTGGAGTGCCGCCGCTCGCTTGGTTCGGCCTCATGCCCGCGCTCGGCGCGATGCTGGAGCTGGCCGGCTTCGCCTGGCTGATGGTGCTCTCGACCCGGCTCGGCAACGCCGCTGCCGGCGCCTTCCAGGCGATGCTCTCGATCCACAATCTCGCTTTCGCTTTGTCGATGGGCTTCGGCTCTGCCGCGGGCGTCCGGGTCGGCAACGCGGTCGGCGCCGGGCTGCGCGCCGAGGCCTGGCCGCGCGCCCTGATCGCCGGCGGGCTCACCATCCTCATCCTCGCCACGGTCTCGCTCCTGATGGTGCTCGCCGCCGGGCCGCTGGTCCGCCCCTTCTCGAACGACCTGGAGGTGATCGCGCTCGCCGCCTCGATGCTGGCGATAATGGCCGCCTTCCTCGTCTTCGACGGCCTCCAATATGTCTTCGGCTCGGCGCTGCGCTCATTGGGCGAGCCGGTCTGGGCGAGCCTCAACGGCGTCGCCGGCTTCTTCGTCGTCACCGGCGGCCTCGGCTGGCTGCTGGTGCGCGAGGACTGGGGGCCGGACGGGCTCGCTTATGCGGCGGGCGCGGGGATGCTGGTCGCAGGGTTGCTGCAATGCGCCCGCTTCGCCTGGACGCTCAGGAAACCGGCCCGAAGCTGAGCCGCAGCATCCGCCCGCCGCGCGGCACGTCGACATTGGCGCTGGTGAAGGTTACCCGGCCGCGCGGCTGGAGCTCGCGCACCGGCGGCGCGATCGACCAAGTGTAGAGGACGCGGTCCTGCGCGTCGCGCAATTCGGCGCGGATCTGCGGCACGCGCTGGACCTCGTCGGTCTGGTTGACGATCGCGCCGGAGACTTCGAACAATTCGTTGCCGCTCTCCAGCCGGCGCGGCACCGCCGCCTCGTCGACGATGCGCAGGGCGTCGCCCGACTGGACCGGGATGCCGAGCCGCTCGCTGAAGGCGGGCAGGCCGAACGCGTTGATCGCGACGATCGCCGCGGTCATCAGCGCCGCCGCGACGATCGCGGCGATCGTCCAGCGCTTGGCCGGATTGCGCCGCGGCTGCAGGAAGGAGCTTTGCTCATAAGCGGGCACCGCGGGCGCCGCGACGGGCTCGGGCTCGGGCTCGGCCGGAGGCGGCGGAGCCGACGGGGCGGCCGCTGCGGGCGCCGGTGCCGGCGCGGCATTGGGCGGCGGCTGGAACCAGCTGTGGCGGCATTTGGCGCAGCGCACGCGCCGCCCGTTCTGGCCGATCGCGCTGTCCGGCACGACATAGCGGCTCTCGCAGGACGGACAGGACAGGATCATCGGCTACGCGCCCCAAACAATTCGCCGACTCTAAGCATGGCGGGACGGCGCGGCGCAAGCAAATGACGGATATCCGGGGATTTCGGCAGACGCTTGAAGCGATCGGCGGCCCCTGCCATTGCTGCAACCATGGCCGGGGAGGCGGGCAGTTGAGCGCGAGCGGGTCGATCGTCCAGTTCGAGAATGTCGGTCTTCGCTACGGCACCGGCGCGGAGACGCTGTCGGATCTGAGCTTTTCGCTGAAGGAAGGCGGCTTCTATTTTCTTACGGGGCCGTCGGGCGCTGGCAAGACCTCGCTGTTGAAGCTGCTCTATCTCGCGCTGAGGCCCAGCCGGGGCCTCATCCGTCTGTTCGGCGAGGACATCGTCACCATGCCGCGCGGGCGGCTGCCGGGCTTTCGGCGGCGGATCGGCGTCGTCTTCCAGGAATTCCGGCTGGTCCCCCATTTGTCGGCGTTCGACAATGTCGCGCTGCCCCTGCGCGTCGCCGGCGTGCTGGACAGCGACCTCGAGACGCCGGTCCGGGAGATGCTTGCCTGGGTCGGCCTCGCCGACCGCGCCAGCGCGCGCCCCGCCACCCTCTCGGGCGGCGAGCAGCAGCGCGTCGCCATCGCCCGCGCCGTGATCGGCCGGCCCGAATTGCTCATCGCCGACGAGCCCACGGGCAATGTCGATCCCGATATGGCGCTGCGCCTGCTTCACCTATTCGATTCCCTCAACAAGCTCGGTACGACGGTGATCGTCGCCACCCACGATCTCCACCTGCTCGCCCGCATCCAGCGCGCCGAGATGCTGCGGCTCGATCGCGGCCAGATCGCCGATCCGACCGGGGCGCTCAGGAACCCGCCGAAGAGGATGGAGGAATGAGGGGCGGGGTGCGCAAGTTCGGTGCCGCCGAGCGCGGCCTGCTGCCCGAGGGGCGGATCGCCGGGCCGATGCCCTGGGTGATCGCGATCATGATGTTCCTGACCGTGCTGGCCGCCGCCGCCGGGCTCGGCCTCGCCGGCGCCGCGGCGCGGCTCGACGCCCAGATCGGCAGCCGCCTCACTATCCAGGTCGTCGAGGCCAATCCGACCCTGCGCCAGGCGCAGGCCGAGGCGGCGGCGGGCGCGCTACGCGAGCTGCCGGGCGTGACCGCGTTCCGGATCGTGCCCCAGGAGGAGATCGAGCGACTGCTCGAGCCCTGGATCGGAGTCGGTGGGCTCGAGGGCGATGTCCCCGTTCCTGCCCTGATCGACGTCGATCTGACGCCGGAAGGCCAGGCCGATCTCGCACCCTTGCGCGCCGCGGTCGCCGCGGTCGCGCCGGCGGCGCGGGTCGACACCAATGCGCAATGGCTGGCGCCGATCGCCTCGCTGATCGGGGCGCTCAAATGGCTCGCGGCCGGACTCGTCCTGCTGATGGTCGGGGCGACCGCCGCCACCGTCGTCCTCGCCGCCCGCGCCGCGCTCGACACCCATCGCGGAACGATCGAGATTCTCCATCTGATGGGCGCGACCGACGTCCAGGTCGCGCGGCTCTTCCAGCGCCGGATCGCGCTCGACGCCTTGTTCGGCGGGCTGGTCGGCTTCATCCTCGCCGGCTTCGTCCTGATCGCGATCGGCGACCGGGTCGCGGCTTTAGGCTCGGAGCTGCTCGGCTCGGCCACGATTCCGGCCCAGGGCTGGGCGGTGTTGGTCTTCCTCCCCGTTTTGGGCGTTCTCCTAGCGATGCTCGTCGCCCGTCTGACCATCCTTCGCGCCCTGGGGCGAATGCTGTGATTCGCTTCCTGATCCGCGCCTTCCTGCTCGTCCTGCTCCTCTACGTGCTGGGCTATGCCGTCTTCGCGGTGCAGCTGCCGCGCCCGGCGGGCGACGAGCGCACCGACGCGATCGTCGTGCTGACCGGCGGCGCGGGCCGGCTAGAGCGGGGCTTCGAGCGGCTGCGCGCCGGGATGGCGCGGCGGATGCTGATCTCGGGCGTCAACCGTGCTGTCAGGGCGGAGGAGATCGTTGCCGAATATGGCGTCGATCCGCGCCTCGTCGCCTGCTGCGTCGATCTCGGCCGCGAGGCCTTCGACACCCGCTCCAACGCCGACGAGACCGCGACCTGGCTGGCGCGGCACAATTACCGCTCGCTCAGGCTGGTCACCAACGACCTCCACATGCCGCGCGCGGGCTACGAGCTGAGGAAGCGGCTCGGGGCGGACTTCGTCATCGTCATCGACGCGGTCCCGACCGATCCGGGCTTCAGCCAGATTTTCGCCGAATATAACAAATATCTGCTCGGCCGCGCCGCCGATCTGGTCGGCCTCTAGCGGCTTATGAACGCGCTGCGCTCGGCCCTGTTCGCGCTCGTCTTCTATGCCTGGACGGTGATCGCCGTCCTGCTCGCCTTCCCGATCAGCCTGCTGGGCACGCAGGCGATCCGCGGCTGGGCGCACAATTGGGTTCGCGTCCACCGCCGGTGCGCGCGCCACATCCTCGGCATCCGCACCCGGGTCGAGGGCGCGCCGCCCGCCGGTTCGGCTTTGGTCGCGGTCAAGCACCAGTCGATGTACGAGACGCTCGAGATCGTGCTGCTGCTCGACGAACCCGCCTTGGTGCTGAAGCGCGAGCTCGCCGACATCCCGCTCTGGGGCTGGGTGGTGCGTCGCTACGGCGTGATTCCCGTCGATCGTTCGGGCGGCGCCGCGGCCCTGCGGCGGATGATGCGCGCGGCCGAGGCGGCGATCGCCGAAGGGCGGCCGATCGTAATCTTCCCCGAAGGGACGCGCGTCCCCGTCGGCGCGCAGCCCCCGCTCCAGCCGGGCTTCGCCGGCCTCTACCGCGCGCTCGGCCTGCCCGTGGTCCCGGTCGCGCTCGACAGCGGCCGGCTCTGGCCGCGCAACGCCTTCGTCAAGCGGCCCGGCATCGTCACGATGCGCTTCGAACCCGTCGTCCCGCCCGGGCTCAAGCGCGGCGAGGTCGAGGCGGCGGTGCACCGGGCGATCAACGCGCTCGAACCGGCGTCATGACGCCGGAGCTCGGCATCATCGAGGGGTTTTTCGGCCGCCCGTGGAGCTGGCAGGCGCGGGCCGAGGCGGTCGCCGTCCTCGCCCCCCACGGCTTCCGCTTCTATCTTTACGCACCCAAGGCCGACGCCTTCCTGCGCCGCCGCTGGCAGGAGCCGCATCCCGAGGACGAACTGGAACGGCTGCTCGCCTTCCGCGAGGCCTGCCGCGCTCACGGCGTCCGCTTCGGCGTCGGCCTCACCCCGTTCGAGCTTCACCTCCATCCGGAGCGCGGCTGGCAGGACCGGCTCGCCGCCAAGCTCGCCGCGCTCGCGCCGCTCAAGCCCGACGATCTCGCTATCCTGTTCGACGACATGAAGGGCGACGTTCCCGACCTCGCCGAGCGGCAGGCGGCCATCGTCCATTTCGCCGCCGAGCGCGGCAACGCCGCGCGGATCCGCCCTTGCCCCGCTTATTATTACGACGATCCGATACTCGACAAAGCCATCGGCCCGCCCCCCCCGCCCAATCGCGCCCCACACGGC